>NZ_JBLJBT010000040.1:0-210418 GCF_047637665.1 Bdellovibrio sp. | reverse complement strand
CTCGCGAATGGCTGGTGGATTTCCTGAATCAATACTATGAAGACAACTTTATCCCAGATGATGTGTTGTTGCCTTTGGATATTGGCAACGATTTGACGAAACTCATGGCCGAGGTCCTCAAAGAACGTTCGGGCAATAAGGTGAATGTGCGTTTTGCAACGGATGAGCGTGGGCGAAATCTAGTCGAAATGGCCCATGAAAACGCCAAAGCTCATTTCTTAAAATATGTGTCCAAGTCCGAAGAAAAGCTTCGGGGATTGGATGAAATTAAAAATAAACTTTCTTTGCCAGAATTGCCTCGCCGTATTGAATGTTACGATATTTCGACCTTTCAAGGGGCCGAGACCGTGGCGTCCCAAGTGGTTTTTGAAGAAGGGGTGCCCGCGAAGGATCACTATCGTCGATATAAAATTAAGACTGTTGAGGGTATCAATGATTTTGCGTCGATGTATGAAGTCCTCAGTCGACGTTTTAAACACACCGAATACGAAGATCCTCAGTTAATTGTGATTGACGGAGGCAAAGGCCAGTTGGCGCAGGCGGTGAAGATCTTAGAAGAGATCGGTCGTCGCGATATTCCGGTGGTGGGGCTCGCCAAAGCGCGCACCGAAAGTGACTTTCAAAAACAAGAGGTGGAATCCACCGAAGAACGCTTCTTCCTTCCAGGACGCCAAAACCCTGTCATCTTTAAGCATAATGCTGAAGCTTTGCATATTCTCACTGGAATTCGTGACGAAGCCCATCGTTTTGCCATTACCTATCATCGTAAGTTGCGAGAAAATACGTCTTTGGAAAGCGAACTCGATTATGTCGTGGGTCTGGGGGAAAAAAGAAAGAAAGTTCTTTTGACTCACTTCAACTCTATTGATGAAATCAAGATGGCCGTGCCAGAAGAGATCGCTCAATTAAAGGGCTTCAATCGAGTTCTGGCCGAGCGTATTTTGATTCAGTTAAATGAAACTGAAGAAGAAGAAACCGAGGTTGAAGAGTGAAAAATCATGCCCTGTTGGTGGGTTTAGGGATTTTTTTAAGCCGGATTGCGGGTTTGATCCGCGAACGCGTCTTTGCTCACTTTTTTGGAAACTCGGATGCCGGGGACGCCTTTAAGGCCGCGTTGAAAATACCTAACTTTCTGCAGAATCTTTTTGGCGAAGGGGTTCTTTCCGCCAGTTTCATTCCTGTCTATGCCCAACTTTTAGCAAAAAAACATGATGAGGAAGCGGCGAAAGTGGCTTCCGTCGTGGGAAGCTTGCTATTCCTGATGACCTCGCTGTTGGTGCTTGTCGGCGTTTTTGCCACGCCTTTTTTAATTGACCTTATTGCTCCAGGTTTTGCTGGAGAAAAAAGAGATCTCACGATCCGTATCGTCCAAATTTTGTTTCCAGGAACGGGTTTCTTGGTGATGTCGGCGTGGTGTTTGGGAATTTTGAATTCTCATCGAAAGTTTTTCCTTTCTTATGTGGCCCCGGTCATTTGGAATGTGGCAATCATCGCGACTCTGGTGATGTGGGGTTCACGCCAAGGGCAATTTGAACTGGCGATCACCGTATCGTGGGGATTGGTGGCAGGAAGCTTCTTGCAGTTTGTCGTGCAGTTGCCTTCGGCGTTGCGATTGGGACGAAAGATCTTTCCTTCATTAGATTGGAAGATGACTCCCGTGAAGACGATTCTTAAAAACTTCACTCCCGTGGTGGTTTCCCGGGGGGTTGTGCAGGTCAGTGCTTACATTGATAATATGTTGGCCAGTTTGCTTCCCACAGGGGCGGTGTCGTCATTGGCTTACGCCCAGACTTTGTATCTTTTGCCGGTCAGTCTTTTTGGAATGAGTGTGTCGGCCGCGGAACTTCCGGCGATGTCTCAGGCCACGGGGACTGAGCACGAGATTCATGCTTATCTTAAAGACCGACTCAATCGCGGTCTTGAGCAAATTGCCTTTTTCATTATCCCCTCGGTGGTAGGTTTTGTTTTGTTAGGGGATCTTATTGTCGGGGCGGTATTTCAGACGGGAGAGTTCAATAAAGATAACACTCATTTTGTGTGGATGGTTTTAGCGGGGTACACGGTGGGCCTTTTGGCTTCGACTCTGGGGCGGCTTTACTCTTCAACATTCTATTCACTGAAGGACACCAAAACGCCCTTGCAGTTTGCCATCGTGCGAGTGATTTTTGCGACCCTTTTGGGGGCGTTGTTTGGTTTCTATGTTCCAAAAGCTTTGGGATTGGAAGCTCAGTGGGGCACCCCGGGCTTAACGATCGCGGCCGGCATCGCGGGCTGGCTTGAATTTTATTTCTTACGTCAGGCTTTGAATAAGAAAATCGGCCACACGGGCTTGTCGCTTAAATATCAGGTCAAGGTGTGGCCTTTAGCGATAGTCAGTGCCGGCTGTGGTGCACTGGTGGTGCGCTTTGGTTTAAGTGAGCATCTTCATGTGATAGCGCGGGCGGCGGTGGCTCTGGTCATCTATGGCGTCCTCTATTTTTCTTTAGGTTACGCCTTAAAGGTTGAGCAAGCGCACGCCCTTTTGCAGAAGGTTCTTCGCCGCCTTAAATAGTCACCAACGATCGCCCCAACCATACAGATCCACATAGATATTGCCGTCAGGGAAGGCGAAACGCAGGCGTCCACTAAAGTATCCATTTGTCCAGGGTCTAAACTCGACACGGGCCAGACATCGTTGTCCGGGGCTCAGCCAGGTGGGGCAGTTGCTCCAGGCCCAAAATGCCGAACCTTGAATGAACACGCCACGAAGATGCAAAGGATGGCTCCCAGTATTTTTTAGATAAATGTCAGCGTACTCACTCCAGTTCACCCGGACATTTCCAAAGTCATAGTAGTAGTATTTATCGTATTGAGTTTTCAGGTGATCCGAAGAGGTGGAAATCTCCATGGGGGCGGCGGCACCGTGGTTCGGGAAGCAGAATAAAATTACGAGGAAAATACTTAATAGAATCTTCATAAGCACCTCCAGCAATTTCTATTTTTTCCCAATAAGAAATTGGTCGCAAAGTTTTTTCGTAGTATGATCCTCTTGTCATGAAGGAATCAGTCTGGTCTCCGCTAAAAATTTCGGTCTATAGGTCTTTTTGGATTTGTGCTTTCCTGTCAAATTTAGGTACTTGGATTCAGGATGTGGCGGCAAGTTGGGTGATGACTCATTTAAGCACCTCTCCCTTGGTGATTTCGCTTTTATCCTTTACAAGTAGCTTGCCGGTTTTGTTCTTAAGCATTCCTGCTGGATATGTGGCAGACTTAGGGCACCGACGAAAGATCCTTCTTTTTGCGCAAGGACTTATGTTTTTTGCCGCTGGTCTTTTAGCGTATCTTGTTTGGAAAGATCAGGTCACAGAGTTCAGCCTTCTGGCTTTGTCGCTTGTGATGGGGGTTGGTTTTGCTCTGACCAATCCCGCTTTTCAATCGGTGTTGACGGATTTGGTTCCAACTCCCATGCAGGCCCAAGCCGTGCTCGTTTATTATATGGGGATTAATATCACGCGAGTGGTGGGGCCAACACTTGGCGGAGGAATACTTAGCGGCCTGGGGCCCGGCAGTGCCTTTTTCGTGAACAGTCTTTCTTTTTTAGGTCTGATACTTTTCTTTTGGAAGTGGCCCGTGAAGGGCTCTGACGAGCAGAAGGAGCAGCTTGAGATTAAACCCGACGATTGGATTCCACTGTTCTCATTGCACAACATGAAGTTGTGGGTGGAAATTTTCTTGGTCACCTTCTTTGCGTCTTCACTGTGGGCTTTGTATCCCACGCGCGGGCGAGTGGAGTTGGGTTTGAATTCTTGGCAGTATGGTTCTTTGTTGGGTTTCTTGGGACTCGGGGCCTGTCTGAGTGCTTTCTTATCTGAAAAAATCATGCTGCCGCATCGAACCCAAAAATCCTTGGCAGGTTCTTATATCGTTTACGCCCTCGGAGTTCTTTTGCTGGGATATGCGCCCGGTTACTGGTTTGTGTGTGTGGCGATGTTTTTTGCTGGAACCGGGTGGTTGGTGCTGGCGACTTTGATGAACATGAGTTCGCGACAGATCACCGGGAAATCAAATTTGAAGGCGACGATGTTGGGTGTTTTTTTGGCGGTCTTTTATGCGGGAATGGCCTTAGGGGCTGTGACCTGGGGGGCGATGGCAAAAACCAGCAATACCTCCATGGCTCTTTTCACTGCAGGAATCGGGTTGGCTGTGATTGGTTTTTCTAAAGGCCTACGCTCGGCCCTCTAGTTGATGCGATGACGAGTCGGCTCTTTTTCGGAATCACAACAAGAACATTTTGATTCCTCTTGAAGAACAGCGAGGTCGTCCATTTGACGATAGCTAAATTCAAGAGCGCCACCGCAGATGTCGCAGTTGTTTACCGATGTGCGGAAGTTTTCGCGTTTATTGTATTCTTCTGTGGGAATGATATTGAATTTGAAAACTTCCATGGGTCCTCCTTTGAAATGACCGATAGACTCCTTATCGGTGATTTCTGTCTCAACTTGAGACAAGAAATGTCTTTTCACATGCGTTTGAACGCCGCATTAGTGCCGGTTTTAATGGTCTATAGCTCTAGGTCTAGGTAAAATCCCGGCCATGAAAGACTACATTGTGTATCTCCAAGAGGTCCTCGGACTCCAAAATGTCATGCTGCCCTCGTCAGAAGGCGGCACCGTGCGAACTCAGTTTTATACTCCTCAAGGCCCCTTTGAGCCTGGGGAGTTTCAGCATTATGAGTTGGTCTTTCTCAATATTCTGACGCAATCCAAAGAGAGTCTTTTTCTTCCGGAAGTTCAAGATTTGTTTGTGAAGATGAAATCAGCGATGAAACTCAAGAACATTCAAGCTCTGGAGTTGGATTGCACCGTGGAAGATCGTTCGCAGTTGCCTTCAGAGTTGGCAAAACACTGTGAAGGAAAAGTGGTCGTGGTTTTCAGTTCTTTTCCTAAAGATATTGGCGAGTTGATTTTTAAAGGTTCTGGCAAGTGGATTGAAACTTACAGCCCGGCTTACCTCTTAGAGGATGCGGGGGCCAAAAAAGTGGTGTGGAACGATTTGCAAAAAGTGATGAAGGAACTGGCGCTATGAGATTTCTCGGGCTGCTTCTTTGTCTCAGTGTTTTTTATGCGAAATCTGCACAAGCATCTTGCACTGTAGCGGTGACCATTAGCGAAGCCATTTCGGCGTCGACCTCGGACTATCTAGAGCGGGCAGAAAAAAGAGCTTTGGATAAAAAATGTGATGCGATCTATGTGCGTATGAACACGCCCGGCGGAAGTTTGCAGAGCACGCGATTGATTGTTGAGCGCATTCTGGCTTCCCCCATTCCTTATCTGTGTTTGATAACTCCCAGCGGAGGACATGCGGGCAGTGCCGGGGCGATCATCCTTCAGGCCTGTCATGTGAATGGGGGTGTTACCGCAACGAACATTGGAGCCGCCACTCCGATTTTAGGGACGGGAGAAAAGACTCCCGAAGATTTGCGCAACAAACTTATTAACGATACGGTCAGTTGGCTTGAAGGCGTGACCAAACTTCGCGGACGCAGCCTTAAGTTTTCCAAAGAGATTGTGACCGAGGCCAAGGCTTTGAGCAGTGAGCAGGCTCACAAAGAGAAAGCTTTGGATATTCTGGCCACCAACGAACAAGATTTTTTACAGCAAGCTCAAAATCGTTCCGTTCTTATCGATGATAAAAAAGAAACGGTGGTGATTGTTGGCGACCTTCAAGAGTTCCTGCCTGATCTTCGCTATAAGGTTTTAAGTTTTGTTGCAGACCCTGAGTTTGCTTACTTGTTGTTTATGGGAAGTCTGGCTTTGTTGTATGTGGAGATCACTCATCCGGGTTTGATTGCTCCGGGAGTCATTGGCGGAATTGGATTGGTGTTGTCCTTGGTGGCCTTCCATAAATTGGAAGTGGCTTGGGGAGGTTTGGCTTTGATTCTTTTGGGGATTGCCTTTTTGGTATTGGAAGTTTTTCTGCCCAGTTTTGGAGCATTGGGAATTGGAGGCTTGGTGTCTGTCTTTGTGGGAAGTCTTTTTCTTTTTGATGCCGAGACCACGGGCTACACTCTTCCGATTTCTTTGATTTTTTCCGTGGTGGCAGTTCTTGCGGCCTTCCTTCTGGGGATCGGGTATTTAGCATTAAGAACTATCAGGTTGAAGACTCAGGATACGGATGCAGATCTTATGAGCAAGGACGGGGTGGTGAGCGCCATCGACAGCACCGGGCATGGGGGACAGCTTCATATCATGGGAGAAACCTGGAACTTTGTTTCTGAAGATCCCCTGCAAATCGGAGATCGAGTGCACGTGACGGCACGGCAAGGTCTGACCTTAAATGTGAAAAAAGTGAAATAAGGAGAGAGTGATGGAATTTATTATAGCAATATTGGTTTTCGGCGGAATCATTCTGACGTCCATGGTGAAGATTCTAAATGACTGGGAACGAGGCGTGGTTTTGCGTTTAGGGAAAGCCGTGGGTGTTCGTGGCCCTGGTTTGATTTTGTTGATTCCCTTTGTGGAGCGCATGATTAAAATCGACACGCGCACGGTCGCGATGGATGTGCAGCCTCAGGATGTGATCACAAAAGACAACGTGAGTATGCAGGTGAATGCCGTGGTGTACTTCAAGGTGGTTTCTCCGTTAGAGGCGATCACAAAAATTGAAGACTACTACTTTGCAACCAGTCAGCTTGCGCAAACGACATTACGTTCTGTGATGGGACAGTATCCTTTGGACGATGTGCTCGTTCATCGCGATAAGATCAACTCGGCTTTGCAAGGCATTTTGGATAAGCACACAGAGGCGTGGGGTATCAAAGTGACCATGGTTGAAGTGAAGCAGATCGATCTGCCTAAAGAAATGCAACGGGCGATGGCGCGAGAGGCGGAAGCAGAGCGGGAACGTCGTGCTAAAGTCATTAGCGCGGAAGGGGAAGTGCAAAGAGCGCAGAAGTTGCAGGAAGCTTCTCTCACTTTGGCCGGATCTCCTTCGGCGTTGCAGTTGGCCTATATGCAAACGCTGACGGAAATTGCGGGAGACAAATCCAATACGATTATCTTCCCTTTGCCGCTAGACATCATTAAGCCGCTCTTAGGGGACGGAAAACAAAACTAGACTTTCATCCTCGCAGGTGATTGCGGTTTAATAGAAGGACAAGGCAGGAAGCCTTGTCCTTTTTGTTTTTTTGGCAGTTTTGAAATCTCTACGGATGGAGTGGTGGTGAAACTGATTTGGGCATCTTTGTGTTTCGTCTTTGTGTATGTCAGTTTTCTTTCCGATGCGCAGTCCACCCAGGCCCCCAAGCCTGAGGCGGAAGTGGTTCGGGTGCGTTTATTAAAAGGCTCCAAAAAAATCCAGATCACGGGATTGGGTCTTCGTTTTCAAAATCTCAATCAGCCCTATCGCCAAGTGTCTATTCCCGCCGGGGATGCGCGCAGAAGTTTGAATGCATTGGATTTTGGAACTGAAGCCGAAGTCCGTTTGATGGATAAAGAAGGAAAAAAGATTTGGGCCTTGCGTATCAACAACAAGGACCCCGAGCGTCTTTTTTCGGAAAAGTATTTGTTAATTCAAGGGGAGAATCTTCGTTCTGGGGATAAGACTTTACCCTCGCGCGTTCTTTTAAGTGTAAACTCTGAAGATAAGGTGGACGTTGTTGGGGTCGTTCCTTTGGATGAATATGTCGTGGGCGTTTTAGCCAGTGAAATGCCACTGTCATGGCCTCTAGAGACTTTAAAAGCTCAAGCGGTTGCCGCCCGCTCATATGCTTTGGCCGTGATGGAAGAACGTAAGAATCAACCCTTCCACTTAGAAAGCAGTGTCTTGGATCAGGTGTTTCGTCATGTCCTTGATGGGGATGAAAAGGATCCATTGATCAAAAAAGCCATTCAGGCGGTTCGTGAAACTGCGGGTATAAAGCTTTACGCGAACAAAGGCCAAGTTTTAAAAGCGTTTTTTCACTCTGACTGTGGGGGGAAGACCACCACAGCGAAGAATGTTTGGAATACCAACGTGAATGCTGGAGTGGCTGTAGATAGCGCTTGTCCTACCAACCCTCGAGCCCACTGGAAGTTGACCTTAAGCAAGGATGAGTTGAGTCGTCGTTTGCGTGTCGCGGATATTTCGGGATTAGATTTAATCAAAGTGCCTTCAGAGAAGCGGGTGAAAGCAGTTCGGGTTGCTTTCAACGGGGCGCCCACGAAGATGGTTTCCGCTAACGAGTTTCGCCAAATGCTGGGTTTCCAAGAGTTACGCAGTTCTTTGTTTGAAATGAAGAAGATTGGGGAAAGTTTTCTTTTTCAAGGGCAGGGATATGGGCACGGAGTCGGTCTTTGTCAGTGGGGCAGTCGTTATTTAGGGCAAAGCGGTCAGAGCTACAGACAGATTCTGAAGCATTACTATCCATTAGCGCTATTAAATTAAGAAGAAAGAAAAAAGAAATGCCGGAAAGGAGCTCGAACGAGTTCCTTTTTTAGTTTTAAGAGGATCTATTTTCTTAGAACGCCAAAAAAACTCTAGCCGCGAACATGAAGACCGCACCTAGAATCAAGACGTTTGTTGCTGAGACTGTCATAAACATATTCCTTTATAGTTTTGATACAATTCCCATTTCGGTAAGATGAGGAAAAATCTTAAATATTTTGTTTATCGTCGAAGTTTTATGCATCTCAAGATGTGACAGAGTGCCCTTTTTGCGCTTCTTCCGCAGACATTTGACGCTGAACCCCCTTTGTTTCAGCCTGAGAAATCAATGTAAATCTTAATGGTTTTATGTATTTAGCCTTATCCCTCCTAGTTGGCACAGGCATCGCAAAGAAGTCTTAGCAAGAGGCTCCTATTAAACCGGACCTTTTAAGAGAGGCTGATATGAAAGCGTTCAACTCAAAACTGATCTACCTTCTGGCGGCATTCTCCCTTGTGGGAGTGGGCTGTGCGAAGAATACAGAGTTGCAAGCCAATTCCACTACAACTGTAGTGAGCGGTGGAATTCCAGGCTCTCCAGATGGAACTAGTACTTCCTCATCAACTTCAACATCTAGTAAGACAGCGACTTTTGTTCCTGTATCGATCTCAGAGTTTAACTCTTATGTGGCGATGCACCCTTTGAACAATCCTTCCGACTTTAAGATCACTGTTGATTTGCAAAGTGCAGGTAACGGTCGTTACGCCGGCTCCGTAAAGCTTTCTTATGTGGATACTGGCTACCAATATGAAGGTAAGTTTGAGGCCGGTTCTGGAACAAACCAAGATATCTATAAACTGAAAGATGCGGGTTTGATGGAAGCAGAGTTTAACAGATGGTTTATCATCAACAACCAGTACTACTTCACAGCTTTCTTCCAGGATGCTTACGGTGCGATTGTGTTGGTGATCGATAACTACGTAAACCAAGGTGATGCGCAAGGCACTGGATATGTATCAGGTTCTGTATACTACAAAAACTTTGCACAATCTTATGCGCAGCAATCGCCTTACAGAAAGTGCTGGTACATCTACAGCGGTCCCTACAACTGCCGTGCTTCCGCTGTGATTGATAAAAACTCCGTATACCCTGGAGACGGTTATAGAAAGCTTGGAACTTTCAGCGGACTGTCAAAGGCCGCCATCTTTAACCAGTAATCCGCGGCGGTAGCAGCACAGAGCGGAAGCTGAAGTAGAACCGCGGCGGCAGCCGCACAGAGCGGAAGCGCTAAGCGCGGAAGCTGAAGTAGAACGAAACATTTAGAAGAATTTTAAAGGAAACTAAACAGGAGAGAGAATATGGAAACACTTAACAACAAGACTTTAAGTTTTCCAGCAAAGTATTTCACACGAGCTTTCGCGGCGCTGGGAATTGTTTTATCGCTAGTAGCGTGTAACAAAGATGGTGGCGGATCTGGAGTGACTACAGCCGTGTACGGAAATGGCTGCAGTAACTGCGGCGCCATTTCAAGCCCGGTGCTTTTAACGACTTTCCAAATGCAAAGCGGAAGTGGCAACGTCGTGTTCTCGAACATGCAGATGTACGGTCAGTCTACTGGCATCGTCGCTAACGCATCTGGCAACATCTATCGTAACTATCAAGGTCCGATCGCAATCCAGGGTCAGATGACAGTGACTCAGGCTCAGCAAGATTGGGGTAGTGGCTGTATCATTCAACCCGGTACTTATACTGTGCAAACTTACTCAGTAGGACAGATGGGCATGGCCGGTGGAGATGTGCTGGTTCCTGTGATGATCGCTGGTGGCATTGAGATGCGTATCGATGGCCCTCTTAACACTATGGCTGGTGGTGTGTTAGAGCAGAATGGTCAACGCCTTTACGCTCGAGTGAGCATCGTCAAAGTGAATGGGTATGTGTGCTCTTCCACTTTCTTTGGTGACTTCAACTAAGAAATCCGAAGTCTTCGGGTGACTAAATAAGCTCTGCGGATCTTCCTCAGAGCTTATTTTATTTTGTGTGTTCTCAAGGGTCCTAATCGGTTTACATAATAATTCTTGCACTTAGAGGAAAGTCTAGGTGTAATGAGGTATGGAATTACCTCTTTGGATCGACTTCTTTGATGAACTGCAAAATGTACGAGGACGTTCTCAGAATACGGTGATGGCTTATCGCCGTGACCTGGAACTCTATATCGAGTACCGCAAAACCAATAAATCAGTCAGTGGCTTTTATGAGTTTATGAAGAAAAATAAACTCGGCACTCGCTCTCAGGCGCGAGTGATCTCCTCTTTACGCACGTACTTTAAGTTCTGTGAGTCGCGTGGCATGAAGTGCCCCGAACTTCGCGAGCTTCGACCACCGAAAGTAAAGGTGGGTTTGCCAAAGGTTTTAACTCCTCAAGAGTTCCAGCAACTTTTTGATGCGGCAGAAGGGGCGGATACGGCAAAAACAGCTCGCAATCAGCTGACCTTGTTATTTTTGTATGGCTTAGGATGCCGCGTTTCAGAATTGATTTCTCTGAATATCATCGATTTTAATGCTACGGATCGTTGGATTAAAGTTTTGGGAAAAGGTAGTAAGGAACGTTTGGTGCCTTTGACAGAAAAATTGGCGGAAAGCCTGTCTCATTATCTTAAAGAGCATCGCCCTTCTTTGGTAAAAGAAAACTCTCCTTCCATCTTAATCAATGATCGAGGTCATCGTCCTTCACGCGTGGATGTGTGGCGTTGGTTGGCGGCATGGTCGGCACGCGCAGGTTTTGCTGAACCGGTAAATCCTCACAGATTCCGTCACGGTTGTGCGACAGCGCTTTTAGAAAGCGGAGCGGATCTTCGTTCCATTCAAATGCTTTTGGGGCACGCGAGTATTCAAACAACCCAAATTTATACCAATGTGACGACCAACACCATGTCGCGCACGATTGAAGAGCATCATCCTCTTTCACAAATGTCGGAAGTAGAAAAGTAAATCGTCCGAACCTCGAAAGAGCCTCTCCGTGAGAGGCTCTTTGTTTTCAATTTAAGCCGCGATCTTTTTTGCTCAGATCGTCGGTCATGAAAATACAATCACTTATTCGCGAAAATGATCGTCTTGTTCCTGTGGAAGTTGAACTGAGTTTTGTTCCGGGGCTTCCACAAATTCAATTCTTAGGGTTGCCCGATCAGGTGATCAAAGAAAGTATTCACCGTATTAAAAGCGCCATTCGTTCCCAAGGTTATGAGTTTCCCAAAGCTCAGCAGGTTTTGGTTAATCTTCGTCCTTCTCATCTTAAGAAAAGCTCTCGGGGGCTGGAATTGGCAGTGGCGTTGGGATTGCTGTGGGAAAGTGAACAAATTCCCAAGCCCACAGAAGATTCTGTGTTGGTATATGGAGAGCTGTCGTTGAATGGGGAGGTGTTTGAGCCCGAAGATCTTGTGGAGGACTTTGAAGCTAGCAAAGACCTTGTGTGGACAGGGAGGTCCGCGAATTCTCAAGCCTCCTTTCCTCGAGTCACACTTCAAGAGCTTCGCGACTCTCCGTCACCTGATTTTGTTCCCGCCGTCCTAAAGCAATATGAACTGCAGCGCCCCTCTTTTGGTTTAGATCTGGAGTTTCCAGAAAGGCAGGCGGAGGTTTTGAGATTGACGGCCTTGGGGGAGCATTCTCTTTTATTGGCGGGCCCCTCAGGTTCCGGGAAAAGTACTTTCGCAAAATCCTTATTGTCTCTGTTGCATGAGCCATCCCCCTCAGACATGGCAGAGATTCTTCGTAACAACAAAGAGTTTTCAAATGAAAAATTAAATTGGCGTCCTCTGGTGCTCCCCCATCATTCCATATCGCCCCTCGGTTTGATTGGTGGGGGAGTGCCGCTTTGTCGTGGTGAAGTGTCGCGGGCGCACAAAGGTGTTTTGGTTTTGGATGAACTTTTGGAGTTCCATCCTCGCGCTCAGGAGGCTTTGCGTGAACCGATGGAAGAGTCCCGCATTCGTTTACGACGAGGGCGATTTGTTGAAGAGCACCCCACGGAGACTTTGGTGGTGGCCACAACAAATCTTTGTCCCTGCGGGGATTGGGTGCCACAAAGTAAAGTGGTGTGTGGACGCTCCTTAAGAAAGTGTCAGTCTTATGCTGAAAGGTTGTCGGGGCCGTTGGTGGATCGCTTCCAGGTGATTTTCTTTACCCAAAAACGAGAGACGGGAAAGTCGGTCTCGGGAATGGAAATCCTCAAAGATCTTGAATCCGCTCGCGCTTTTCGAAGATCCCTGGCTCTTAAGGATCCTCGGTTTTTAAAGGCCTCGGGGCGCTGGACGTGGGAGGAGCTGATCAGGGATCTACCCAGCTTTTATATGAACGAGCTCTTTCCTAAAGAGTTGGCCTCAAGGCGACGGGATCTTGCGACGCTTCGAGTTGCAAGGTCTTATGCGGATCTGGAGTTGGAGGAAAAACTGGAGCCTCGCCATGTCGAAAAAGCCCTTAAGATCACGTTCGTTCCGTTTGAAGCCCTAAAAAGACTGGGAGGATAGCTATTTGATTTTTAAAAGGAATTTGGAGGTGGCGGCCGGAATTGAACCGGCGTGAGCGGTTTTGCAGACCGCGGCCTAACCACTTGGCTACACCACCCCATAGAGGATCTATAATCTACGGGCGGAACGGTCCCAAGTCAATGCCTAAGACAAGGTGGACCTATGGGTAAAAATAAAAAGCCTCAGTTTGGAAGAAACTGAGGCGGTCGTCGTTCCAGGGTACCCGGGGGTGTTACTGACAGATTAACACCTTGGCCTCAGCTTCAGAGCCAGTGAAAGGCATGCAGCGCAAACGTGCACCCACTCCTTTGGCTTCAAGGACTGTGAATGAACCGATAGAGGTGAACAGCGAAGAGGAAGACGTGAGATCGTGAGATCCATTTTCCTCAATGCGAATGTGTTGCTCCAGATGTTCACTATCGGTCACGGCGACAGTGCTAAAAACGTTCAATTTTTTAGTGGCTTGAATAGCCATGGTGGCGCCAATCCCGCCGAAGGCAGTTCCGCCGTTGATACTGCTGATGATACTCGCTTCACACTTTGTGACTCCTTGGGATTGCACTTTGAGTGCGCAAACCAAAGACTGTGCGGATGCAACAGAAGACATCAATAAAACTCCAACTAGAGCAGAGAGAATACTTTTTGGGGACATAGAGACTCCTTTGATTGTTTTAAATAGCATTCGGGTTCGTATCATTGCGATATTTGTTCCATCCTCAGATAAATAGAGTGCGATTTGAAGAGCTTAAGCGCGTGGGGAGTGCCGTAAATGATCGATGGACATGACGACATGTGGTGTTGTCGCTGGCAGTGTCTCGTTTTGAGCTTTTTCAAGAGAGAATTGGGGACGGGCCTGTATGCATTTTTAATAAACAATTCGGTATAGAATTTTTCGAATTAATCCGAAAAAAGAAGTGTTGCTTGAATACAGGAGTCTCGAAGTGAGGCATTTGGCCTTTCTTATTTTGCTGATGCTGACAGCGTGCACGGATGTCGTGCCCGAGGTTTCTGTTTTTCGCCGAGCGCAGTCCTCAAGCATTCGATTTCAAAATTTTTCTCCGGCGCAAAATCCCACCAATTCTCTCTCGGAAGTATCGGTGTTGCCGATTGAAACGGGCGAGTTTTCGGCCTTTAAGTGGACTTTGGTTTCTTCTTTAGATTCTTGTAGCAGTCAGAATTATGATGTTCTTTCCGAAACCTCGCGGGGAGTGCCGTTTCGGTTTACTCCCTCTGCAGACGGCGCCTACAGAGTTTGTGTGATTGGAAAAAGCTCGGTAAGCGGAGAGTGGCAAGCGGCAGATCTTGCTTCCAGTTCCGTCGATTTTGAAGTCGATACGTTGGCTCCTCAAGAGAACTCTATAAAAATCAATAACGGAGCTCTGTTGACAAATGCAATGCTTGTCACGCTGAACTTGTCCAGTCGAGGGGCGAGTGAATTTTATCTAGCGACGGATTCGACTTGCAGCTCGGGCGGCTCTTGGCAAAGTATGAAAGACAGTTTGACGACGACCTTAGCGACGGCAAACTCGGAAAATACCATCTACGTTAAATACAGGGACCGGGCTTTAAATGAAACCGCCTGTATCTCTAGCGCAATTACTCATGACGGAGTTTCTCCCTCAGTGACGCTTTCTACAGCAGTATCTGAGCCATTTAATGCGTCAAATTTTTCCGTAAATATCAGTTTCAGCGAAGGGGTCACAGGTTTTTCTTTGGAAGATATCTCCGTGACGAATGGAACTGCCAGCGGCTTGGTGGGTTCAGGATATGACTACACAGCGACGATCACTCCTTCGGGGCAGGGACCGGTTACAGTGAGTGTTGCTGCTGGAGTTGCGCAAGATAGTGCGGGGAATGGAAATTCAGCTTCTGCAAATCTCACAAGGACTCACGATACGGTAGGGCCGATATTTACAGGCCTCGGTGATGACAACGCCTGGACGACCTCCAAGACCTGGAATTGGGGGTGTAATGAGACTTGCACCTATCGTTTTGTGATAGACTCGACCCCAACAACAATACCCTCGGGGGCTTATAGTTCATTGGCCACGGCGACTCAGGCCGCAGGTACAGGGACTTATTATCTTCATGTCCAAGCGATGGATACCGCCGGAAATGTTTCAACGACTCATGTGTCGGCAAAGCTTGATAATACCGCGCCTGCCGCAGTGACGGGAATAAGTGATGGCATCGCGCAGAGTGATCTCTCTGCCAGCCCCGTCATTAGTTTTACCAGTGGATCTGATGCCCACAGTGGAGTGCTGAAACAAAAACTTCGTGTCATCCGAGCTTCTGACAGTACTGTGATGAAAGATTGGCATGACTTTACCTCGGGCAGTGCGGTCACAGGTTTAAATTTGGCGACAAATACGTCTTATAAGGTGCAACTTAAGACAGTTGATATGGTGGGTTTGGAATCTGCGGTGGTTACCAGCGATGGTTGGATTGCCGACGTGAGTCCACCGACTTTTTCATCTCTTAGTTTTGGTGCCACTCCGTCTGGAGCTAGTCAGACGCCGACTCTTTCTTGGGTCGGGAGTGATGGTACGGGAGGCGCTGGAATCGCTGGAGGATACGAGGTTCAGATTTTCCGAACGTCTGATAATGCTTCTATAGGCGCTTGGAGTCCATTGACTTCAGGTGGAAGTATTGTCGGCTTGTCTCTGGCCTATAATACGCAGTACTACTTCAAGGTGCGCGCTGTTGATGTGGCGGGTAACACCGGAGAGTCAGCACCGTCGTCAAATTGGCTGACACCTTATTGTCCTCCCAATTATATCCGAGTTCCTCAGTTGGCGGGCTATGCCGCGCAAGATTTTTGTGTTGCAAAATATGAAATGAAAAACGTCGGTGGAGTGGCAACGTCAGCGGCGGCGGGGTTGCCTTGGGTCGACATTTCCAGAGGAGATACTGCTGCGACCGCAGGGGGAGCCTGGAAGGTTTGCAAAGATTTGGGTGTTCGGTATGATTTGATCTCCAATGCTCAATGGCAGGCTATTGCGAGAAATATTGAGGCCGTGCCCTCAAATTGGTCAGGCGGCGTAGTGGGCTTAGGAGGGTTTAGTCGTGGGCATACCGATAATTTACCAGCGTCAGCCCTTGCTGCAGACTCTAATGATGACAATGGATGTGTGGGGACTGGAGAGTCCTGCACTGGAACCGTTTGGAATTTACAACGTCGCACACATAGGCTTAACAATGGAGAAGTCATCTGGGATTTGGGCGGAAATGTCTGGGAATGGACTCGTGATAACTATGTTGATTTGGGAGTGAATCCCGCGATCAGTCCGACGTGGGACGAGCATACAACTCTTTCGCCGAACAATAAGGCATTATTTTCCTCGGCAGCCACTTACGATTCAGTTCAAAATATCGGGGCCGTGCGTGGTGGTTCCGGAGGAGCTCTCATGCGTGGTGGCTTTTGGGGAAATGGATGGTATGCGGGTATCTTCTCAGTTATTTTAAGTTATCCGACGAATTACGTTGGTTCAGACTCTTCTTTTATCGGCTTTCGTTGTGTCTTTACTCCGTAAGTGAAATTATTTTTTCGTCGACTTTAGGGACGCTCTAATCTTTTCTAGCAAGAGCCCCAATTTGTTTTTTCCGGTGCGATCCTCGCAGTCGCCCCAATAGCAGTCATTTTTGGTGTGTTCATAAAGGCGGGCTTCGCCGGTTGAAAGTAGAAGCTCTTGCAACTCTGGATAGCGTAAAAATTTATCCCACACCGCTTTTTCCATAATCTCATCTTTTCGCTGTTCCCAGTCGGCTCTTTTGGGGATGTTTTTGTCTCGTCCACGAAGGGCGGCTTCCATAGGAGTGGGGGCGGCTTGAACCCAAGCGATGAGATCTTTGCTTTCGTATTTGTGGGCTTGGTAATAGTGCTCACTGGTTGGCCACCATTCGCCATCCACAAAAACAGGGAAAGGCGCAAAGTTGGAAAATTCCCCATAGGGTTTTTGTGTAGAATAGAAATCTAAAATGGCCTCTTGATAAGGTTCTGCGAGAGTCCGGGGCCGGTGAATACAGGCCATTTGAAAGAACAAGATAAGAACAAATAAGAGAACACTCTTTAAATAGTTTGTCATATGTCAAAACCTCGATTGTCGCCACGCCCCTGCAACGTTCTTGCTAATTTTGCGTTGTAAAGAACAAGCAAGGCTTGCTTGACGGATTCACCCTCGATGATTCCCAGAGCGTGGGCAATAGCCTGAAGTGTGGCCATGCCTTCCGGGGTGTTTTCAGCGCGCAGATGAAGTTTGGAAGTGTTTGGAGTTTTAATCATCACACGAGGAATGTCTTTGAGCTCATGGTGGCGGTAATGAACCTTGCTGGCCTGTCGCCAATTCCCATCGGGAACGATCAGTTGAATGGGGCGGGAGTCTTGTTCTACCAACTCTTTGTTGAGCTCTAAGGCATCCTCACTGGGATAAAATAAGAGAGTGCGATAGTTGGGCGTAAGAAGGTCACTTAAGTCTAAAGAGTCTTTTGTGGCTCCGCGAACCCGCATTTCACTGTTGGTTAAAGATTTAATCGCGAGTCTTCCGGTATTAGTGGTGCGTTTAAGTTCTTTTGCGTGAACCACGAGACAGACACGGGTTTTAAGATCTAGGTGCGGAAACGCATGGCAGATACAAAGTTGACGATTTAAAAAGCACTCGGGGCAGGGGTCTTTGGTCTTTCTTTTTCTTTCAATTCTCTGTGTATTGTCCATGTGGCCTCAAGAATGCTCGCGGAGACCTATTTTTACAGAGTCCAAGAGATAATGTAAATTACAATTCCTGCCTCAATGTGGGATCGTTGTGATACTCGTCATTCTCATTGAGATTTCGACTTGCGTGGTCAGGTGCCTGGAGGACAATAGGATAAGTGGGGAGGAATTATGGCTTCTATTAAGGAAAAACGATCCAAGTGGTTTTACTTATTATCCATATTTTTAGTGCTTTTTGGAGGGGCGACCCTCAAAGAAGGGGCCTCGGTCTTATTTTTTGATTCGGCAGCTCGCGCTGCGGCCGGCAACTATGTTCCTTTCGTGTTATGGTTTAATTTTGTGGCAGGTTTTTTCTATATTGTCGCGGGAATCGGAGTGGGCGTAAAGGCTCAGTGGGACCTGCGCCTTTCATGTGCCATTGTCGCGCTCACCGGCGCAGTATTTATCGCTTTGGGTGTTCATATTGCGATGGGCGGTCTTTATGAAAAGAGAACGGTCATCGCCATGTCGTTAAGGACTTCTATTTGGGCTGTTACTGCTTTGATGTTGTATTTGCAAAAAGCAAAGCATGTGAAAGAACTCTAATATAGAAAGAGCCCACCAAAAGTCGCCAACACGAGTCCGGTCATTGCAAGCTTCCAGGCGGCGTGGGCGTGGCGTAATTCCATATAGAAGTAAACCACCAAAAGAACTTTGATTAATGCCAGAAGCAGAGCAAACTTTAAAGAGGGGAACAGGAACCCCACAACGAGAAGGCTAAGTAGAAGTCCAAAAATGAGTTTGTTCATGAAGAGATTCCCCCGATGTAGTAAATTGGCAGAATGATCAGCCAAATGATGTCGCACATATGCCAGAAAAGAGCGCCACCTCGAACTGAAAACTCCGAGTCATTGACTTTGTTTCGATAGATCCCAAGTGAGATTGAGAACAGGATGAAAACGCCGACCAGGACGTGAAGAAAATGAAAGCCCATCAAGAGCCAGTAGTATTGCCAGAAATCATTTTTCACGATGGTGAGTCCAAGTTCGCTTTTGTGAAAGAAGTCTAAAAGTTTAAGCAAGAGAAACGTCAAGCCAAAGACCGTACTGAGAATGAAATAGACCAGGCTTTTCTTTTTCTGTTCACCAAAAAAGAAGCGAACTCCTTCGGCGGCAAGAAAGCCGCTGATCAGAAGAGCGAGGGTGAATAAAATCCCATCTTGCAGATTCAGGTGAGCACTTTCTGCTTTGAAAGACTCTAAGTTGAGATATCTGAACCTTGCAATGATCGTGAGTAAGGCTCCGAACATGAAAACTTCCATAATGACCAGAAGCCACATAAGAAGACTTCCGGGAGGATTCATTATTTTGTCAGATTCTGAACTGGCGCTGGTAATAGTGTCTGATGTATTCATATTTAAATCACTATGACAAAAGGTATATGGGTGCAAATCTATTTCAGTGTGGATATGATGGATGTCATGCGTAACAACTGGATTGCGGAGACTAAATAAGAATGAGAATCAGACAGATGGGGTTTTCATCGCGAC
The DNA here is from genome assembly GCF_047637665.1 of Bdellovibrio sp. Classification (NCBI taxonomy): domain Bacteria; kingdom Pseudomonadati; phylum Bdellovibrionota; class Bdellovibrionia; order Bdellovibrionales; family Pseudobdellovibrionaceae; genus Bdellovibrio; species Bdellovibrio sp. The sequence goes on along the minus strand of NZ_JBLJBT010000040.1, from coordinate 191,276 downwards.
TGAAGGCCCACAAAAAGATCCTGACGCTAGAGACGTTGAAGTTTATTGTGGAGTATCTTAAAGACCGCGACGCTCGAATGGCCGCGTTGCGCTCGGGAGTTCCCGAGGCCTACGCTTCTCGTCAGGGGCAATGGCTTAAAAAGCACCCCATTGTATTGGCTTCTTTGGAGGTCGAACTTGATGATCGAGAGTTATTGAAACTCAATAAGGCGATCACAGAAATTGATCGCCAAATGGAGATTTGCAAAGACCTATTGGGCCTTCAAGAATTTTAAAGAGTGGCTCTTTAGAACCCAGAAACATCACCGATTTTTCGTCCCGGTGCGGAGTCATTACCAAAAGGAATGATTGTTGCTGAGCTGTGTTTGCTGACGGGCTTGACTGTTTTAGCCGGAGCCGCCCATGCGGCTGTCTCCGACTTGTGTTTTGCTCCTTGAACAATTTGCTGAAGTTCTTCGACCAACTCAGACAAGGCATTTGCTTGTTGAGACATCTCTTCAGAAGAAGCAGCGACTTCTTCGGAGGAAGCGGCGTTCCCTTGAGTTGCCTGATCAAGCTGATTCATGGCTTTGGTGATTTGCTCAAGTCCGTTGGCTTGTTCTTGGCTTCCTGTTGCAATCTCTCCGTTGAGGTCTGCGACCTTCTTGACGGCAACAAGAATATCTTTAAGAACGATTCCGCTTTCGCTGGCGATTTTGGCGCCATTTTCACTCTTAGAAACGTTTTCAGTGATTAAAGATGAAATGTCTTTAGCGGCAAGGGCACTTCTTTGGGCCAGTGAACGAACGGCTTCGGCCACAACCGCAAAACCCTTTCCTTGTTCTCCGGCGCGGGCGGCTTCAACCGCGGCATTCAATGCAAGAAGATTGGTTTGGAATGCAATGTCGTCAATCACGTTGATGATCTCTTCGATTTTCTTTGAACCACTGGCAATGTCGGACATAGATGAGATTAATTTTGAAATTTCAACTTCGCCTTTTTCTGCGGATTCACGTGATTTCTGAGAAAGACTGTTGGCTTCCTGAGCATGTCCCGTATTTAACTTCACCATGCTGGAAAGCTCTTCAATTGAGGCCACGGTCTCTTCAAGAGAAGCCGCTGCTTCTGTGGAACCAGATGAAAGTTGTACGCTGGCGGCAGCGAGCTGAGATCCTCCTGTGGAAGTTTGTTCCGCAGCCAACTTAACCGATTCACTAATACGTTGCAGAGATTTTGCCAAAGAGTTGGCGAAAAAGAAGCCAAAGGTCAGTGCGAAAAGAACGCCACCAATAATAATAGCAAGGGTGAACGTGTTTGCTTGCTCGGCAATATCAAGTGCATTTTCGGCCCTGTCCTTCATCACGGTCTCGTGGAATTTAAGAAGAGCATTGACTGCGGCTGTGTAGGTCACCGCTTTGTCCGGACAATCGGTAAATAAAATCTTTAACATCTTTTCTTTATCTTCAGCCGTTCCTGATTGATAAAGAGACATAATTGCGTCTGAGGTCTTCTTAAAATCCTGCCAAGCAACGTCGACTTTATCGTAAAGCTCTTTTTGACCAGGAACGAATTTTAGGTCCACGTATTCTTTATTGTCTTTTTCGTAGTCTACAATGGCTTCCTTCGCAATACGGATACCTTGTTCGCCATCTTTGGCCGAAATGCCCGTTAACCCCAAGGTGGTCACGTTCACACGAAGCTTTCTATAGTTCATCAGCATGCGAGAAGCGTAGCTGGTCTTTGGTGCTACTTTGCTGACGACAAAGTCATACTCTTGGCCGACCTTTTTCAGGGACATAAATCCGGTAACGCCTACGGCGATAGTGATGGATGAGAGCAGGGCACAGAGCATGAGAAGCTTGGTCTTTAAGTTGAATTTTGCAAACATGAGCATTCCTTTATATTTGTAATGTACATTGGGTCCCATGTAATATCGGTGGACCAAATGGAATATAAAGGATTTATAGCTTAAATTATTGTAATGTTCATATTTGCTGAGTGAAAATAAGGGGTTATGATGTGAGATGGATCAGCCCCCAGGGGGTATTCGCCCCCTTTTCTTTGTTTACTGGCATTTGTAGGCGCCGACAGAAATCTCACCTTGAGACATACTGAGCTGATCAATTCTCGAAACACTCAAACAAAGACCTTGGTTCTTTATGTCAGCTCCGACGGTGTAACCTTGAGAGAGCCAAGCGCTGACTTGAGTTGTGATTTCAGCTCCAGCCTCCCCCGTGAGAGTTTCAAAGACGCAAGTTTTTTGGGTCGCAACGGGGCCAGAGGGGGTCCAAGGATTATTCTGGCTTTCTGGGATGCATGATTTGAGGCCATCACGATAATCGTTTGCAGCGACATACTCGGCAGGGAGTTTGTAGTTAAAGTCTTGGCTTCCTTGCCAATACGATGCTGGATAAAGGCCTCCAGAAACATTCGCAGCACTTTGCATACAGAAAACTTGAGCCGCTTCGCCGACCTCAAGGCCGAAATAAGTTTCAAAGTAGTCCGAGTAAGGAGGTTGGTACCAAAGTCCTCCAAACATCTTATTTAAGAGTGCGGCCTCTTGGTTGAGAAGGCGGGCGATAAGATCTGCCTGCTGTGCAGTCGGTGTGGAGTCTTTATATAGGGAGGGAGAGCAGCGGTTGAGTTTTGCAAGATGAGTGGCGGCGGCGGGAGCAACATAAGAACTTCCGTAAGATTTATTATATATTCCACAAGCCGTATCCATAATTTGCAAAAGCTGACGCGCTTTCAGGGACATCGGTGGTTCGACGGGAGGAAGCGGGGGAACTTCACACTTTAAGCAAGAGACCACAGATGTGGAACTATCTGCAGAGCAAGCCCCAGAGGTTTTTTTATAGACAGGGACTGCGGGGATGTCTTCGATAGGAATGATAGCTTCTGCTTTCTGGTTAGAACCCAGTTCTCCGAAGCGAAGTTTTTGATCACAAGCTGTAAGAATCAATGTTGTCAAAGCCAGGGTGTACGCAAGCATTGATTTCATAAGTGCCTCCACAAACTACTAAGAGGCAAGAGTGATACCAACAAATTGTGTTTGTTAAGTGGGGCAAGATGTGAGGTTAAGTCTTTGAACTGACTCGCATTTGCCTCGTGCGAGAACCTATTCGGAAGTTCGAGGTAATGTCTACTCTTTGGCTTTGACTAAAAACCAGTCAGAAGTTCGAAAATTAAAAACGGAAATTCGCATTTTATTTTCGCTTTTTTGCGGGGATTTCAAAGAAAAGTGTCGAGATCTTTTTCAGATTATATGAAAAACGTTTTGAAAGAGTGGAGTCTCTAAGCCCACTGGTGAGGGAGTGAGAAACGATTTTTCAAAATAGTGACTTGTGCTTATACAGGCCCATTGTGTGTCCCTCTCGCGAGGCTTTTTTGCCGTCAGTTATTCGATGAACTCTCACTTAAAAAAAATAGGGATTTGTTGGAATATTATCTGTAGTGATTCCGTTACAATGCCGAAATGTTTACTAGCATGTTGATGGAGTAAAGTTAAATGTCTAGCCCTAACGATATAAAGGTCATCCGCAAAAGACTTGAAGCTAAAGCACCTCACGATGAAGGTCGGGTCCAGGAGGAGGGGCGAGAGTTGTTAGAGCGACTTGTTCGCGGACTTGTAGATCTTCCTGACTCTGTTGTGGTGTCTTACTCCACCGGAGATAAAACAACGGTGTACAAGGTGGAGTGTGATCAGAAGTGCCTGGGGCAAGTCATCGGTTGCAAAGGAAAAAATATAACCGGTGTGCGTGCGGTGATGGCGGCGATCATGGCACGAAAAGGGATTCGTGCCATTGTCGAAATTCCGTATTACTGTTTAGATGTTTAAGGCTTTACATCAACAAGAAGGTCACTTTGTTCGCCGTTAACAAAGAAGCGAACATTCCAGCGGCCTGGCATCACGAAATAAACTTCTGAAACATAGTAGACCCCAAGATCTTGCTTCACAACTTTAACGGGTGCGGACCCGTGGCCACCGTGATTCCCCATGTACATCCAAAGATCGATCTTCAAAGTTTGTGGATCAACCATCACATGCTCACCGTGAGCAGACTTGTGGTCGAAGAACTTCACTAGAAACTGAGATTCTGTTCCGTCAAAAGGGCCTTTCGTGAATTCCACTTGAGCACAAACGTCTGCTGTTTTGAAGTAGACAGGGCAAAGCTTCTGATGTTCTCCTTGATGACTGCCGCCACCATGTTGACCATGATTACCATCGCTGTGGTCGCCGCCGTCGTGGGTTCCATTTCCACATGCAAAAGAGTTTGCTGTAAAGGCCAATGACAGCGCGAAAAGAAGTTGAGCAAAAAGTTTCATAGAGTCTCCTATCGAGGCCACCGCTGTTGGTAGCTTAAATTGATTGTTTTAGATAAACTTGAATTGATGGGTGCGCCGATCAAACTTTGATCGCTATAACTGACGGTCACCGCGGACTCCATATTGATCATATAGCTTCCCGATAAACCTAAAGTGAAATTCTTTTGTGGAGAGCCATCTGAATTCGTACTGCCACGAATTTGGATAGGGTCCTCATAAAGAAAGGCTAAAGAGCTGCCCAGACGGAGATCTCCATAGTTCCATCCGGCGCCCAGTGTGTGTGACGTGCCCCAGCCGGGTTTGACTTCGATGTTTCCTCCGTAAGAGGCACTTGAGACCTCGCGAGAGAATGCGCGATGTACTTCCGCACTAAAATTAAAGTCCCACACTTTCCAGGCTTTAAGTAAGGCGACTCCCACTCCGAGAGAATAGAAACCTCGTCCTCGGATATCTGTGGAGGACATCGTGGAAGAATCATAGATCGAAGGGCTGGTGGGAAGTGTGAGTTGTAAGAAAGTGACCCCTTTGGGGCGCCAAGAGGAATAGCTTCTTTCGGGAAAGCTTTCATGTCCAAAATAGAAAGAAAGATCTCCGACGCCGCCAGTGCTTTCCGCGTTTTGCGCTGATTTTGTGACGAGCGGGAGGGACAGCCCCACTTGGGATTCATCGGAAATAAGCAGGGCTCCTTCAAGCTTCAAGGTTTGGGTGAGGTTGTCGTCATGGCGACGCAACCACTTTTCGTTGTCCAGGACATCGTCGCTCACTTGAGAATACGAGTAGGTGCTGGTGACTTGAGCTTTGTCGTCCCCAAGGATAAGGGCCGGAATCGAGAAACCCCCACCGCAGCAACTGGCGGCCCAGGTTGAAGAGTGAAAAAGAAAGATGAAAAGATAAACCGCTATTTTCATGGGACCATCAGAGGGATTGTGAGTTGATCCAAAACTTGAGATGAATTCTTAAAGGATATGCGGACTTCCCAGTCGCCAGGCATGATGAAATAGATTTTGGTAATGCGATACTGAGAGGCCGACAGACGTTCTACTTGAACAGGGGCAGAACCGTGTCCCATGGAGGGCATCCATAACAACGCAGAGAGAGTCGTGTCTTCAGGAATATTTCCTGCCAATTCGATCGTAAGTTCTGCGGGCTCTGAACTGGTCGGTGGGCGCAGCCATTGAATGTGGGCGCAAGCATCAAGATTCGCAAGCTTCCATTGGCAGGTGTCCGTGTTTGCCGGCTTATTATGCTGATCCCATTCCGCTTGTGAAATATAGTCGGGGCGAGCGCACGCAAAAGAAAACAAAGAGCCAAGAATGAGCAAAAGATATTTCATTTTAGTCCTCTTCTCTTTGGATATAGCAGCCTAATGCCCGGCCCTCTTTGTGGCGAGGCGCCTTTCCCGCGCGAAGATCTTCAAGGACGTCCTTTAAAAAATGTCTTTTCGCTGAAGGGCCGACGTGGCTGTCAGTGACGCCGCCATGATAGATAACTTCACCGTTATTATTAAGGACGAAAGCATGCGGTGTTTTAAGAGCGCCTAGCTTGTTTGCGAGAAAGTTTTTTTGATCTTGCAGAACGGGGAAGGGAAGCTGGGTTTCAGAGAAATGTTTTTTGGTGGTCTCCTGATCTTCATCGGAATTCGAGTGAACGCCAAAAAAAGCGAACTCTTTATATTCCGAGCTTAGATCTTTAAGTAATACTTCATGACTTGCTGAGCAGGGACATTTGGCCGAAATAAAAACCAGAATCGTCGCCTTCTTCTCAGAAGGAAATGCAACTTGATACTCTTTTCCAGAGACCACATCGAGACCTTGAAAATTTCCCAAAGGAGTCTCGGACCACGCCGTGAGTGAAAAGAACGAAATTAGAATTGCGAATAGATATCGTGTCATGCCCAGGTTCTAACACGGAGGGTCTTTTGCATGGAATGCCACGAATTGTTGCTCCAACCCCTCCTCAAAGGTACGGCCTTACCTTTGACTGTGCTGCTGCGTCACGCATGTCGCATTGCTTCTACCAAAAGTAAGGTCATCCCTTTTAAAATTCGTTAATGCTTAAAAAAATCAAGGCCTTCCGGCATCGACTTATTCAGTATAAACAGCGTGGTAAAGTTCATAGTGACTTGGACGTTCTGTTAGCAACTGCAAAAGAAAATAGACAACTGGAGGACAAGCTTCAGTGGCTGGTGATGGTTCTGCAGTGGATTCGATATGAAGGCTCGGTTGATTCGCATTTGGAAAAGGAAACCGGGCGTTTGCCGGTGACTCGATTGCGGTTCTTCCTTTTGGTCTTGGATCGAAATCCGAACTGGAAAAAAGACGTTGCTGTCATTCTTAGAACCGTTGTTCGGGAAGTGAGCGGATTGGAGCTATTCACTGAAACGGGGCTTCCGAAAGAGCTCGGCCTGTGGAGTGAGATGGTGGACCGTTTTATGATGAAGGTCCTTCCCACGCCTCCCTTGGACCATGAGTTGGGTTATTTATTTTGGGCCTTGTTTCCGGATAAGGACGACCCCCTGTGGTTGGCCTCTATCGATAATGTCACCTTCGATAAACTTGTGGAGTTATTCTATTACGAAGTCGGTTCTGAGGAGCAAGATTGGAACCGCCTCGGTGCGGATCTGGAAGATGCATTGGTTTATTTGGTGATTCAGGTGCGGGCCATTGGGTTGGCTCCAGCGATAAGGTATCGTTTGGATAAGCCTTCCTTTCGCGATTCCGCGTTCTTTTCCTTGGTGCGCGGCCTTGAGGAATTCTTAAACTCCTATCATTCGGGAGATAAAACTCAAACCTTGGAAAAAGCCTCACGCTTTCGCATGATTGTGTGGGAGTGTCGTCAGGAGTTGGCGCAAGTTCATAAGCATCTGGACGAGTACGGCGTCAGTATCGATTTAGTATTCCAGATGATGCGCTTACGAACATATCTGCAGCGTATAGATAGTCTTCTCGAGATTTTGCTGACCGAACGAGTAGATAGCAAAAAGGTGACAAGCTTTTTATCTAAGTTGGTTGAAGAAAATCAGGATCTGCGCAGTATTACGTCTTTATTTTCGCAGAACATATCTTTATTTGCCCGCAAGGTTGTTGAACGCGCGGCCGAGACCGGTGAGCACTATATCACGCGCACCAAAGAAGAGTATCGTCACATGCTTCAAGCTGCCGGAGGCGGTGGCGCGATCACTGCGATCACCGTCTATGTGAAGGTCGGGATCTTGAGTTTGGGACTTTCTGGTTTTGCCGAAGGCTTCTTGGCGTCTTTGAATTATGCTTTGAGTTTTGTCGCTATTCATCTTGCGGGGTTCACGTTGGGGACCAAACAACCCGCGATGACAGCTCCTGCCTTAGCAGAAAAAATGCAAGACGTGGATAGTACCCAAGGTATGGAGAACCTGGTCAGTGAGATCGTCCATCTGATTCGCTCGCAGGTGGCGTCGATCTTAGGGAACGTGCTCTTTGTGGTCCCCACAGTGATCTTCATTGATACAGTGTTCTTTCTTCTTTTCGGCAATCATCTGATGGGCGAGGCTAAGGCACACAGCGCCTACCAGTCTGTCGACATTCTGGGGCCGGTGTTGATTCATGCCTCATTCACTGGGATTTTATTATGGCTATCCAGTATCTTTGCTGGTTGGGGGGACAACTGGTTTGCGCTCAATTCACTTCGCAAAACACTTTCGCGAAGCCCAGGGCTTCGCGCTGTCTTTGGCAAACGAGGCGCGCGCAACATCGCCGTGTTTTTAGAGAAGAACATGTCAGGTCTGCTGGGGAATATTTCTTTGGGACTGCTTTTAGGAATGGTGCCCGAGATTATGAAATTCATAGGGCTTCCTTTGGATGTAAGACATGTGACTTTGTCATCGGGAACTTTGGCCGGTGCTTTGCCTGTTCTGGGAACTGAATTTTTAAAAACATGGGAATTCTGGCGAGCGGTGGTTGGTATTTTCTTTATTGGTGCCTTCAATGTGGGGGTCAGTTTTGGAATGGCCTTGCTTGTGGCGATCAAAGCTCGTGGGATCAACCCTCCTCAGCGTCGTGCGATTCGTAAGGCGGTTGTGGGGCGCTTCTTCTCAAGTCCTTTGAGTTTCTTTTTGCCAGTGGGGGCCTCCATTGAGAAAAAGTCATCCCAGGATCAGGGGCATTGATGCAAACGATTTCCGTCGTTATCCCGGCTTATAATGAAGAAGGACGTTTGCCGAAGACTTTGGCGGCTTTGCAAAAATATTCCCAACGAAGCGAAGCCACGTGGTCCATCACCGAGGTTTTTGTTGTCGATGACGGTTCCAAAGATCAAACATCTTCAATCGTTAAAAAGGCGCAGGCGACCTGGGCGAATTTGCGTCTGCTGGAGCTTAATACCAATCAGGGCAAAGGAGCGGCCGTTCACGAGGGACTTCGTCAGGCGTCGGGCGAGTGGGTCTTAATTGCCGATGCAGATATGGCGACCCCCTGGGAAGAGTTGGAAAAGTTGTGGGCGGTCCGTGATGAGTGCGACCTGGCGATGGGCTCGCGAGCGCTTCCGAAGAGTGACATCGTGGTTCGACAACACTGGCTTCGGCAGAGCATGGGAAAAAGTTTTAATAAGATTCTGCGTTCTATTGTGGGACTTCCTTTTCGTGACACTCAATGCGGTTTTAAACTTCTTAAAAATAGTCCGTTTTTTCGAACTGAGATCTTGCCTTATTTGCAGGTGGCGCGCTTTGCTTGGGATGTGGAGTTGATTCTTCTTCTCTTGAGAAAAAAGCAAAGAGTGCTCGAGGTTCCCATTCGTTGGCAGCATCAAGAGGCCTCTCGAGTCCATATCGTGCGCGATAGTTTTGAGATGTTGTGGACGGTCTTAAAACTGAAAGTTCGCCTGAGCACGCTCTCAAAAACGGGCAGTTCTAGTGCTTAAAATCTGTTTGGGAACAAGAAAATAAAGACACTAGGCGTTATTTGCGTTGATTTAATATTAGGCAGCATAATTTCAAATAAATGATGGGTTCTATAAGCATTATTAATAGTTTGCTTCGTTCTGGTCCTAAAATCGAACTGGGGTTCCAATTTGGAACTACTGCGGTCATGACAGAAAATTTCAGTTTTTTCCTTGATTAAAAAAGTGCAACTGGTTCCAAAAGAGTACTTGATAAATCTTTCAACCTGAAATGAAGTGCCTCCTCATGAGGACTTCAATTGTTGAAGTCCATGGATATGGGGGGATTTAATGAAACTCAACGTGTTTGCACTTATCCTGACTGTGTTGTTTGCGACAGCGGCTCAAGCAGAGCGCGTGATCGTCATCATGAAGGACAAAGAAGCATTCAAATCAGCACACATGGCGTATAAGATGAAGGGGTCTTATGCACTTAAAGGTTTCAAGTTGGGCGGACAACCAAGTGAACTTGCAAAAGTTGACGGACAGGTTGAAGACAGCCTTGAGAACTTGAACACTTTGATTGTAAACACGGCAGATCAAGCTGAGATTGAAAAATTGAAGGCGAATCCTGCAGTAGCTTACGTAGAAAAAGAAGTTTTCCACGAAGCTCCACGTCCAGTAAAAGGTTTCTTGGCGAAAGCTCAACAATCTCAACAACAAAAAGTGGGACAAAAAACTCCATGGGGTATCCATGCAGTAAAAGCTCCGGAAGCTTGGGCTTTGTCTAACCGAGGCGCGGGTGCTCGCGTTCTTGTTCTAGACACTGGTATCGATGAGGCTCATCCTTCTTTGAAGGCGAACTTCGAAAAAGGACAAGACTTCACTGGTGACTCTAATGGTTCTGATTACACTGATAAAGTAGGTCACGGAACACACGTTGCGGGAACAATCGCAGGTGTTATGGACAGATCTGGCTTCACAGGTGTTGCTCCAAAAGCGAAAGTCTTGGCAGGTCGTGTTTGTTCTGAGCAAGGTTGCTCAAACGTAGCGATCGCTCAAGGTATCAACTGGGGTATCGCTCAAAAAGTAGATGTTATCTCCATGTCTTTGGGTGGTATGTGGTCAACTCCTGCAGAACGTGATGCTGTTAATAAGGCTGATAAAGCAGGTGTGACTGTTGTTGCAGCTTCTGGAAACAGCGGAACTCCTAAAGTTTCTTACCCAGCAGCTCTTCCAACAGTAATTGCTGTTGGTGCGATCGATATCAATCTTCAAAAAGCTCAATTCTCTCAATGGGGTCCTGAGTTGGCGATTGTAGCTCCGGGTGTGGCCGTTGTTTCTTCTGTACCACAAGGAACAGGTCGTGAGTCTTCTGTTGAAATCACAGTAGGCACAAAGGCGGGCAAAGTTGCTTCTTCAACTTTCCAAGGCGCAAGAGAAGTTTTGACTCCTGAGACAAATGAGCTTGTTGCTGTAGGTCTTGGTAAAGTGGAAGAGTTTGCGAAAGTGAACGTTAAAGGTAAATATGCTTTGATCTCTCGCGGTGAAATCAAATTCAGCGAAAAAGTTGATAATGCAATTAAAGCGGGTGCAACAGGCGTTGTGATCTACAATAACGCTCCTGGTTTGATCCAAGGTGCGTTGACTGAAGATGGATCTGTTCTTCCTGTGGCTGTGTTCATGATTGAACAAACTGTAGGACAGCAAATCGTATCACAAATGGCTGCGGGCCAAGCTGTGAAGGCGACTTTGCAAACTGTTGCGACCAACTACGCTGCGTTCGATGGAACTTCTATGGCAACTCCTCACGTATCTGGTGTGGTGGCCTTGATGAAAGCTGCGAACAAAGCTTTGACGGGCGCTCAAGTGAAAGCGATCTTGAAGCAAACAGCTCAGGCTTTGGGACCTAACTCGGCGAATGAGTACGGTTCTGGTCTTGTAAATGCTGAGGCAGCTGTTAACGCGGCTCTTCAAGCGAAGTAATTAGTTCTTACAAGTTTGAACTTTAAAAACGGCTCCCAAAAGGGGCCGTTTTTCGTTTTAAGAGATTTGCGTACTATTTTTGATTTGTGACCTCTTTGAAGTCTTGCCATACTTGAGGGATGCAGAATTTACCCTCAATGATCTCCGATTTAGCCCTCATTCTTGGAACTGCCGGGCTTGTGACTCTTATTTTTAAAAAACTGAATCAACCCATTGTGTTGGGGTATCTGGTTGCAGGGTTTTTGGTGGGACCTAAGACGTCCATTTTTCCGACCATTGTGGGGGCGGAAAGCATTCATCTTTGGGCTGAGATCGGTGTGATCTTCCTCCTTTTTGCTTTGGGACTGGAGTTCAGCTTTAAAAAACTTTTTCGTGTGGGGGGCTCTGCCAGTTTTACGGCGATTCTAGAGATCTCCTTGATGATGGTTTTTGGTTACACCTCTGGGCGTCTTTTGGGATGGTCCCCGATGGATAGTTTGTTTTTGGGGGGGATTTTATCCATTTCATCGACCTCGATTATCATTCGCACTATTGAAGAGCTGGGATTTAAAAACTTGAAGTTCGTCGGAATGGTTTTCGGAGTCCTTGTTATCGAGGATCTGGTCGCCGTTTTGCTGATGGTTCTTCTGACGACGGTCGCTTTGACTCGGGATTTTGCCGGAGCTGAGATGCTGGGTGCGATCGTGAAGTTGTCGTTCTTCCTTGCTATCTGGTTTGTGGCGGGCATTTTCATGTTGCCATCTTTTCTAAAAAGAACTCAAAAGCTTCTTACGGAAGAAACAGTTTTGGTTGTGGCCGTCGGCCTTTGTCTTTTGATGGTGGTGTTTGCGACCACGGTCGGGTTTTCGTCAGCTTTGGGAGCCTTCATTATGGGCTCCATCTTGGCCGAAACGATAGAAGGCGAACGCATTCATCATCTGGTCGCTCCTATTAAAAATCTATTTTCGGCGGTCTTCTTTATTTCGGTGGGAATGTTAATTGATCCGCACATTATTGCCACCTATTGGAAGGAAGTATTGATTTTATCGGCTGTTGTGATCGTTGGAAAAACCTTCAGCGTGACACTGGGATCGGTGCTGGCGGGGCAGACCTTAAAGACAGCGGTTCAGTCGGGAATGAGTCTGGCGCAGATTGGGGAGTTTTCCTTTATCATCGCGACACTGGGGCTGAATCTGAAGGTGATCAGCGAAAAAATGTATCCCTTAGCTGTGGCGGTTTCGGTTATCACGGCGTTCACGACTCCATATATGTTGCGTTCTTCGGAAAAAGTTTATGCCTTTTTAGAAAAGATCCTGCCTGCGAAGGTCATTTCGGTGCTTGATACCTACAGTGTGATTTCTTTTTCAATGTCCGGGAATAAGGAGTGGAGAGAACAAGTTCGCGCCTATATCGTGAAAGTGCTTTTGAACTCGGTCGTCATCGTGGCGATTTTTCTTTTTATGGCTCGGGTGTTTTTGCCTTTTTTGTTGGAAAGGCAAATGGAAGAAGGTCCCGCAAAATTGCTTTCTTTGAGTGTGACTTTGATTTTAAGTGCACCCTTTTTGTGGGCTTTGGCCTTTGGGAAAACCAAACAGTTTGAAATTCTGATGGTTGAGCAGGGGAAGGGCAGTCATAACTATGTGTTCTTAGTTTCGCGGATTATGCTGGCTGTGGGCCTTTTAGGGGCGATGGTGGCGCAGTTTGTGCCCCTGATGTGGGCTGTGGCGATCACTCTTTGGATGGTCGTCGTTGTCGGCTATGTTTTATCGCAAAGATTGCGCGATATCTATCAGTGGTTTGAAAATCGTTTTCTTTCTAACCTTCATGATGATGTTCGCAAGAAACAGGCGCGCAAAAGCAGTCGCGCTTTAGCCCCGTGGGATGCGCATATCACCGAGTTCACCGTGCCAGCAGAAGGAAGTTATGTCGGCGTTCCTTTGCATACCTTATCTATTCGTGAAAAATTTGGAGTCACGATTGCTTTGATCGAACGCGGACGTCGTCGTTTGACCGCCCCGGGGCGCAACGAATGTCTGATGCCCTTTGATCAAGTGCATGTGATAGGGACCGATGATCAGCTTTTAAAATTCAAGCTGTTCATGGAATCGGAAAGTCCTGACATATCTGATGCGGTCAAAGAAGAAAATCATTCCGAGTACAGTCTTGAGCAGTATCTTATTGGTGAGACGTCTCCGTATCTTGATAAAACGATTCGCGAATGCGGTTTGCGAGAATCCACGCGGGGTTTGGTGGTTGGGATTGAGCGTGCGGGACAAAGAATTTTAAATCCCGATTCTATGGAAGTGCTTAGAAAAGGGGATCTTTTGTGGATTGTGGGAGATCGTGAAAAAATCCTTCAGCTTGAATAGAGAACGCTAAAGACGCCAACGAATCAGTTTTTTAATCAAATTGATTTTAAAAGCCGTGTAGGGTGGATAGATCACGCGCAAGAGGCGACCTAGCCAGTATTGACGAAGTACGGATTTTTCGTGAGAGAATGCGCGGAATCCAAAATATCCATGATAATTTCCAAGACCACTTTCCCCGATACCCCCGAATGGCAAATGGACGTTTCCAACGTGAATCACGGAATCATTGATGCAAACGCCTCCGGAAGAGGTCCCTTTGGTAAGTGCTTCAATATTCATTTCGCTATGGGAATAGATATAAAGCGCCAAAGGTTTTGGACGATCATTGATGAAGTGCAAAACCTCTGAGATCTCATGAAAGGGAATCATGGGAAGAAGAGGTCCGAAGATTTCTTCTTTCATGAGCGCCGAGTGCATATCGACTTTTTCAATGAGAGTTGGGGCAATATAGCGATGAGGAATATCAATGTCGCCACCGTAGGTGATCTCGGCATTTTGTTTTACAGCGTCCTTAAGAAGCTGCGCCAGGCGCTCCGTGTGTTTGACGGAGATGATTCTTGCAAGATCTGGAGAGTTCTTCTTTTGATGGTCTGATTTTCCGTAATATGTTTCGATTTTTTTTATCAGATGGGATCTGAATTCAGAGAATATGTCCCTGTGGATCAAAAGATAGTCGGGGGCGACACAGGTTTGCCCCGCATTGACGAACTTGGCCCAGGTGATCTTTTCTGCCGCCTGTTCAAGATCTGCAGTGCTGTCTATGACAGTCGGAGATTTGCCTCCGAGCTCCAAAGTGACGCTGCTAAGGTGTTTACTAGCCGCTGCCATGACGATTTTTCCAACCTGTGTGCTGCCGGTGAAAAAGATGTGATCAAACGGAAGCTCTAAAAGACTCTGAGTTATTTCCACGCCGCCCTCAATGAGAGTCACATGATCTTCGGAAAAAGTTTTCTTTATAAGAACCTTGAGAAGAGCGCTTGTGTGGGGGGTAAACTCGGAGGGTTTTAAGAAAGCGCAGTTGCCAGCCGCAAGGGCCGCGATAAGAGGAGCGATCATTAACTGGAAGGGGTAGTTCCAGGGGCCAATAATCAGGCATACCCCGCGAGGCACGGGCAAGATGTAGTTCTTGGTTCCCATCAATCCCAGTGGGGCGGAGACTCTTTGCGGTTTGATCCATTTTTTCAGATTTTTTTTAACGTAGCGAATCTCATGAAGGACAGGGTAGATTTCCGTGAGAAGAGCTTCCGCCTCGGGTTTCGCAAAATCCAATCTTAAGGCTTGAACAATGTCTTCCGTATGATCCATCACCATCTTTTCGAGATCAGAAAGATATTCCAGGCGAATCTTCAGAGGCTCTTCTCGGAGCTTCAAGCTGAACTGTTTTTGGTGAAGAAAGATTTGTTCCAGCATCTCTCTATGGTAGAGCAAGCTTGCTTACAGGCAATGAGTATTTTGAAGAATGTTATTTGCCAGAAAAAATTCGCGAACAGCGTGCGGGCATGACCTGATTTTTCTGCTGGACAGTTCGCCACAGAATTTTCGAACCTAATTCGTTATTCATGAATTCAGGGTGAAACTGCAACAAAAGACCCCGTCCATTTTTTAGTTCCGTGGCCTCGGTGACGCCATCGTGACTGCGGGCGGCGATTTCAAGAGGGCCCCCTTCTTTAAATACCACCGACTGATGGTGAAGGGAGTTGACATACATTTTCTGTGAGGAAGGGATTAAAGATTTCAGAAGATTATTTCGAGTGTTTTTGATTTCAATGTCATGCCAGTCATTGCCATGACTGACCTCGGTACCCATGTGAAAAGGAACGTCTTGAATCAGGCGATATCCCAACGCCACAGATGAAATCTGGGAGCCACGACAGATCCCCAGAAGAAAACCTTTTTCCTGTGAAACATAAGACTTGATAAGTTCAATTTCAAATTGATCCCGGGCTGGGATGGTGTTGCGGGCGTGGATATTTTCCTGTTTATAAAAACGGGGATCCACATCTTCTCCTCCCATGGCTACGAGAAGCGGGAATTTTTCAGAAATCTGTTTAAAAAGATCCCGCGTTTCGCCTTGTGAAAGTCCCAGGTTGGTGTTCATGGGTAAAATGTAGGAAGAGTGTTTGGCTTGCGAAAATATTTTCTTAAAGTTGCTCACGCGCTGGGAGTTCTGGGCGTAGTCTTTGGGAAGATTGGCAATCATCAAGGCGCGGGCCTCGCGAGAGTTTTCATCTAAAGGTTTAAAGCCTCTGATGGGAACATCGGGAGTTCGTCCCTCAAAGAGTTCCATCAGTTCCGGATTTTTAGAAAGTTCTTTGAGATAGCGTTGGGCGGCTTCTTCGGGTGTCTCACTGCTGCGAACCGGTAGAATCAAAGGGGCTAAGGTGGTGCCTGGATTCCACTCATAAAGGCGCACCAGCTCCGCGGCGGGGGCCATGAAGGAAAGCAGAGTGAGGATAAAGAAAACACCGAGAGAAAATCTCATGCTTTAAAGAGATTCAAAAGCGATGCCGAGGGCGTGGACGTCGGACGGGTTTCTAGAGGTTTTGAAGGTTCAAAGAGTGTCTTATTTTGAGAAAGCGCCCTTTTTTGGGGGTACTGTCTAAACGACGTCCAGATCTTTTTCAAAGGTGTCGCAAAGGAAGTCCACGACGCTTTCCAGAGACTCTGTTTGTTCAAAAACCTCACGCTGTGCCTGATAGCTGGGGTGAGAGAGATCCTGATTTATTAGATCCTCAATATATTGAGTGTAGTTTAAACTCGAAGAGTCCTCTTTCATCTCTTCCACGAGATCTTTGATGTCCTGTAAAACTGATTTTGTATTGCCTTCGTTATCCACTAAGATGTCAGCTTCAAGTCCAAAGCGAGAGGCTCGCCATTTGTTTTCACGGATGACCCAATCTGAAGGAATGGGGCGTGGCCCGTGGCTATCAAGACGTTTTTGGATATGACGGGCCAGCAGATGAATAAACGCCACAAGGCGCGAGGTTCTGCGAATTCCTGGGACACCATCGCAGATGCGAATCTCCAAGGTGCCATAGTTGGGGCTAGGGCGGATATCCCACCAAATATCTTTCACGCTTTCGATGGAATGGCTGCGCGTGAGTTTGTCGACAATGGATTCAAAATCCTGCCAGCTTTCAACTCGGCAGGGGTGACCTCCGGCGGGATGGGCTTCGAAGATGGTGATTCGTGATGAGGCAAGCCCGGTATCATGCCCAGTCCAATAAGGTGAGCTTGCTGAGATCGCCAGAAGGTGGGGGAGGTAGTATAAAAACTCATTCATCATGGTAATGCAATGCTCGCCACTGTTCATACCAATATGAACGTGAAGGCCATAAATCATCAGACGTCGGGCGATATGCTGATTGCGCTCGAGAAGATATTGATAGCGATCTGCGGGGTAGAAAATCCTTTGATGCCATCTTGCAAAGGGATGGGTGCCATTGGAAGCCAAGCGGACACCATTGTTTTTGCAGATACGGAGAAGTTCGCGGCTGGTCAAAAGAAGTTCTGCTTCGACCTCCTGGACATTTTTGCAAATGGGTGTGTCGATCTCTAACATACTTTGAAAAAGTTCAGGTTTTAAATGAGGCCCAGGAAGGGACCACTCTTGAAGGATGTCGGGAGAGATGGGATGCAGATTGCGAGTTTCAGGATGAATGATCTGAAGTTCTACCTCCACACCCAGCGAGAAAAGTTCTGATTTTCCGAAGGGGATTTTATTTACCATAAAACCACCATAGGGAGTTGAGGGGGGTGGGGCAAATTTTAATCGAGAAAAATGTGACATGGTGCGCTTTGCGCAAAAAAATGGGGGGCCTCGTCGGCCCCCCGAGCTCGAGAGGGGAACCACCAAACCCTCTCAGAGCTGCATAAATTTAAAATCAATCTAAGATACTTTTTTCTGTCTGACCTCAACTCTTGCCGGTCGTCTTGCGACCGTGATCCACAGGGAGTACATCACAACTCCAGAGTAGAAGAGGCAAAACATTGCTACGTCATGTAAATCCGTCATGTTCTCTCCTTTTTTCGGCCTTCCGTGGCCTCGGGTTACAAGCAGTGCCATCCTAGCGTCTTCTTGTTTCCTCTTAAGAGCGTCCATGCTCTTACTGTAATGACAGGGCAGGGGGCTTTGGGGGTTAAAGAAATTTGCTAAAAATGTGGGCAAGGGGAGGTCTAGGTTCTGACTTTTTTCTGAAATGCAATCTATTGACTCTAGAGGAGGAAAATGATTAATTATTTCTTCCCTCTATCAGAATTTCTTATAGGTGCGCGCGCGGGTGGTGGAATTGGTAGACACGTACGTTTGAGGGGCGTATGCGCAAGCGTGAGGGTTCAAGTCCCTCCCCGCGCACCATTCCCAACAATATTTAACTCTAAAGTTTACAAAGAAGATGGGTTGCCCAAAGCAGGGGCTGATGCCAAGACCAATAGGATTGCTGATAAAGACTTTTTCATAAGCGACCCTTGTCGAACTTTTTGACGAACACGTAAACTCTTTTCCTCGGCGCTCAATCTCTTTATCTAGATTTTGTTTAGAGGTATTTTAACGCAAAATAAATGATGGAGAATTCGTGTGAAAACAAAAAAGCTAGCTTTGGCTGTTCTCGTATTTTTGTCCGCAAATCAAGTTTGGGCGGCCTCAATCTGTAACCATGACTTATTGGGAAATGGAAAAGTTGTTGTGAAAGATTCTCAATCTATCACGGTGTCAGGATTGGAAGATAAGGGGATAAAGAGCGGCACGTATGGTTGTCTTGTGATGGGCGTAGGCCCTGGTGTTCTTTCTGTGCAAAGTAAAATTCGTTGTGAAAACACAGCCGGAGATGTTGTCATGGGATGGCTGATAGAAGGGCTCAATGCCTTTGGGATGCAATCCGCATCAGTCGCTTTGTACGTTAACAATGAAAAAGTATTCGAATCAGGTTGCTCAAGAAAATAGTTTTTCCCTTCCGGTGCTGTTTCGCGGGGCTCAAGGGAAAGGAGCCCCATGTCTTTGGGGAATATTGCCCAGGGTCCCTCTTTAAGTGCAAATAAATGACCGCTCCAGGCGCAGATCTTTGGCGCAACTTATGCTTCTCGGAAAAAACGGGTTTGTCACAAGAAGTGGCGATTAAAAAAGGAGTACCGTCATGATGCATACAAATATTCCAGAAACCGATTGGAAGAAAGTAAAGAGTGAGATCCAAAAAACCTGGAGTGGCTTAAGCGGAAACGATCTTGAAAAAACCTACGGGGATGTGCGAGCGATTTCAGGGCTTGTACAAAAGAAATATGGTCTGAAGCGTGATGAGGCTGAAAGAAAATTAGACGAAGTGATTGAACGCTGTGGAACGGCGGCGGGGAAAGCATCGCCGAGCTCATCTCGAACTGAAGAAAAACGTGCCGGCGCTCATGGCGGGCATCCTAAAAAATCCGAAAGACGCTAAGAAACGACGGAGAGGCTTCTTTTAAGGGGCCTCTCGCATTTAGAAATATGATCCAAAACCTTGGGTTTTATGGTATGTAGAGTGCCATGAAGCTCACAGATCTTGATTTTTCCTGTCCTGAGGAATTGATTGCGACAGCTCCTCAAAGACCTTCCCGCGTAATGTGGGTTCCGGGCCACGAAGAGCCTCAAGAAATTTCCTTTCAAGACCTTATGGCGCGAATCCCTGCCGGGGATGCTCTGGTCGTCAACAATACGCGCGTATTAAAGCGCCGGGTCTTCGCAGGCGAAGTGGAAATTCTATTTTTAAAACAGATAGACTCTTGCGATTGGGAAGTGTTGTTTCCCTCCAAGAAATATAAAATCGGATCAGTTCTTGAACTCCCCCTTGGCGTCTCAATGACCTTGCTGGAAAAAGGACGTCCACAAAAGGTGCGACTGAGTGAAGCGGTGGGGGAAGAGTACTTTCAAAAGATCGCAGAGCTTCCGCTGCCTCCATACATTCAAAAAGCTCGAGAACAGCGCCATACAGTGGAGGCCGATGAATCGTGGTATCAAACCGCCTGGGCCAAGGAGCCGGGAAGTTTTGCGGCACCGACGGCGAGTTTGCACTTTTCTAAAAGTGACATCGAAGAACTTAAAGCCCGAGGCGTAAAAGTCGTCGAAGTGACTTTGCACGTGGGGCTGGGCACTTTTTTGCCGGTCACAGCGGAAGACTTAAACGATCACGACATGCACGAAGAGTACGTGGAGGTGAGTGCCGCCACATGGGCTCTCATTCAGGAGACCAAGCAGAAGGGTCATAAAATTTGGGCATTAGGAACCACGACCGCGCGCTCATTGGAAAGTGCGGGTGGGGGATTGTTGCCGGGCTCTGCTCAGGTCGGATTTCAAGGATTTACGAAGCTTCTTATTCAGCCGGGCTATCAGTTTAAAGTGGTGGATCGGCTTTTAACGAACTTCCATCAGCCTCAATCGACGTTGCTGGCTTTGGTCGCAGGATTTTCTTCCCTTGAAAGAGTAAAAGCTTGCTATCAATGGGCTATTGAGAGAAAGTTCCGGCTCTTTTCTTACGGAGATCTGACGTGTTGGATGGGAAATCAACAATGACATTAGGCGAATTTAAAGTTCATCAAACAGCAGGGAACGCTCGTCGCGCGACCCTGATGACGGCGCATGGACCTGTGCAAACTCCCGTTTTTATGGCCGTAGGAACAAAGGCCACCGTAAAGGCGATGACTCCGGAAGAGCTCAAAGAGTGCGGCACTCAGGTTGTCCTTGGTAATACTTATCACCTTCATCTTCGCCCTGGTGAAAAAACCATCGCCAAGATGGGGGGCCTTCATAAATTTATGAACTGGCAGGGGCCCATCTTAACGGACTCTGGTGGCTTCCAAGTTTTCTCTTTATCTCAGCTTCGTAATATGTCGGAAGAAGGCGTAGAATTCCGTTCGCACTTGGATGGAGCGAAACATTTTATTTCTCCAGAAAAAAGCATGGAGATTCAAATGGATCTGGGCTCTGACATCATCATGGCTTTTGATGAGTGTCTTCAATATCCTGCGACCGACGAAGAGATCGAAAAGTCCATGGCTTTGACTTACCGTTGGCTTTTGCGTTCGAAGGCGGCGATGACTCGTAAAGAAAGCCTTCTTTTTGGAATCGTGCAAGGGGGCCTTAGTCTTGAGCATCGCCTTAAGAGCATGGAGCAGATTTGCTCTGTGGATCTTCCTGGGTACGCTTTGGGAGGTTTCAGTGTGGGCGAACCCATTCACTTGATGCATGAGCTTTTGCCGCATGTGGCGCCTAAAATGCCGGCAAATAAGCCACGCTATTTGATGGGAGTTGGGACTCCGACGGACCTGATCATTGCGATTGATTCAGGAATCGATATGTTTGACTGCGTCATGCCTACTCGAGTGGCACGTAATGGAACCATTTTTACGTGGCAGGGGAAAGTCAGCATCAAGCGCAGTGAGTATCGTGAAGATCCTTCTCCTCTGGATCCAGAGTGTGACTGTTATACGTGTACAAACTATTCGAAGGCGTACTTGCGTCACTTGTTCTTGAGTGGCGAAATTTTAGGTTCGCGTTTGAACACGATTCACAACATTTATTTCTATATGAAGTTGATGGAACGCTCTCGAAAAGCGATCGAGGAAGGTCGTTGGGTGGAGTTCCGAGATGACTGTTTAACGCGTTTCGTAAAGAAAGAGCGCTCGACTTAAATATTGATTCTTCCTGAGAATAATGCTGAATTTTAACGTCAGTCATTAATTGGAGGAATCATGTTATTTGGACTTCTTGTATCGACAGCGTATGCGCAAACAGCACCTGGTGGGCAACCCTCTGCCTTCGAAATGTTTGTGCCTTTTATCTTCATCTTCGTGATCTTTTATTTCCTCATCATTCGCCCGCAGGCGAAAAGACAAAAAGAGCATCAAAAGTTTTTGGCTGAAGTGAAGCGCGGTGATGAAGTGATCACCTCTTCAGGCATCTTGGGTCGTGTGGAAGGGATCACCGATCAATTCGTGACATTGGAAATTGCTGACGGCGTGAAGGTAAAAATGCTTCGCAGTCAGATTGCAACATCTCAGAAAGCAGCAACAGCAGAGGAAAAGAAATAATGGAAGGACTTCGTTGGAGATCGTTTCTCGCAGCAGTGGGAGTGGCCGTAGCCATCGTTTGGGTTTTGCCAAACGTGGTGAACTTTGGTGAAAAGTCTTGGTGGCCCTCTAAGCAAAAATTAAATTATGGCTTGGACATCCAAGGTGGTTTGCATCTTGTAATGGGTGTTGATGTTGATGGCGTGGTGAAAGAAAGTACCGGTCGTCTGTTGGCATCAATGAAAGCCGAAATGCAAAAAGAGCAGATTCCTTTTTCTGACGTGAAGTCAGAGAAGCCAGAACAAGGCGAACTTCAGGTTCTTGTGGCTCAAGCCGCTGACAAAGCCAAAGTCGAAAAGTTCCTTGCAGATAAGTATGGAACTGTTCTGCAAGTGATGGGCTCGACTGAAACTGCGGTGACAGTTCGTTATTTTGATGCTTACTTGAATGATTATAAAAATCGCGTGATTCAACAGGCGATTGAAACCATCCGTAACCGTATCGACGAGTTCGGGGTGGCGGAGCCTTCTATTTCTCAACAAGGGGCTAACCGCATCTTGATTCAACTTCCCGGTATGGCGGACGCTGAAAAAGCAAAACAGTTGATCAATACCACGGCGAAATTAGATTTCATGATCGTTTCTACTGAGAAGTCTCAGCAGGAACTTCAAACCTTGATCGCTGATGCTGAAAAGGCGGGTAGTTATAATATCGGAAGCATGAAGTATTCGGATTACGTCACTCGTTTGAATGCGGACCTTAAAGGGAAGCTTCCAGAGAAGACGATGCTATATTTTGAAAAATCTGAGAATGCGACCAATATGGAGGCGGGAGCGATTCCCTTCTTGTTAAGAACCGATACGGATTTGGGTGGCGGAGCTCTTGATGACGCATTCGTTGGTTACGACCAGTACGGTGGTCCTCAGGTGTCTTTGGTTTTCAACTCTTCAGGTGCGACAAAGTTTGCGGATTTGACAGGCAACAACGTCGGCAAGCAGATGGCGATTGTCTTGGATAAAGTTGTGAAGTCGGCGCCGAGCATTCGTGATCGTATTGCCGGTGGCCAAGCGGTTATCACATTGGGTGGTGGCCGTGACCGTAACAAAATGATGGACGAAGCGAAGATGATTTCAACAGCTCTTCGTGCGGGTGCTTTGCCTGCTTCTTTGGAGCAGTTAGAAGAGCGTCGCGTGGGACCAACTTTGGGTGCGGATGCGATTGATAAAGCCAAATTGGGTTCTTACGTGGGTGCTGCGATCATCGTACTCTTTATGCTTCTTTACTACAGAACAATGGGTCTGGTTGCCAGCTTGGCGTTGGGTCTTAATATCCTTTCCATCTTTGCTCTTTTGACTAGCTTTGGAGCGACCCTGACTTTGCCGGGGATTGCCGGTATCGCCTTGACGGTGGGTTTTGCCGTGGATGCGAACGTTCTTATTAATGAACGGATCAGGGAAGAGCTGCGGCTGGGGCATGGAATTAAGGTCGCGATCAAAGAAGGTTACCATCGTGCGATGTCTGCGATTATCGATGCCAACGTGACAACGGCGGCCACGGCAGTGGTGCTTTTGTATTTCGGTACGGGGCCGGTGCGTGGATTTGCGGTCACTCTTTTGATTGGTATCGCGACATCTATGTTTGCAAACGTGTTTGTATCAAAAGTCATTGTTGATTTGATGGTACACAAGTTCAACTTCAAAAAGATTTCTGTGTAGTAGGGCGAAGTATGACTTCTAATAAAAATGAATCATTTGGACGTTTTGATTTTGTAGGAAAAGCTTGGCTCTTTGGCGGTATCTCGCTTTTGCTTGTAGTGGCGTCGCTGATCTATCTAGCGGTTCACGGTATTAACTACGGTATCGACTTTAAGGGCGGTACTGAGATGCAGGTGAAATTTGCCCAAGGTGTGACGATCGATGAGGTCCGTCAAGCGATTGATGAGTTGAAGTTGGGGGAAGTGGGAGTTCAGTCCTTCGGCGAAGGTAATGAATTCATCATCCGTTTCCAGGGTAAACAAGGTGCTACCGATAAGGAAACCAACGAAATTTTGAATGCAGATATCGCAAAAATGCGTGAGACAGTCACAACGAAGTTTGCGGCCGCGAACCCTGATATCCGCCGTATTGATACGGTTGGTCCTCAGGTGGGTGCGGAATTAAAACGCAACGGTCTTTTGGCTGTTTTCTATTGTTTGCTTGTGATCTTGATCTACGTAGCGCTTCGTTTCGATTATAAGTTCGCTCCGGGCGCGGTTCTTTGCTTATTCCATGATGCTGTGATCACTTTGGCGGTCTTCGTATTGGTCGGTAAAGAAGTGAACGTATCTATTTTGGCGGCGATCATGACTTTGATTGGTTTCTCGCTGAACGATACCATCGTGGTGTTTGACCGTATTCGTGAGACCGAAGGTCATTATCATGATAAAGGTTATGGCTTTGTGATTAATAAGTCGATCAACGACATGTTGATTCGTACATTGATCACCTCAGGTACGACCTTCATTTCAGCGCTTTGCTTGTATATTTTTGCAGGTGGAACAGTTGAAGATATCGCCTTCTCAATCTGTGTTGGTATCTTCTTCGGTACTTACTCATCTATCTACGTGGCAGCTCCTTTTGTGTTGTTGATGGAGAAAATGAGTCTTAAAAAAGCAAAAGCTTAAGGATGGCATGAACCCATTATGGAAGCCGCGAGAACTGCTATCAGAAACCATGACTCCCTCGAATGTCGAGGGACAATGGCCTTCTCTGATTGGCAAGATTCTGGCGGCTCGGGGGTTTTCGGAATCGAAAGAAGTCGATAAGCTTCTTTTTCCGAAGCTCGCGGACTTGAAAGATCCCCTTTCTTTAAAGGGGATGTCTCAAGCTCTTGAGCGCCTAGGTCAGGCGTATCTTAATAAAGAAAAAATATGTATCTATGCGGATTTTGATCTGGATGGAACTTCAGGGTTGGCGCTTCTTAAGACAGGTCTTATTGCCCTTGGATTTCCCGAGGTCTTGCATTATCAGCCCAAAAGACTTTCTGAGGGGTATGGCTTTCACGCGGCGGCCGTTGAAGAATTGCACAAACAAGGGGTCACTTTAATTATCACCGTGGACGTGGGAATTACGGCTCATGCGGCCGTGGACCGGGCCCGCGAATTGGGTGTTGATGTTATTTTAACAGATCATCATTTGCCGGCCGAAACCATTCCTCAAGCCTATGTGGTGGTGAATCCCAATCAAGGAGATTGCCCCTCTGGTTTGGGGTATCTGTGTGGTGCGGGTGTTGCCTTCTATCTTTTACGAGGTCTGAAAAGATACTTTCAAGATCACCCTCAACTGCCTAAAAACAATTGGGATTTAAAAGAGGTATTGGATTATTTCGTTATCGGAACGTTAACGGATATGGTTCCCTTGGTGGAAGACAATCGCGTCCTGGTTAAGCATGGATTACTGAAGCTGGCAGAGACTCGCCGAGCAGGACTTCGAGCGTTACTTGAAGAGTTGGATCTGATGGGACGTCCACTGACCAGTCAGGATGTGGCGATTCGATTTGCTCCCAAACTTAATGCTCTCTCTCGAATGGAATCGGGGGTTTTGCCCATAGATATATTTTTGCTAGAAGACGCGGCCAAAGCTCGCTCCATGGTTCGGGAGGTTATGAAGAATAACTCCACGCGGGTTCAACTGCAGAACGATGCTGAACTGGAAGCTCAGGAATTACTTAAAGATTGGCCTCATAAGGATTTTGTTTTTGTGGCTTCCAAGAGTTTTCATCGCGGAGTTGTGGGGCTTATTGCCACCAAATTGACTCAAGTCTATAATAAGCCTGCTTTTGTGGGATCTTTAGGTGACGATGGCATGATTGTGGGAAGTGCTCGTTTGCCTCAAGGGCAAGAGGCCTGTCTGGTTCAAGCCATGTCGGGCGCACAAGGGGTTTTGAGTCGATTCGGTGGACACTCGGCTGCAGCCGGTTTTGAGATCGCAGAGTCGCGAACGGGTATTTTTATTGAAAAGCTCGCGACCCATTTTGCTGATCTTCGTGAAAAACCTAAACCTCTTGAGATCTTTTATGATGTCGAAGCCACGCTTTCGGAGGTGGGGGCTGGACTAATGAAGTGGTATGACTTCGTGGGTCCTTTTGGAACAGGTTTTTCAATTCCTTTGATTCATTTTTCAGGAGTTCAGGTTCTTTCTAAGCGAGAGCTTAAGGGCGGTCATCTTCGTCTTAAGATTGTTGATAGCGAAGGGCAGTGTTCTTCAGAGGCTTTATTATTTACGCCGACACCTCGTCAGCTTCAGACTTTGGAAAATGTTCCAGGTTATTACCATATTTTAGGTGAACTTCAGTGGAACTATTTTGCGGGACAAAAAACCATTCAGATACTTATTCGTGATCTAAAGGCAGCAACATGAAGTCAAAAAAGAAGGTCGTGGTTCTGTTGTCGGCGGGTTTGGACTCGACGATCAATGCGTTTGAAGCCCTTAAACATCATCATGAAATTGTATTGGCGTTAACATTCAACTATGGACAAAGAGCCGCCACCAAAGAGATTGAGTCCGCTGGCAAGATTGCGGCCTATTTAAAAATTCCTCACAAGGTGGTCGAACTTCCCTGGTTTAAGGACTTTAATAAGTCTTCGTTGCTTGTGGAAGATCAAAAGGTCCCGACAGGGAGTCAGGTGAAAATTGATGATCTGCAAACTTCTGCAGAGACAGCCAAGTCCGTATGGGTGCCGAATCGCAACGGGATTTTTTTGAATATTGCCGCAGCCTATGCCGAGGCGCTAGGGGCGGATGCTGTGATTCCCGGCTTTAACGCGGAAGAGGCAGCGACCTTTCCGGACAACTCGAAGGAATTCTTGGATCAAGCCACCAAGGCGTTATGGTATTCGACCTCCAATCACGTGACGGTGGGTTGTTATACGGCTCATCTGACAAAGAAAGACATTGTTCGTTTAGGACAAGGTTTGAAGGTTCCTTGGGAGCTGATCTGGCCTTGTTATTTTTCAGGCGATCAGTGGTGTGGGCAGTGTGAATCATGTTTGAGATCGAAAAGAGCTTTCCAGTCGGCGGGAATCGATGTGAAATCTTTTTTTAAGGAGTAGATATGCAGACTCAATTTATTGAAAAAGACTTTCCCTATGACGGCACGCAGTTGCGATCGCTATTTGCATATTTAAACCACGGTATTTTAGGTCCTTCGGTGGTCGCTTGGCAGGGGGCGTGTTCGATACCTTTTGAGCATATGGTGGATGGAGAAGACCTCTTGGCCAAGGCCGTGATCCAAGGGGATGAGATGCTTCATTTTATCATTGAGATCTTTGATCGAGACCTTTTTTCTGGGGTGTCCTTGCAGCGTTTATTTGCATCGATCTGTCGTGATTATCTGCAGACGCAAGCCGCCTCTGTTTTGGTGGGCAAAAGTTTGCGTCGTGATGGCGATGATATTTATTTGGACGATAGAAAATTAAGTATCAGTATTGCCACGAAGTCTCCGGTTTCAGTTCTGGTCCACTTTGCAATGAACGTCACGAACAAAGGGACTCCGGTAGAGACTTTAAGTCTGAGGGATTTGCAATTAGATCCTCGTCGTGTGGCTGAAGATCTCATGACTCATTTTAGAAAAGAATATATTTCTATGGTCACAGCGACGCACAAAGTGCGCCCTGTTTCTTAAAATCAGTTTTTAAACTTCTTTAAATTTTCCAAAGATTGAAAATAGTAGACCTTGCCGTTGGCGTCAGCCCCAATAACGGCGAGGGCTTTATCGACCTTCTTTCCTGATACAGGATCAATGGCTTCGCGCGATTTGGGGTCGTTATTGAGAGTGTGTTGGCAGTTCTCGCAACATCCATAATAGGTCTTAGTCCCAATTTTTACGGGGATCTGTGGACTTGGAAATACCATATTGGTGATCATACAAACTTTTTGAGTTGGGACTTGGACGACCTGAGATCCTGCGTAAGCAAGAGGTGCGAGCCATGTCATTGCGAAGAAAAGAATGAGAGTGCGGATAAGATTCATACGGCCTCCAATTAGTGGTGGTGGTGATTTGAGTCGTCTTTTTCTGTTTTATTCTCGGTCTTAAATGCTGAAAGTGGGAGCTTGTAAGAGATCTCGTTTCCCGGCGCATTGTCGCGAACCGCTTTCACAACAAGATCCCCTTTCATAGGATACTTCTTTTCAGGCACACAGTGAAAATGGTCAGCATCCATCACGGAGCAGGTAAAGGCCACCTTGTTTTTCTTATTTTTTACATAGATCTCAATTTTAGAATTCTTGGTGGTGGGATTTCCGAAGTTCATATCCAAAAGATAGACATGGGCACTTTGATCGTTGCCCAAAATAAGCTCTGTATGAAAGGCGCCAGGCATACGGATATGTCCATTGTGAGGTCCGGGATTTTCTTCGCCATGGGCCAAGGCGAGGGCGGGGAAAAGGACCAGAAGGGCGGCTAAAAATCTCATATTTGCTCCTGAGGATAGAGTTCTCTGTCACAGACTAGGAAAGAATGAGCGGGTTTGTGACAAAATAAAATATATTTTTTATTTCCCAAAAGGGGCTTGATGTCAATACCCCAGGGGGGTATACACTTAGATCGAAGCGAGGTAAGTTATGAAAAGCTCCAGTCAACATCCTGACCATAAAGTGCACTTAAAACGATTAAATCGCGTACGGGGGCAATTAGATGGTGTGGAGAAGATGATTGAAGAGCGCCGGTACTGTCCTGATATTGTCTTTCAGATTCGAGCAGCAGCCAAAGCCTTACAGGCCATGGAGGCGGAAATTATGAAAACTCACATTCATGGGTGCGTAAAGACCGCGGTGAAGTCGCGGGACGAAAAAGAGATCGGCAAGAAAATCGACGAGATCATGAGTCTTGTAAATAAGTAGGTGAACGATGGAAGATCGTGATGAAGTAAAATCCACTGAGCTTCAGCTCATTGGGATGACCTGCGTGAACTGTGCGGGTAAAATTGAAAAATCCTTGAACTCATTGCCGAATGTGTCAGCGACAGTCAATTTTGCGACTGAAAAAGCTCATGTTCAAGCCTCCCAAGGAAGTTTGCATGTTGAAGAGCTTCTTAAGCTCATTCAAAGTTTGGGTTATCAAGCTTTTGAAGTGAATTCCGAAGTTGCGGCTCAAAAAGCTAAAAATGAAGCGGCGGCTGAATATCAAAAAGATTTGCGTCTTTTTGCCGTGTCGGCACTTCTGACGGCTCCTTTTCTTGTTGAAATGTTTGTGATGTTCGCAGGTGGGCATCGCGAGTTTATGCCGCGTTGGATGCAACTGATTTTGGCAACTCCGGTGCAGTTCTGGATTGGGTGGAGATTTTATCGAGGATCTTTTTTCGCACTCAAATCCAAAAGTGCGAATATGGATGTGTTGGTGGCTCTGGGGACCTCGATGGCTTATCTTTTAAGTGTCGTTGTAACGGTTCTTAATTGGCATCATCAGCATGTGTATTTTGAAGCTAGCACCGCGATTGTAACTTTGATTCTTTTGGGTAAACTCTTGGAAAGCCGAGCGAAAGGAAAAACGTCTGAAGCGGTGGAGGGACTTTTGCGTCTGCAGCCCAAGCAGGCTTTTGTTGAGCGGGGCGGTCAAGGTCAGTATGTTGACATCAAAGATCTCGTTATTGGCGATATCGTCGTCGTGAAAAATGGAGAGTCTATTCCTGTGGACGGCCTTGTTGTTCAGGGGCGTTCGACGGTGGATGAGTCCATGTTAACAGGTGAAAGCATGCCGGTCACAAAGAGTCTTGATGATCACGTTTATGCGGCGACCTTAAATCAAGAAGGGACTTTGCGCATTAGGGCCATCGGCGTTGGCAGTCGCACTCAGTTGGCGCAAATCATTAAGATCGTTACAACGGCCCAAGGATCAAAAGCACCTATACAACGGCTGGCGGATAAGATTTCGTCGGTGTTTGTGCCGGTAGTAGTTGGGGTGAGTGTGCTGACGTTCTTTGGAACTTGGATGCTCACAGGGGATTTAGTAGCGGCCTTCGTTTCTTCTGTCTCTGTGTTAGTTATTGCTTGCCCTTGCGCCTTGGGGTTGGCGACACCCACGGCGGTCGTCGTCGGCATTGGCAAAGGAGCCCAGGCGGGAATTTTATTTCGTGATGCGAAGGCCTTGGAGTTGGCGGAAAAGATTGACGTCTTGGTTTTGGATAAGACCGGTACTATCACGGAGGGAAAGCCCGTCGTGACAGATGTGATGGTTCTCCCAGGGCAAACGCGTGAGAATATTTTACGATGGGCGGCAAGTCTTGAGGCTGGATCCTCTCATCCTCTGGCTCATGCGATTGTTGAAGAAGCGCGACGGGAATCTCTTGGCAGTCTTGAAGTTCGCGATTTCAAAACCGTGGCGGGGCAAGGTGTGGAGGGACACATAGAGGGGGTTTCGTATAAACTTGGACGCCCGTCTTGGGTTGCAGCCTCTTACGCTTTAAATCACGAGGTGTTAAGTCATCTTGAGTCTCAAGGGAAAACTTTAATGGTGCTTGCAAATGAAGAGCGCGTTCTGGGATATCTTGCGGTGGCGGATCGAATCAGAGAAA
Source organism: Bdellovibrio sp. (assembly GCF_047637665.1). NCBI lineage: Bacteria > Pseudomonadati > Bdellovibrionota > Bdellovibrionia > Bdellovibrionales > Pseudobdellovibrionaceae > Bdellovibrio > Bdellovibrio sp. Next base: position 161,207 of record NZ_JBLJBT010000040.1, on the reverse strand, counting down.
GTTCCAAGGAGGCAATAGCCTGGATTCAAAAGCGCGGCATTAAAGTCATGATGTTGACCGGGGATAACGAGGGGACAGCCCAGGAAATTTCTCGTCAGGCGGGAATTCAAGAATTTAAACATAGTGTGAAGCCGAACGACAAAGCCAGCGTGATTGTCGCTCTCAAAAGAAAAAAACAAAGAGTGGCCATGGTGGGTGATGGGATCAATGATGCTCCGGCCTTGGCGATGTCGGATGTGAGCTTTTCGATGTCTTCAGGGACGGATATCGCGATTGAAGCGGCGGACGTGACCTTGATGAAAAATGATCTTCGTTCAGTGGTTCAAGCGATTGAACTTTCCGAGCTCACCTTGAAAAAGATTCGTCAGAATCTGTTCTTTGCTTTTGTTTATAACGTGTTAGGAATTCCTTTGGCGGCTTTGGGACTGCTTAATCCAGTGATTGCCGGGGCCGCTATGGCGATGAGTTCAGTCTCTGTTGTGAGCAATTCCTTAATGTTGAAAAGAAAGAAGCTGAGTGCTGAGTAATCAGCCCTTGTCTTTGGTTTTAATATAAGCTTCTCGTAGCCAAAGACGGATGTGTTTTAAGAAATAGTCTTTCATTCCGAAGAAGACGAAGTGATTGAGCACGGCTTCGCTTCCTTTGTCTTTTTCGGTAAAGGTGATGCTGCCGATGATCTCAGGGGTCTCGAGTTCTTCGGGACGCCACAGGATGAATTCGCGGAATGATCCAAGCGCCATAGGGCGATAATATTTAAGCACCAAACCCGCTTCTGAGATTTGAGTGATCTCAACCGGATTGGCCACCTTCAGAAGGCTTTGATCTTCCATGCTAGAGATATTCACAGCTTCTTTGTTGAGTAGTCCGGGATGTTGGGAAAGAATTTTTTTGAGAATGTAAGCCTTGTCCAGGGGGGAAGAAAAAAGATTCTTAACCCAAGAGGTCAATCCAAGGACCTCATCCAGGTTGAGATTCTTTTTTGCGATGACATAGAGGGCTGGCATTGTGGCCAAAGAGATGGCGGACTTGTTGGCGCGATCTTGCAGATTCTGACAGAGCTGTTCCCAGCGCTTCTTTTGTTCGATAGCGAAAACTTCGTAGTTTGCAAAAATGATATCGAACTGGGTGGGGAGGTGTTGGCGGTGTACGGTTTCCTTATCCGCAAGATCTGACTGAAGTTGCGCATAGCTGTTATAGATGTAAATTTCGACGTTGGATATCTTGTCAGCCAGGTAGGTCTTCAATTCAGAAGAATAGATAGAGTCCTCATCAAGAATCAATATTCGAGTCGTGCTACCGCGAGTGTTTTTAATCTCCTGAGTTTTGTGAGATTTGTTTTGCAAGATGCTTCGGCGAATTTGACTAATCTGTTTGTTGTCGGCACCAAAAAACAGGAATTCACAGAGAAATTCCTTAGGGGCGATTTCTTTACAGGAATTGCAAAAAGCAAAGATACTTTTTTTGTCATCTGTTTTGAATGGTTCGCCATAATATTTTGTCATGGCGCCGATCTTGATTTCGTGATTGTTAATCGTGGAAAATCCGACTTCTGAAATGCTATTCAGAGTGACACCCTTTAGCATCTCGATGGTGGATTTGATCTTCATGGAAGCCACGGTGCTCGTATTTAAAGGATGGTGGCCAGCGAGAGCATATTCCAAGTGCAGTTTTAAGATCAGCTTATCGAAGGGTTTAAAAATAACGTTACTGATGATGCGATCTTCAGCCAGGGCGATGTCGAAGTCGGGACTGTCAAAGGCCGTGAGGACCAACGACGTAGGATCCTGCTCGGTGCACATTTTCTTTCTTAAGAAGAATTCCCGGGCGCGTTTCACCAGTCCCATATTTTGAGTGCCTAGAAACTCATCCTTGGCGATCACCAGGCGAAGTTGGTGAGTGTTTGAAGGGGCGATATCTTCAGATGTATCATCTTTGTATTTTTGCCCGCCGGTGGCCAGAGCTTTGGGGCCCTCTTGAAGGGCTGTTTTGAGCCAGTCATGAAAAAGGGCAAGGCTTGGAAAAATGCGTATATGAAGCTGCGGATCTATACTCTTAAGAGTTTCAAAAAGATCCTTCAGGATACGTTCATCATCTTCCAGGATATATATGAACTTCATATGCCTTTATTGTATCTTAGAATGAGATGAAAGTGTGAGAGGAAAAACTAAGGGGACCTGAAAATAAAGTAAACGGCTCCTATAAGGCATAATCCCGCCCAGAGGAAATCTAACTTCAAGGATTGTTTCATATAGAGAACTGAAAACCCGGCAAAGACCACCATGGTGATGACTTCCTGGATGATCTTAAGCTGAGGCAGGGTAAATTGGTGAAAGCCGATCCGATTGGCGGGAACCTGCAAGACGTATTCAAAAAAGGCAATCCCCCAGCTGACGAGGATGGCCACCCAGAGGGCCGAATCCCGAAGGGATTTTAAGTGGCCATACCAGGCAAATGTCATAAAGATATTGGAGAGAATCAAAAGTCCAATGGGAGTCAGGCTTTGCATCATGTGGACCTCTGGTTATAGGCATGATTGCAAAGAAGGCTGGCGATACGGCGATATTCACTTAAAAGATCTAAGTGAATAGAGCTGGTATTGATAGAGGTCGCAAGTCCGCGATTGAGTCGGCTGATGTGGTTTTCGCGTAAAGAAATCTCTGTCTTTGCAAGATCTCTCTTAAGGTGAATCGCCTCTTCACAAAGCTCTTTGTTTTGGTTGGCGTTGATGGCCATCGCGGCCACCTTAACAACTTGCTCGTGCATTTGGCGAATTTCTGCCCAGCCATCTTCAGAGAACTCAAGCTTGAGCGCATTCTTTTTAATGGCCAGGGCAAGGATGTTGATGTCAATCGCATCCGCCGCTCTTTCCAAATCACTGAGGAACATAATCATATCCATGACGTTTTGGTGGACGACGGTGTTGGATTTATTGGCATGATCCAAAAGGAACATTTTTGTTTCGCGATACAAGAAGTCGACTTTGTTGTCGCGGTCTTTGATTGAATCAAAGTCTTTAGGGTCGTTGGTTTCAAAAAGTCGAATGGAATCCTTCAACATACCCAAGACAATATCTGCTGTTCTTTGGATTTCTCGGTTGGCATATGAGATCGCCAAGGCAGAGCTTTGGTAATTGTTTCTGTTTACGAACTCAGTACCGAACTCTTCAGAGGCGGCCTTAGGGAACATTTTTTCAATGACTTCAGCTCCTTTGTTGATGAAAGGATAGAAGAGCACCGCAGAAAGAATATTGAAGATAAGATGGGCATTAGCGATAGAGCGAGTGAGTGTCGTGTCAAAGGTCAGCAGGAAATCGATAAAGATCTGCGTGAATGGATAAAAAATCACCACGCTGATGGTCTTATAAAAGAAATGCGCCCAGGCCACTTGGCGACCGATGTAGTTCCCGCCGGCGGCAGCAATAAGAGCTACAGAGGTGGTTCCGATGTTAGCTCCGTAAACCCAAATCATAGCATCATAAAAAGTGATGGCTTTCACCGTCGCTAAGCTCATGGCAAGACCGATTGTGACAGCGCTGCTTTGTACAAACGCACAAAAGACGATTGAGATCATAAGAGAATACCCCGGATTGTCGCGAACGTTTTGGAACAGGTCCGTCAACATCGGGTTTTCAGCAAAGTGATGGGCGGCGGAAGAGATTAAATTCAGTCCCAGGAAAAGAAGACCAAATCCCATGAAGACCAAAGAGAGGTTTTTGAAGACGGTTTTCTTGGCCTTAAAATAAAACGCAAAGGCGATGGCAAAGACGGGCAATGCAAATTGTCCCAGATCCAAAGAGATCAATTGAACGGTCAAGGTGGTGCCAATCGCCGTTCCGATAATCACGCCCATGACCTGACGAAGATTGATGACTCGGGCAGAGCCCAATCCTACCAGCATGGAGGTGACGGCCCCTGAGCTTTGCATAAGAGTCGTTAGCACGACACCACTTAAGATGGCCAAAAATTTACTTTGTGAAATGTGATTTAAAAGGGAGGTGATTTTCCCCGCCATTAATTTTTCAAGGGAGGAAGAGGCTAGACCCATTCCATATAAAAACAGCGCCACACCGCTAATAAGAAAAACGAAATAGGAATTGTGGGTTTCAATCATGCTGCATTATCCGTTAATGTCGTTAAAGTGAATGAGGCTCCAAAAGAACAGAATTGTAGCAATTCCTCCGGGAATAAGGAAGCCCCAATACTGTGCGTGAAGATACACGTAAGCTGAAGCGAACGAGCCCAGAATGAAAGAACCGATTAAACCCAAACGCATCCAATTGGCGCGGATTTCATTCGTTCGAGGTTGAATTTTGTGAGAGTGAAAAATCATGCGCACCAGGCCAATCCCTAGATCCGTGGTGATACCTGTGAGGTGAGTGGTGCGAATGATAGCTCCGAAGGCCGAGGTGACTGTGGCATTTTGAATCCCGCAGGCTAAACAGAGGGCGGCAAGTAAAAGATAATCTTTATTCACAATCGGCGCGCCGAACTCCCCAAAATATCCCAGATTTCCTCCAGCAGTGACGGCCATCGTAAGCACAAATATGAGAAACATGACGACAGGATAGAGGGGGCGCTGATTGGTTTGAATTCTTCGATCCACAAAATAGGCTGACAACATGGTGCCACCGATAAAAAAACCGGGAACCGTGAGCATCCCGAGAGCCGGAATCCATTTTCCTGATGCGGCCTCAGTGCCAATCAAGGTTCCAAAGCCCGTCACGTGAGAAACGAAACGATGGCAAGAAAGATATCCACCTGTATTAATGGCACCAGCTTGGAAGGCCATGGACAGCCAAATAGCAACGTTCGAGTGACTGTAGTGAGACAGAGTTCGTTGATATGAGAACATAATGGAAATAGATTAAAACAACTCTACTAAAAAGACAAAAGACTCCTATATACTTAGGTCTATAAGGAGTGAAATAGTTCGTATGGCTCTAAAGACCGAACCTGTCCTGGTTGTTGCTGCGGTGATTCGCCGCGCGGGAGATCCTGAAAGGCGCATTTTGGTGGTTCGTCGTGGGCCCGATCAGAGTGGTGCCGGTCATTGGGAATTCCCAGGGGGGAAGGTGGAGGTCGGTGAGTCTCCAGAACAAGCTCTTCTTCGTGAAATTGACGAGGAGTTGTCCTTGCCGATCAAAGTAGGTGCGTTGATCGGTGAGCGGGACTTTGCGTACCCGACCAAGCTGATTCGTCTTCGGGTGTATTGGGCTGAAGCCACGCACGGAGAGGTACGACTGGTAGAGCACGACGCCTTAAAGTGGTGTTTGCCTGAAGAAATTAATCTAGACGAGCTTTCAGCTGCGGACAGGCCTTTTGTGGGGATGATTCTTCAGGGAAGTAAGTAAGAACGTTCCTCAGGGGTCGGAAGTCGACACAAGTCTCTTTTGCCGAACCAGGAGTATCTGTTCTTCGCGACGAAGTTATAGAAGACATCTCGGAGCGGAGCGGGGATCAGTGTTGCCGCAGCAAAAAGTTTATAACCTCCACCCAGCCTAGAGAGTACTTTTAAAATGGCCGCAGATCTGTAGTAGGTTTTTCCTGCCTCAAAGTAAATCACTGTATCAAGTTTAGTACGATCTTCGTTCGAGAGCAATTGAGCTGCCGTCGTCCCCTGCAGAGGAGCGAAGAGGAAAACATGAGACTTATCCCGACTGATCACGGCGTCGACAAAACCGTTACAAAGGTGGCAGACGCCATCAAAAAAGACTACGTTTCTCATTTTAAGGTCTACCTTTTCCATAGCATTTCCAGATTACAGTCTCTATAATATTCCCATGGAAGTCTTTCTTTTTCCACTGGTCAACGTGACTTTATTCCCGCGCACGACGAAGCCTTTGAATGTCTTTGAGCCTCGCTATCTAACCATGATCAGGGATGCTGTTGAGAACCAGGTGCCCGTGGCGATCGGTTTTATTGAAGATCCTGCGAAAGTCTCGTCGGTTCGACCTGGTGAAAAGGTGTCTTTTGTACGGGACATTGCCGGGTATGGATATGCTCAGATTGTTGAAGAACGACTGAATGGGACTTTGCTCGTATTCTTGCAAGGACAGGGTAAGATCAAACTGGGGAATGTGCTAGACCGTGGCACACCTTACATTGTTTGTGAGGGACAGATTATTCCTGAAAAGACCGTCTTAGAGCCCGAACTTCAAGGCGAGTTGGGTTCTTTGCATAAGCTCCTGACAAGATGGATTTATACTCATATTCCAGATGCCGCGCAAAGAGACCTCTTTATGAGAAATATGATTCAACCCGAAGAAATCGTCGGCGGTTTTGCTTCCTATTTGGTGCGGGATTATGATCTTCAGCAAATGGTTCTTGAGTTCAATGATATCAACGAAAAAGTTCATTTTCTCCATCGTCTGATGGAGTCTAATGAATTGACGATCTAAAGCTCCACTCTTTCGGATCTGACGAAGAAAACCCACTGTAAAAGAAGAACCCATATTGTGTGGGCCAAGGCCAGATGAACGATTTTCATCCAGACCGGGGCGTGCAATAAGAGAGTGAGAATTCCAAAAACAAGGGCCGTCGCAAGCGCTAAGCTCATCTGGTAGGAGCGTCGTTCTAAAAGCAGGGACTCTGCGGTGTGGGCCTTCACCCAGAAGAACAGTGCTAAGCCGCCTCCGCCGATCAGGGCGATCAGAGGATGCAATCCGCGAAGACGCACCAGGAAGTGAGATTCGCTGGAAAAATCAGCTAAGAAGCCATCCCAAAGATTTTCAGTCGGGAACAGGGAGTTTGAAAGAGACGCCCACGCCCCGGTAATTCCAATAAGTACAATGAGCCAAGGGAAAAGCTGATAACGGCGATCTTCGGAATGAGACGCTTTAAGCTCTTTGTCTAAAGAACTGGCCGCAAAAGTGAGAGCAATGGCTCCGGTGAGCATAAAGGAATTCACCTGGTGCAGGGCCATGACAAAAGCTCTGTAAGGGGTGTCGTTCGTTGTAACAAGTTTGAAAAGAACCAGTTTGGCTCCTAACAACGCTTCAGTGATTGTGAAGATCAACGTCGCGAGAGCCATTCTTCGCGCAAAGTGCGTGGCAGGATAGATCTTTCTTCCCGCCCACCAAAAATAGATCACGACAAAACCATAGATTCCAGACATCAGGCGATGCGCATACTCAACCCAAGTTTTTCCCTGCTCCGCTTCGGGGATCAGTTGGCCATGACAAAGAGGCCAGGTGTCTCCGCACCCATCACCGGAATGGGAAATCCGCACCCAAGCCCCCCAAAGAATCACCAAAAGGGTGTAAAAGAGGACTCCAAATGCAAATTTCTTGTATTGAGCTTTTGTCATAATGCCTATGGAGTTATCACGAGCGATAAACGGGGTCAATGTGAGGGCCCTTCAATTGACTTCCCTTCCCAGAAAAGCTTTAAATAGGTTATGTCAGAATCACACAGCTCGCACCCTCATCATTCGCATTCTCATTCTCACGGACATCATCACCATCATGCCCATGGCGCTGTCTTGGGCCGCATGAAAGTGGCCTTGGCGTTAAATCTAGGCTTTGCCTGTATTGAGTTGGTGGGGGGCTTATGGACGAACAGCGTGGCGATTCTAAGCGACGCCCTTCATGATTTCGGAGACGCTTTTGCCGTAGCACTAGCGATCATCCTAGAGAAATTTTCTCACCGTAAAAGCGATGGGGATTTTTCTTACGGTTATAGACGATTCTCAACTTTGGGAGCTGTCGTCACGGGGATCATTCTTGTTCTGGGGTCTGTTTTTATTTTGGTCGAATCAGTCCCTCGTCTTTTTAATCCACAACAGCCTTATGCGGAGGGGATGATTTTACTGGCGCTTTTGGGAGTGGCGGTCAATGGCTTTGCGGCCTATCGTGTTTCGAAAGGTGAGTCTCTCAATGAGCGAATGTTGATGTGGCATATGATCGAAGATGTCATGGGCTGGGTGGTTGTCTTGATCGGGGCGGTGGTGATGAAGTTCTATCATCTTCCTCAACTCGACGCAGGTATGGCCATCGCCTTGTCGTTATGGATTTTGTATAATGTGTTTAGAAATCTGCGTGAGGCTTTAAAAGTTTTCCTCATGGCATCTCCCTCCCAGGTTCAAGTTGAAGAGATCGAGGCTAAAATCTGTCAGATCGAAAAAGTCGAAGGGGTTCATCACGGCCATCTTTGGTCTTTGGACGGCGAAAATCACATTTACACGGCTCACGTGGTTTTAGCGGCAAACTCCACGGTTTTGGATATGGAGCAAGTGAAAGAGCAAGTGAAGAAGCTTGTGAAAGATTTTGGCATCATTGAGGCGACGATCGAAACGGAAATTTCCGGAAGTGCTTGCTTTGATCCTGAACACCCCTAGTGTTTTCAGAGTAGAAATCTCAATCCTATACATCTATTTCTCAGACTGAAACGGACTGAATTGCAAGTCTGTTATAGATCTTTGTGAGCATAAGTTTTCCGGACTTTCAACCGATAAGGAGGGTGGAAAACTAGGAAAACATTTATGCTTAAATCGGTACGTACTACAGCTGGAAATGTTTTATTGCAAATCTTGGTCGCCACCGCCGTGATGAGCACCTCTTTTTATTTTCTCACGAACTACGTGATTGGACAAAAAGAGCAGGTTGGAAAAACGATCAATGTTGTTAATCTAAGATTTGCGTTAAACAGCGCCATGGACTATGTCATTTTTGGAGTTCGTCAGAAGTATTGCTTCACGAACGACACTCTTCTTTTGAATGACAGTCCAGACAAGTGCAATCTTCAACACTCTGGAAGTGTTGAGCGACTTATTATGTCTGCCGAACAAGAAAACTTCATTCGACAACTTGTCGCCAACGGCAAGAGTGTCGGGCCCGTGGATGTGAACAACATCGCTCTTTCTAAAATTGAACGTTATATTCGAGTCTCTGACGCTTCAGCCCTCCATCCTTTGTTTCCTGTTTTAAAAAACCTTCGCATGGTGAAGGGGGAAGATGGAAAGCCTGTGGCGATTGACGGCATCAGTGTCGAAATTCTTCGCGACAACAGTGCTTATTTGCCCAAGGCGGGACGAGAGGTTTATCTTCAGGTGAAGGTTTCCCTTAAGACGGATCAAAGTGCGGAGCCTCTGAAGATAGGACGAACCGTCATGTCCTTAGGGTCACAGTTGGTGATCTACCCTCGCGAGGTTGGTTCTTTTGCCTTGTTAGTTCCCAATGATCTTCATCTTGATACAACCTGGGATGCAGGCATGAGTCCCGGCGATATCTCTATTCATAAGTTTGCCAATCGTAAAGAGCTTGGAAGTGGTCAGGGGTTGGTCTTTCAAAGTCCGGTTTTTGTAAATAGAAATATCCATCTTCCTGTGGACCTCGGGTCCGGGGAAGAGAATGTTGGCGACACTCAATACTCGGCCGTAACTTTTGCGGACCGGGTTTATCTGGGGAATGGTTGGGTGATGACGAATGGGAATCGCTATTCTCCGCGTTCAACAGGAGGTCTGCAGGATCGTTATTGGGCAGATGCAAGAACCTTTGGTGGATTTTTAAAAGGAATTGAGAACGATGGAGGATCGGATAAAGGGCTGGACTATTTTAAAGTCGGTCCGGGGGGCTCTGTCTCCAGTAGTTTGGCGGACAGCTTGGCTTTGATGAAGCTTTGTACCGAGCAGGCGATGAACAATGCTTCTCGCGATAATCTTTTTAAATCAGAACTGGGAGCAAAATTAACGGACTCAGACGTTGATAACTTTGATTATCGTGCGTTTCTTTCCCGGGGGAACGAGTTTTTAGCACAGACGAATGCTTTAAAGATCAAGACCGACAGTTGGGGCAATGGCAAGGTTGAAGTTGCAAATTCCTTGGTGTTGGGTGGCGCCGCCGTTGTTAATCTTCGCATAGGCGTGGCGGATAAATATATGGAGGTTCAGCTTCCTGCGAAGGGATATGCCAAGGTCACGGCTCCCGTGGGCTCTGATCAGTTGAAATCGAAATATGAAAATGCCCAGAAGGCGGCCGAAGATAAGTTGGCGACAGAAAAATCAAAGTATGACGATTTGTTAAAAGATCTGAGCAGCGCTCAAGCAAACTTGAAGAAGAAGAAGGATGAGCTTAGCGCGGAAGAGGCTAAACCCGTAAAACCCAAATCAGGGGCGGACCCTAAAGTCGATTATCAAGATTCCGCGGTTATTGCTGCACTGGAAGGTGAGATTTCAACACTTAAAAGTCAGATTAAAGATCTGACAGATAATAAAATTCCGACGCAGTCTGCGGCGGTCAATTCGGCGACCAGTAGTGTCGATGCGGCGAAAGGGGACTATAGCAATTATCTGAACGTTGTTGCGAATCCTCCCGTGATTGAAGTGACCACGACAAGATACAAATCAGGATTTGGCTATGTTGCGCCTGATAAGATCAATATTAACTTCACAGTGAAGAACTCAAAGAATTTTCTGTCAGCGGATGGCCTTTTGGTTGCGCCCGTTGTTGGAATTCAAGCCTACGATGGTGGTTACTATCAAAGTAATCCGATTGAGCCTAGCAGTGTGAACTCGAATTTGCTGGGTTATTTGAACTTTAAATTCAATGGTTCAAAAACCGCCTTGGAGGCTCCTTATTCCGTGTCACGTAAACCCGCCGAGTCCGCGGTGGGGTTGGCAGAGTCTGATGTGGACTATGGTTCTTTAAGTCAGCAGTGCATCGACGCCCGTAATTCGGTCTCAACTCAATCCTTTGGGGGTGCGGGTTGGGGAACGGACTTCAGCGCCGGGACACGTGTTTCCTGGAACTTCGCCGGAGGCACGACGATCGGGAAAGATCCAGGTCTGGATGAGTTGATTCTTAAAGACATGACTCGTTCCAACGCCTCTTTCCAGGTGCGCTCTATTGTTGGTAAATGTGTGATTGAATCCACCGCTGAATTTGTAACAGGATTCTTCACCTGTGACTCATTGGAAATTAAAGCGCGGTCTCTTCCTTTAAGAATTATTGGAACGGTGATTGCGGGGAAAATGAGAATTCACCCCGATGCTTTGAAGGCGGGCATTACTTGGAGTACGATCTATAGTCCCCAAGCTACTCAAGAACTTCGTGCGGCAGGAATTCTCAAGCCCTTAAATGCAAGTCGGAAGTGTGATGATAAAAATGCAGATCCGATTTGGCATCCGATTCCTTCAGTTCAGCAAGTTTCGGATCGTATGAGTTGCAACGCAATTAGTTTAAGAGCGGCAGCGGACCCGTTCCAGTGGACTTCTGTAGATCCGGACTGTGGATTGATCCCGGGTTCAACGTCCTCCAATACAACGTGCAAACGTCGTTTGGTGAGATTCTACGTCGTTGAACAATCTCGAGAGGGGGGCCTATGATCTCCTTTAAAAATATTTTTGAAAACAATCGCGGTCAAACAATTGTAGAGTCCTTGGTTGGCTTTGCTTTGATTGCCGTGGTGGGGTCTGCCTTTGTGGGGGGGATGGTCGCTTTGCGAAATACCACTAAGGATACCGTGATCATGTCGTCCTCAGAAAAGCAAATCAGTGATATTGCCGAAAACATCAAAGCGGGCGTTGAAAACTATCAGGTGAACTTTGATTACTCGGAGTCGGCAGGAGCAATTTTGGATGTGAATAATCTTCCAATGGCCTGGGATAACGGACGTATTGCGCCTCGTGAGTCTTGTAAAGAATGTGCGGGAACTTATGGGTACACGATTCAGCCTTATGAGTCTTATCGGGGATTGTATAAGGTGACTTTGCGTATGACCCATAAAACATGGGCAGAGAAGGGGGAACCCTTCCGCGACTATATCTTCGTAGTGAGTGCAAAATGATGTTAAAGAATAACAAAGGTTTTACAGCTATTGAAGTTGCGGTGGGAATTGGCTTGGTGGCCATTCTCACGACAGTTGTGTTGACGACACAACTGATGATCAGTCGTGATCAGATAAAGCTCAGTCAGGAGCTGGAAAATTCTATTGATACAACCTTGGCGGAAAGAATTATTTTTACCGATCTGAACAATGTCGATCCGGCGTATAACAATATGCTGGTAAAAGATGATTCGAACCTGCCCTTTTTTGATTACTATCCAGACTTACCAGCCAACAGTCTTTCGGATAAATTGGACCGAGAGGTGTCATTATCGCTCGATAAACGTCTTGAGTTTTATATTCTGACTCAGGACATGGGGGCGGGCCCCTTGATGAACTATGATCCCACTGCGGCTTATAATATTGGGCCAACACCTGATGACTTTAATACTTCTGCGACTTTGCAATTTGTTAGTTTAAATAAAAGCAATTGGGTATCAAAACAGCGACCGAACTTTTGGACGAAGGGAAAAGCGTTGATGCTCGACACGCCCGCGCGCCTCCGCCCCTTGGATAGTGCTGGCAAGGTGGACATGGCGGTGGCTCCGCGAAGCCCGATTTATATTGGCTCTGTCAATGGCGTTTCACTGGATACCGATTCGACGATTCAGGGACTTGTGAATGTGGCACACCCGCAGACGGGAGAAAATATTACGACGGCAGATGTCTTCTTACGTCGAGTGCCTTCCATTGGCGGTGGACAGTCATTGGTTCGCCTGCGCGCGGTCCGCTTAATTAAATATTATCTAGTAAGTTATCAAGATGATCGCTGTGCCAAGACGCCGGCTTATCTTTATAAATCTGTCTATGAAAATGGAGCCTGGTCAGAGCCCTTTATGATGGCCGATAAAGTGGCCGAACTGCGCTTGCGTCGAGATTCCGTCTTAAAACGAATGATCTATTTTAAAATTAAAAAGGTTGAAATGAAGAAACAACAGCAGACAGCAGGTCTGTAGGTTCTGTAGGGGGGAATTATGGAACGTAAAGCACACTGGGTGATATGGCTGGTGGGGATGACCTTGAGCAGTTTTGCTGGAGCGGTCGAGCAGGACTTCCCAATGTCTGTGAACACAAACACGTCAGGGGATTCTGTGGTCTCGGCCCCGGCTTCCGGATTGGTCAGTCGATCGGGCAAAGACAGCGTGATGATTAAAATTAATAACTCCTGTTTTGGCGCTAACTTGCGCGGGGTGGGAAATCCACTGTCTCCGGATGGAATTATTACGGCCGAATTGACTTTGGTGATCGGTGGTAAAGAGTACCCATTGGTGGTGAACTATCCCGGCAGTTTGGTCACCAAAAAAGGTATGGTCGATGTCGCCTCGGTGACACCAATGGAAAGCAGTCTTTACACAATTCCGGGTGGGGGCAGTGCGGGGCTGTATGGAAACTCGGTTTTATTAAGAACGCCCATTCCAACCGATGTGACTATCGATTCGAGTGGAAATATTAAAAAAGGTGCCGGCGAGAATATCTATTTAAAAAGCTATAAATTTACTCAGACAATTACGGAATGTAAGCCCGGAGCCGTTTACGGGTCCTACGGGTACTCGGCCTCTCAGCCCACCTATGCTTGCGGCTCATACATGGGAAAGAACGGAACCCTGTCCGCCTCTTTTGGGGGAATCTCCGTGTCTTCAGATAACTCCAATGTTGAGGTGAACGTGGCCTTTCCTGGCCAAACCGGTTTTTGCGGAGGTTTTTGGTCGCCTTTGATGGTGTTCTTTGATGAGGCGAGACCGCGTTTTGATAACGCCAGCGAGTTCCCTCTCAATCCAACGGGAAAAACCATGTGGCCTGAGGCCAACGCTCCGGGATGGTTTGTGGCTTTAGATCGCAATAAGTCCGGAATGATCGACGCGAAAGACGAGCTTTTCGGGGATAATGCGTCTATGGAGAACGGTTTTGAGGTCTTAAAGAAGTTCGACTCCAATAAAGATGGGGTGATTGATAAGCGCGATAAGGATTTTCACAAACTGGTTCTTTGGAATGATAAAAATGGCGATGGAATTTCTCAGAAGGAAGAAGTGGTGAAGCTGTCTTCTAAGGTGATCAAGATATCTTTGGACTATCAGAAGGACATCGTGCAGCCGATGGGGAAATACGCTGAGGCTCGTGAGAAGTCTAAATTCTGGTATAAAGAAAAAGGAAAAATGAAAACAGGTGAGATTATTGATATTTGGCTTGCGCCAGCAGAAACGCGCTTAAGTCAGCGTTAGAAAGAAAAAAGGCCGCTTAAAAGCGGCCTTTTTCATTATTACTTTTGAGCGGGGTAGATCTTTTCGCTGAAAGAACCGAAAGATTTTTTCGCTTCTTCAGAGTTTTGCATTCCCATTTTCATAAGCTCTTGAGAAAGGCGTGCACCCTCTTGAACTTGTGTTTGAGCGAAATCAGCCCAAGTTTGAGCTGCGCGAAGGCTTTGGTCGACGAGGTTTTGAGTTGTCTTTAGTTGCCAGCCCCACAATTCACGGAACGTGTTTGTTGCAGATTCAGCGTAACCCAAGTAAGGATTTTCATAAGTTGTTTGTTCTTTTTGTGCCATGATTTTCTCCTCGGTTTTATATTTTGCTGCTTTTGCAGCAAAACCAGTCTGACCAGGTTATCGGCAAAAAACCAGAAAATAATTGCTGCATTTGCAATATTTTAATTTTTCCGTTCTCTGGTCCGTGTAGAGCTGGAACTCTTCTTTTTTTTGAAGGGTGAGATGATCGCCTTCACGTTATTCAGGGCCAGTTCTCCCATTTGCGACATCAGTTTGATGTTTTGCTCCATCAGGGGGGTCCAGAAAGAGTTCAAGGTTTTTTCATTCATGCGGATCATCGTCTCGAGCATCTCCACCGGAAAGTGCTGAGCGCGACCTTGTTCAAGAAGGATTTGCGTCAGGACTTCGGACGTGATGTCCGCATCGGTTTCCGCATCAGTCACTTGAATTTTATGACCTTTTTGGATCCATTTTTCGATTTCAGCCAGCGTGATGTAGCTTTTATCCGCCGAGGAGTAGTAGCGACGATTGCCGTATTTTTTGATTTTTATGATCTCATCCATATTTAGAGTTTTTGCTCCTCTTTTTTGCGATTGCAACAAAAATCATTGCCGTGGTTAAATTTTAGCACGGGTTCAGGAGGATGCCATGGAAAATAAAGTTCAACGCATGGAAGAGTTGTTTGAAAAGTCGATGGATACTGTCACCTCACATCCAGCTTTTCTAAATGGTGTATCAGTTTTGCTCAACTTCAATTCATATCGAAAAATCTGGTTTCGTAAGACCATGGAGGCGGTGTGGAAGGATCTCGAACTGCCCATTCGTGGTGATCAAGATAAACTTTTGAATTCTGTTGAGGAACTCAACGTGCGAATTAAAAAGTTAGAGTTGGAGCTGCAAAAAGAACGACAGAAGAACGAACCTGAAATCAAGCGAAGTGCCAAAAAAGTTGAAAAAGGAATTTCTTCTGAAGTGGGATTTCAGTAAATGATCGACTTTCAACATTGGCCAGAGACCTCTGGATTTCTCCAGTTCTTAAAGCGAACCGAGCCTTCACTAAATGACATCGCGTCAACCCCCTTCGAGGTTTTGGATGAGGTGGGGGCGATCCATTTGCGTAAATATCACTCCACGGCCAAAGATCATCGCTGGCCTGTTCTTATTCTGCCGTCCATTATCAATCGACCCTTTGTGCTGGATCTGTTGCCAGAGAAAAGTTTCATTCTGAATCTTCTTGAAAACGGGCACGACGTTTACATGATTGACTGGGGTATCCCGCAAAGCCATGAGCAGTATCTCAGTTTTGAGAAGCTGATGACCCTGCATTTGGAATACCTTCTGCAAAAAGTGGAGATGGATTGTGGCGGAGCCAAAGTTCATCTGATGGGGCACTGCTTGGGGGGCACGATCGGGCTGATGGCGTCTTTGATGAATCCGCAGCGTTTTGCCTCGCTGACTCTCATTACTACGCCCATCCGTTTTTCTGATAATGATAAGCTCAGTCTTTGGGCGCGTTGTCCTGATTTTGATTTACAGGCCTTTACGGAGGCCTATGGCAATGTGCCGTGGTTTCTATTGCAGTCGACTTTTTTGGCTTTAAAGCCGACACAAGTTTTTCAAAAATACCGCCAGCTCTTGGGAAAGTTAAAAGATCCCCGCTTCGTCAGAAATTTTTGGGCCATGGAGTCCTGGGCCAATGATAACGTGGACCTTCGGGGCGAGTGTTTCAAGGTTCTTTTAGGGGAGCTCTATCAAAAGAATGCTCTTGAGAAAGGGCCGATGAGAATTGGCAAAAAAACCATTGATCTCCGTCAGCATGAGCTCCCCACGTTTGTGTTGATTGCGGATGCGGATCATATCGTGTCTCCTCTCAGTCATCTGACGGCCGAGATGGTTCCGAACGTAAAGAACTTAAAGGTTGTGAACTCAGAAGGAGGCCACGTCGGAGCTTTGATTGGTGGTCGCTCTGTGAAGACGATCTGGCCTCAACTGAATAATTGGATGAAGACCTGTGAAGTTTAAGTTATTTAAGAAAATTTTCCGATCGCCCACGGGGCGAGATTTGGTTTACGCCTTTATTGACGGGCAGGGGACTCCTCTGGTCTTTCTTAATGGGTTGAGTGATTCTATGGAAAGCTGGGTCGAGACTTTGCGCCACGCCAATATCACGCGACCTTGTTTGTTGGTGGATTTGCCGGGTCAGGGTTCTTCCTTAGAACTTGAACTGCAAAAGTCAGATGAGTTTCAGTACCAGCTTTCTATCGAAGAGCAAGTCGAAGCGTTGACATCCCTTCTGGGGCACTTGTCGATCCGTGAATTTGGTTTGGTCGGTTTTTCTTACGGGGGCGGGGTGGCTCTGGGAATGTTGCAAGAGGCTTCCTCACAGGTCAAAGATTTGATTCTGTTAATGCCCTTTATTCTGCGTTTGGATTTATCGTTTCCTCTGTCGCGCCTGTGGGCGGCGCAGTTTGAACTCATGAAGTCCATGACGCCAAGAAGTCTGCGACAGCCGTACTTGGTCTTAGAAAAATCCTACGAAAGATTCGTAGAGCACTACATGAATTTTCGTTATCTCAAAAGAATCCCCGAGGAGCGACATCGCCAGGTTGCCGTCGAGCTGTCTCGAGGGATTATGGAATTCAATTCATTTTCCGTGATTCCGCAAATTCCTGATGAACGTTTGATTTTGATCACGTCTGGATTGGATACCTTGGTTCCGCAAAGTCTCTATCAAGAATTTTGGTATCGTATTCCCGAACATAAAAAACAGTCCTGGGTGAATATTTTAAATGGGGATCATTTGATTTTAGAGCAAGCGCCTGAGACCGTCGCCCAGCTTTTGTCGTCCGCTTTGCAGGGCGAACTTCACGGGGTCAAGAAAATCACATTGTCTGAAGTTCGCACCAGTTCGGCCATTTAAGGTTGATCTTTTAAGAGTTCCTGAATTTGTTTCTCCAGGGCCTGTGGCTTATCTTCGCTGAATCCGCGATAGAGAGACACCGGCTTTAGCTTCTTGTCGAAGACAAAAAGAGACGGCAGAGCCTGGACTTTAAAGTCTTTGGCCATCTGCTTTGATTTATCATAGAACATGGAAAATTCCACGGGATGCGCTTTTAAAAAGTCATCTCGTTCTTTGAGATCATCGTCCTCATTGATGCCGATGACAACTAAACCTTGATCCTTGTATTTCTTGTAAAGTTTATTGTAGTGAGGCAAAGCCTCTTTGCAGGGTTCACACCAAGAAGCCCAAAAATCCATCAACACAACTTTGCCCTTGAGGTCGTCGAATTTTAGCGCGGATCCTTTAGAAAGAGCTTCGGCAGAGAAACTTTTGAATTCGACATTGGGGGGAGTGGTATTCTTGCTCAAGGCATTCAATGACCAAACGGAGAGAAAAAGGACTGCGAGCAGGCGGAGCTTCATTTAAGGAACCCTTTCGATATATTTCAGTAAAAGATCGCGACCGCGAATCTTAGCGCGGATCATAGAAAGAAAAATAAATACGCCCCCGGTTTTTCGGTCTAAGAAAATAATCTCTCGAGGAGGCGTTCGCCATGAATGTTTTCGGACGATTTGAAAAACCTTTTTGGAGAGTCGTTGCGGAAGATCCGTGCTTTTCCAATCATAGAGCCCTTCGCGATCAATTTGTCCAAGATTGTTACGGGGGTCCTCGTAAGAGATAAAGGGTTCGACGGTTTGAAAGCAGAATTCTTCGAAAACTTTTTTTAGTTCTTCGTCATCCTGATCGTGAATGAAGCGAAGATCGAGGGCCGCTTGCATGAACATCGGCCGGTCATTGAGGAGGGAGCCCTTGACCATGCGTCGGTAGGGAATCAAGAAATCCTGGTTGTAGGATCTTGTGGCTCCAAAGTCTAAAAGAATCAGTTGATCGTGTCCCTGAGGATTGATGCGAATGCGATAATTGCCACTGTGGGGGTCTGTCTGAACAACACCCCAGTCGAAGATCTCCTTGAAGTAGAGATCTAAGAAACTCAAGGCAATCTTATTGCGGCGCTCTTGGGGAAGACTTTGAATTAGAGGGTCATCAACGCGCAGACCTCTTTCAAAAGTAGTGGCTAAAATTTTTGGTCCCGAGAACTCACGCAGAACTCGAGGGACCACGTAGCGAGAATCTCCTTGGAGTCTTTGATAGAAGTCTTCTGTTAACTGAGCTTCCAGTTCATAATTTGTCTCTTGGATTAACATTTCGCGAACTTCCGCGAAGAGGGAATCCATGTCGAATTCCCGCGGCAAAAGTTTGAGAGTGTTTAGGAGAGTTCGGATAGCCTTAAGATCGCTATCGATGGCTTTGTCGACGTTGGGGTATTGGATCTTTAGAACAATGCTTTCTCCGCTGGCCTTGACTCTGGCACGGTGGACTTGTCCCATAGAGGCGGACGCCAGCGCTTCTTTTTCAATCTCCAGAAGAGCCAACTTTTCCGGGCCCAGATTCTTTTTTAAAGTGGGTTCAATGGCCTCCCAGGAAAGGGGCGGAGAATCTGATTGCAAGGACTTTAAAATTTCATTGGCCTCCGGGGGGAAGAAATGTTCCCCATACATGGAGAGCATCTGCCCGGCCTTCATCAGGCTTCCTTTAAGTTCACCCAGCTCTGAACTGATAAGGGAGGCTTGGTTCTGAAGCAGACGCTTCCAGTTTTCCTCTTTGCCTTCTTTATTTTTTAGCGCGGTGCTAACGCCATGCTGGGCGATGGAGGCCCCTGCCTGAAGTGTTAGCTTTGCCAACGACAAACTGCGAGAGAACATGGACGATTTGATTCGCTCGAGGCTCTTGGTTTGTTTTTTGGCAGACTTTTTTTCGTCCATGGCTTCCCAATTTACCTTAAGTTGCAGATATGTTAAACTTTTATTATGGCAAAAGTGATTATCTTCTGGTTCCGCCGCGATCTTCGCCTTAATGACAATGCTGGCTTGTTCCAAGCCTTAAAAGAGAATGAAAACGTCCTTCCTCTTTTCATCTTTGATTCCGATATCCTTGATAAATTGGAGGATTCTCGCGATCCTCGAGTGACGTTCATATACCAAACTGTGGCAGGGATCAAAAACACTCTCCAACGAAAGAAGTCAGACTTAGTGGTGCGTTATGGGAAGCCGTTAGAGGTTTTTAAGGCGCTTTTTGAAGAAAAGAAATTTACCGCGATTTATACAAACCACGACTACGAACCCTCGGCCCGAGAGCGAGATGAAAAGGTGGCGAAGTGGGCGCAAAAATCCGGTGTCGAGTTTAAAAGTTTTAAAGATCAAACGCTCTTTGAAAAAGAAGAGATTCTTACCGAGGCTCGCAAGCCCTACACCGTTTATACGCCCTACAAAAAGAAAGTGCTGTCGTCTTTAGAGCCGTTCTATTTAAAGTCCTACCCCAATGACCTCTATGAAAGTTCATTCGCAAAAATCGCAAAACCCGAAAAAATGATGCCTTTGTCAGAGATCGGCTTTGTGGAATCGACCCTCGAGTTTCCCTCTATGGAGCTGTCCACAAAGGTGCTGAAGAACTATGCTAAGACGCGGGACTTTCCGGCGTTAGAACATGGAACAACTCGTTTGGGTCTGCACTTGAGATTTGGCACTGTGAGTGTGCGCGAATTGGCGCGTGAGGGAAAAAAATATTCAGACGTGTGGTTGAGCGAGTTGATTTGGCGAGACTTTTTTATGCAAATACTTTGGCATTTTCCTCACGTCGAAAAGCAGAGTTTCAGGCCGGACTATGACAAGATCGCTTGGCGTTCCTCAAAATCTGACTTTCAACGATGGGCCGAGGGGATGACCGGGTACCCTCTGGTGGACGCGGGAATGCGAGAACTTAACAATACGGGGCATATGCACAATCGGGTGCGTATGGTCACCGCCAGTTTTTTATGTAAGCATCTTTTAACTCATTGGCATGAGGGCGAAAGGTATTTTGCAAAAAAGCTTTTAGATTTCGATTTGGCGGCCAATAATGGCAACTGGCAGTGGGCTGCGGGATCTGGTTGTGATGCGGCTCCTTATTTTCGTATCTTTAACCCTGAGGCGCAGGCCGCTAAGTTTGATCCACAGATGGAATACATTAGAAAGTGGGTGCCAGAAGTGGGGACGACCAAATATCCTCAACCGATGATTGAGCATGCTGAGGCTCGTGGGCGTTGTTTACAAGAGTTCACCAAGGCATTAAAAAAATAGAGGACGTTTATGAAGATTCTTATGACGGGAGCCACAGGACTGATTGGTCGCGAAGTGGGCAAGATCCTAGCTCAAAAAGGGCATGAAATTCTGGTGGTCAGTCGCAATGTTGCCAAAGCCAGGGAAGTGCTGCCCTTTCCCTGTGATATCATTGTCGGGGATTTAAACGTAGGCCCTCTCAAGGATGAAAAACTCAAATCAGTCGATGCGGTGATCAACCTGATGGGAGAGCCCGTTGTCGGAGCCCGCTGGTCTGAGAAGAAAAAAGAGAGCATTTATAACTCTCGAGTCATTGGAACCCGTCATCTTATTGCCAGTCTTTCGTCTTCGGTACAGACATTTATTTCCGGTTCTGCCATTGGTTTTTATGGAAGTTGTACTGATGAGGTCTTGTATGAAGATCACCCCGCAGGACAAGACTTTTTAGCGAAAGTCTGTGTCGATTGGGAAAAAGAGGCGGGATCCGCTCCGGGAAGAAAAGTCTTCGTGCGAACCGGAGTTGTTCTGGCCCAGGAGGGCGGAGCTCTTGATCAAATGTTATTCCCTTTTCGCGCCGGAGTGGGCGGTGTTTTGGGCGAGGGCAAACATTGGATGAGTTGGATTCATCTCAAGGACATCGTGGGAATTTTTGTTTTCGCTCTGGAAAATCCCAAAGTCCAAGGGGCGATCAATGGAGTGGCTCCGTTGCCCGTCACAAACAAAGAATTCTCAGAAACTTTGGTGCGCTCATTGGGACGGAAACTGGGCCCCGGGATTCCCGAGGTCGCCTTGAAGCTTTTATTTGGAGAGGTCTCTCAAGTGATGTTGTCCTCCATTCGAGGAACTGCGGAAAAAATTGAATCTGAGGGATACCAGTTTCACTTCAAAGAGTTGTCCGAAGCGTTGGCGGAAATCTGCACTCCCTTCAAGGCGGGGGAGGAGGTTTTTTATGCGGAGCAATTTGTTCCTGAACCGCCAGAAAAGATATTTTCATTTTTTCAAGACGCTCACAATCTTGAAAAGATCACTCCGCCGACTTTAAATTTTCATATCGAACGGATTTCCACGCCTGAAGTTAAGCAGGGGACTTTGATTGATTACCGTCTGAAGATTCACGGTGTTCCCGCAGCTTGGAAGACCGAGATCGATGAGTGGCAACCACCTTATAAATTTGTCGACAATCAACTGCGGGGACCCTATCGGCTGTGGCACCACACTCACGAATTCCGGCCCTTTTGTGGCGGAACTCTTTTGGTGGATCGCGTGCGTTATCGTCTGCCACTGGGGTATATCGGCTGGTTGATGGGGGCCAACTTCGTCCGTCAGGATGTGGAAAATATTTTTGCGTTTCGCAGGAAGTTTATCTCCAAAAACTGGCCATTTTGACCGGGCAACAATCTGAGGGGCTAAGATCTATTGTTTATTGCGAAGCTCGCGAAGATATGTGAACTGTTGAAGACTGCGAGCCAGCAGGAACGGATTGACTCTCTTTTCAATGTGCAGTTTCAAGGGAACACTGGGCAGCTCCATGCTGCGGCGATGGATCAGTTCGTTTTGGTAGATCTCCAGATTTTCATCATCTCCTGTGATCGGCGAGTCGTCCAAATTGCTTAGCATTTTACAAAACTGCAAATTCATCTCGGTGTATTCATGGGTGCAGTAGATCAAAGTTTCAGGCGGCAACGCCTTGATTCGTTGAAGACTTTCATACATCTGCTGATAGGTACCCTCAAACAGTCGCCCGCAGCCCAAACCAAAAAGAACGTCGCCAGAGAAAAGCCATTTTTTTTCGGGCTGCCAATAGGCGATATGCCCTAAGGTGTGTCCCGGAAGTTCTAGGACTGAAAAAGAAAGATTTCCCAAAGAGATCGTATCGCCCTCATGCACATAGTGATCGGCGAAGGGAATTTGATGTTTATTCTTAAGGGGAGCATAGACGGGGATAGAAAATATGTTTTGGAGTGTGCGAACTCCGCCAATATGATCGTTGTGATGATGGGTTAACAAGATGCCCTTTAATGACAGGTTGTGTTCGGATAAATAGTCTTGTACGCAAGAGGCTTCACCTGGATCGATCACCAAAGCTTCCCGCTGGGTCTCGTCGACGAGGACGAACACATAGTTGTCTTCGAAAATGGGGAGGAGTTCGACTCGTAATACAGCGGTTGTCATGGAACCTCAATCATCACTTACCAATGATACACATTTTGCTCTGACTTTGCCTGTAAGAACAAGACTTAGGTAGGTTTGATTGATAGCAATATCTGGCCTTGGTGTGGCCTGAGCTTTGCTCTAAAATAAAATCTTCTATGAAGATAAAAGTTGAGCTGGATGGCCGTGATTACATTGAAGTTGAATGTGAGGGGACTCCTCAAGCTCCGGGGGAAGTTCGTAAAGTGTCTATATTGGGTTGTACAGATTTTATGGAGATGATTCAGAAAATGCGCCGTCATTTTGGTGCAGATTTGGCAAAGTGGCCGATTCCTGAGGGACACGATCATTCCAGTTTGTTGTTGAAAGAAATGATTTTGAAACTGCGTGGACAGTGGCAGTTCCCGTATCACGAGGATGAACTTTGTCATTGTCGGACGGTTCCGACGCACACGGTGGATCAGGCTATTATTGCAGGGGCTCACACTCCCGAAGTAGTGACTCGTCAAACCTCGGCCAGCACGGCCTGTGGAACATGTCGTCCTGAGGTTCAGAAAATTATCGATTATCGTTTGGGAAAACAATCCGCGTAGAGTGTCCTTAAGATCCTTTTTTGGGATCTTTCCCCGTCAGATCTTCTGTTATTTTTTCAGGAAAACTTCCGTTTTTTAGATAGTAGTCTAAAAAGGGACCGATTTTTCTGCGGCAGGATCCTCCACAGGGGCCCACTCCGGCTGATGTGGTATCAAAAATATCATTGAGTGTTTTGGCGCCATCGCGAATGGCGTCTTCAATAGTCTGACGACTTACGTTGTTACAGCGGCAGATAATTTCGGTCTTCTTCTTCGCACCCATACCCCATAGTAATGCTGTGCAATGCAAAAAGGTACGGCGTACCCGACGAAGGTGCGGCGCGTTATGGTGCATTGATAAGTGGGGTAGAATCTTGTAAAACAGGTGTCCTTCTAACACTGGAGAAGAAATGGCTACTATTGATAAACTTCCTATGACTATTCGCGGAAAAGCAATGCTTGAGGCGGAGCTCAAGAAGCTGTTGTTAGAAGAAAGACCTTCTGTCATTCGCGCTATTGAAGAAGCTCGTGCTCAAGGGGATATCTCTGAAAATGCGGAATATGAGTCTGCTAAAGAGCGCCAGGCGATGATTGAAGGACGTATTGCTGAAATCCAAGGCAAACTGGCCGGTGCGGAAGTTATTGATACTTCTGCTATTAAGGCCGATCGCATCGTTTTTGGCGCTTTTGTTGCGATTGTGGACACTGAAACTGAGGAAAAATTCAACTACCAGATCGTGGGCGTTGATGAGTCTGATGTGAAAAAGGGGATGATCTCGATTCTTTCTCCTTTGGCGCGGGCTTTGATTGGCAAAAAATCCGGCGACACGGTCACAGTACAAAGTCCCAAGGGCGATAAAGAATTCGAAATTCTTTCCTTCGATTATAAGTAATTTTCTTCGAAAAGACATTGTCGGTCCATGGTTCTACCTGTGAGAATAAACCATGGACTCGCGCAGACACTCTTTATCAGATAAACATCTCATTGCAGAACAACCCGGAATGACGATTCTTCTTTCGGGTTTTATTTTGGCTTTTTTTATTGGTTACACCACCAAATCCATTTTGTCGCCCGCGCGAGTGACGGCGCAACTGACTAAAGCCGCCAGCCATATTCACAAAGATGTTAAAGTAAAGTTTGCGTCTGCTCAGGTGAGTCTCAGCAACGGCATCTTGCCGCGTTTTGCGGTCGTGATATCGCAAGTCGAGATGGAGTCCTCGCAAACTTGCTGGGCATCTCCGGTATTGGAAGTTGATGAGTTGCGTTTGCCTCTTTCTTTGTGGAGTATTTTGCGAGGTGGAGCGCCGGTCAAAACTATTGAAGCTGACAATGTGAAGATTCTTTTTCGTGAAGAATTTAAAAACTGCGATCATCCTGATGTTGTGAAACAGACGACGACGGATTCTGCGACACCGCCTCCGCTGGTGACTTTGTCTCCATCTGAACAATCCCAAAAATATCGCAACGACGTACAGGGACTTTCCATACAGAAGCTTCAGATATCCGCCTTAAAATACCCACAGTATTCCTCAGAGCTTTTGAATTTTGCCGCCAAGGTTAAGTCGTTTGAACCTAAGGTCATTGAAATTACAGCCAAAAGTCACTTGATGAGAGACGAGCAAGTCGGTGATTATCTTTCTCACGCCAACTTGTATATTCAGTATAAAGAATCCCCCGAGGCGACGATACAGTCTCACTTTTTTGGAAACTGGCGAGAAGGCCATTACAGTATTATTGCTAACTACACTCTGGCCGAACAACTTTTGGCCGTAGAAACTGATTTGAAACACATTCCTTTAAGCCAGATTTTGACGGTGCTGCAAAAATATAATCTAGCCTCTAAGGAACTCAATGGACGGCAAGTGTGGATGTCTTCCAAAGCCCGTCTTGTGGCACCGGTTGATCAGCTTCGTACGTCTCCTTTGGAAGTTCGAGATCTTCGTCTTGAGGGCGACCTCGGGGAAATGAAAGTAGATCGTATCGATATCAAATCTATCGAGCCTTTGCAGTATGCTCCGATTGTTGTCGATGTGAAGAAGCTGGATGTTGCAAAACTTCTGGTTTTATTAAATCGTCCCAAGCGCACCGGCGTCCTCGGGGAACTGGGTGTTTTCTCGGGACGAGCGGAGATCGTCTCGGATCGAAAAATTAAAATGACCGGGGAGCATGCCGGGTTAGAATTCGTTTTCTCAAATAAAGGTCAACAAGAGCTGCAGGTGATCGAGAATATGGTGGGGGATATTACTCTGGAGGAGAATATCTGGAACTTCCAAATTCATCGAGTGGAGCCTCGTGGCGGCGTATTTATTGGCAACGTGAAAATGAAAGCGGATAAGGATTTCCGCGAAGTTGAAGCGAAGACCCGTGTGGATGAGGTTTCGTTGGCTTTGCCCGTGCAAAAGTTGATGACCAATGGGGGAGATCTTGGCCTTATCAGCTTCGATCTGGATATGCGCTTAAAAGAGGGCCAAATGAGTTACCTTAAAGGGCTGACTCGTATTGAGGGTATGAAGGTTGAGGGACTGGAATTTTCAAAAACCAAAGCGACGATGGATTGGTCTCAAGGAGACGTCATTCTCAACACCCAGGTGAAGTCTTTAAAAGTTGGCCCCGAGTCTCCGGGCGCAGAGGTTTTACGAAAAGTCACTATGCCAAGCTGGTGGAATTCGGGGACTTTGAGCATGAGCAGCCTTACAGGGGAGTTCCGCTCAAAGAGTCTTCAATTATTGTCGTGGAAGAACGTGCAAGGACAGATCGGGAAAAGTGGACGTCTAGTGACGGAGGGTTCGTGGAATCAAGTTGGCAGTCTTCGTGGGGCCGTCCTGATTCGTGAAGGGAAAACCCATAAAAAATGGGTGATCGAAGGCAGTCGTGAGAACCCCACTTTTGAAGAAGAGACCTCGGCGAACAAACAAATGAGGAAGTAATGATTTTTCTAGCTCTGATTGGAATTCTATTAGGGCTTCTGGTGATTCGCCATTTCACTTGGCGCTCACATCCTTGGCCAGAAGGGGCGGTGCGACCTCCATCTTATCAAGGGCATCGTGGTTACTGGAAAGAGGGCGCGCAAGAAAATACTCTGACCTCTTTTGTCGCCGCCAAACGAAGAGGACTTGAGATGGTTGAGATGGACGTTCGTCTTTCTCGAGATCAGATTCCTGTTGTTTTTCACGATGCAGATTTAAAACGTTTAGCGGGAAGTGCTAAGGAAGTTCACGAGTGCACGGCCGCAGAACTTTTTCAATGGGCTCAAGCACCGACTCTTGAGGCTGTTTTATTGTCTTCGCAAGTTCCAGCAAAACTTAATATCGAACTGAAGACCTCTTCGCTTGTGGATGGAAATCTAGAGCGAAAAGTGACTGAACTTATTAAGCACCATAAGGCCGAGGGGCGCATTCTTTTTTCAAGTTTTAATCCCTTGTCTTTGTGGAGACTCAGTCGATACTTACCAGAGGTCCCGCGGGCTTTGTTGGCCAGTCAAGAAAAGGAACCGGGAAATCACATCTATCTACGCCGTCTTTGGTTGGCTCCGTACGTACGTATTCATGCTCTTCATTTGGATTATCACGATGTCAGCGTTCAAGATTTACAGCGCTGGAAGAAACGGAAAATTCCGGTCGCTTTGTGGACGGTGAATGAAAAAGAGATCGCCGAGGCCTATTTGCAGGCGGGGGCCTTCAGTATTATTACGGATACACTTGTGGATTGAAAAAACGAACTGATCTCCTAGTCTGGTGATGGCACGAGGATTTGGAGGGAGGGAAGGACTTTGCTGGCGCTGCGTTCGGCACGGCATCCTGCCTCATCGCTCCTACCTCCGCTGTCGCTCCGGCAGGGGGCCATCCAGGCCCCGCGAAGGCCTCACTTTGGCCATCAAAATCCTTCCCTCCCTCCAAATTGTGCCTTCGACAGTCTAAGAAAACAGTCTGTACTTATTGTACTTGGTGATAAGAAGATACAGGCTCTTTCTAGATGCTCTGGAACTTTCGTCACTCCGATGAAGGAAGTTGAAAACCACTTCGTTAAAAAAAACAGATAATATTTTTATCTCATATTAAAACAATAATGTATTTGGGAGCAGGAGGCTTTAATGCTCCACAAGCTATACTCCCTAGGATATTCTTTAACCAGTTGAATTCGCATTAGGGACTCAGGATTATGATGAGATTTGTGACGATTTTTTCAGGAGTTGGGATCGGGATACCTATTTTGTTTTCTCTGTATTGGCAGTTGGTGGATCGATTTTTTACGGGAGATCATCATTTTGCGTTTCTTCTTAAGCTGCAGCTGCTTTTTTGGCCCAGCTCAATATTTATGATGGGCGCTGCGGAAGCAAGCGCCTCTGATTCCTTAAAGATGTGGCTTCTATCTGTTGGTGCAAACATGATAGTTTACGGAATTGTTGGTTCATTGTTCTGGCGAGGAATTTATAAGAATAAAGTGTTTTTGCTATTGATCATCGTTTCGATTGGATTTAGTTGGTACAAGCTTTGGTCACTTTAATCAGACGCTCTATCAGATAAAGCAATAGAATGCGCACGTGTCTTTGCAAAATAATATGCTGCGAAGGTTGATGTAAATTTAGACGATGCGAAGAAGAATATTGGCTTTATTGAGAAAAACAGAATGAACTTATTCCTGCATGTATAGTCAACGAAGGAAGATAGATAACGTCTTTCAAGTTGGGCACTAAGAGTCTCTTTATAGCCATCCCGGTCTGAATCCGGGAGAAGGGTCCGGCTGAACCCGTCCTCCATATGACCTTGAGGGTATATCACCAACCATTTTATCCAAAATATTTTGTACGCAAGTGTTACTAACGTCTCAACCTCGACGGCTTAATTGCATAAGAAATAAGACCGTATTTAACAGCTTTTTGTTTAAAGGTTCTTATGTAAATCCCGAACTATTTTAGGTCGTTAAATAGTACGTCGGAGGAAAAGAAAGGTCGCTTGGTTTGTGGAATTTGAAAGTGATGCTGACCGCCGAGCTTGTCAATACTTTGGGGATAAGTTTTTACCTAGTTATAAGGAAAGGCCAGGTATCACTTGTGCAGACTATTATTAGAATTGCAATTTTGATTTTTGCGTTAGCCTTGACTGGCTGCCCAGCTGTAAATGATGAGTGTAGAGTGTTGTTCACGTTACAAGGGCGAGTTGTTGATGTTAATGGTAATCCAATTGGTGGGGTGTCAGTTTTGTTTGTTACACATTATGGATTCGAATCAGACTTTACTGTTACTGACTCTGATGGCAATTACTCGAAAGTGTTAGGCTTTTATTCGGATCTGGGTAATTCATATCTAATTTTCCGTAAGACAGGATTGCGGGAGGTTGACTCTTCATCTCTCCCTTACGGGAAGGGCGATGGTCGTTGTGTAGATCAAAAGTTAATTCGTAATGCTATAATCGAGCCATAGGGCGCACTGATATTTTTTGGGGAGGTATTGGGAGTCTTTCTTGGGTAGCAATCTTTACGGCACTTCTTTCTGAATGCCGCTCGTTCTTGGAGAATGACGCAGATGAAAGAGCGTACAGGTGCTTCGGCGGAAAATTTACTCCTGTATACAGTGGTCATGGAGGCTTTTGTGTACATTAGGAAGAAGGAGTTTTATTTTACTTGCCTGTTTTTCACCACTTTTTTGATTACGGGATGCCTACCGTCGGGTGGTGGCTGAGTTGAATACACCAAAAGGTGGGGACATTAAGAATGATAACTAAGTTTTTTTGTGTAGTCGCTCCACTTCTTCTGATTGGTTGCGCATCTTTCAAAATTTCCAGAGATCTGGGCGCTCCTGCATCCAAGTCTCGGGCCCGTATATCCTCTCCCACTCTGGTTACGCTGTCGAAACTTCAATATAATCCGTCCTATAGAAGATTTGAAGAGATTCCACTTTCAGAAGATGAGCTGGATCGAGAGATTCAGGCGGTTCGTGAATATGATCTCTTTATAAATCCTGTCATCGAGCCAGCACCCAAAGAGATGCTCACGTCGTCCAGAGTGGATATGCAAATTTTAAAGGAGAGAGACTCAGGTAATTGCTATATGGGGGGATGTTTTATTGTACCGATGACTACGAGAGAAACGATAGATGTCATTCTCAGCGCTTATGATCGTAATAATAAAAAAGTTTTCTCTCACAAGGAGACTATCGTTGGTGAGAGATGGGGCAATGTCGGAGCGCTTGTTTACGGTCTAAGGCCATTTAAAGAATTTAACGAAAAAGGTCCTGCGTTTCTCATTCAACAATGCTTAAAGGAGTTTGAAAATAGTAGTGCTTTCAAAACATTCGTATCTAATAATCCATAGGAACTATGTCGCGATCGGTCCTCAGGGTAATGGTGGTCTACCAAAAGGAAATTACTCAGTAGGCGGAATGCGTGACAATAGATCTGGAAGCTATGCTTGCTCAGGATCGGGTGGTTACTCACTAGATTTGTAACGTGTGACTCTTGTGTCGACATTTCTGATGTTTCGAAAAGGAAACTTCAGTCAATTAGTTGTTGATTCTGTGAGCGATGAAGTTGATCTTTTGAAGGGATACTTATTCAAGTGAAAAAATGGGAAGCCAATTTCTTCTCAATGTTCACAAAGACATCAATAAAAAAAGACCATCGACTGTGCGGCGATGGTCAGTCTTCCTCTGAAATCTCAAAGCGTTCGGTGAGAACGAAAAACTAAGAACGTTGGTTCTCGTTTTGTTTTTGAGTTTGTGTGGAGTTCTGTTGTTGTTGGTGGCTCACCTGTTGGTGATCGTGGATGTCTTTAGAGTCGACATCGATTTCATTAAGACCTTGTTTGAAGCCACGGATGGCTTTTCCTAGTCCTTGTCCTAACTGTGGCAAACGGCTTGGACCGAAAAAGATCAAAGCAATGATTCCAAGAAGCAAAATGTGCGTAAGGCTAAACTCACCCATGGGTTCCTCCCAGTTTTTTTAAGTCTACACTTTTTAGACCTGTCTGGGAGGAAAATCAACGGAAAGACGGGGTTTATTCGGTGGGCATGTCGATAATTTCGACCTGATCTGCGTCAGCAGCCTCTTTTTCAAGTTGATGAGAGGCTTCATTTGAATCCACGGCGACAACGACCTTGGTGCCTGAAGAGACCGACTGGATAGGAGCGGCTTCGGCTGACACAGGGCTTTTCCCTGGAAGCTCTTTCGCGATCCCTTTCACAGGACGAGGGGCTTGCACCTCTCTAACCGTAGGGGCTGTAGTTTTAGCCTTTTTTCCGCCACCCATTTTTTTGAGTTCTTTATCATATTTGGTTTTTAGGTCGGAAAGTTCCTTTTGATAGTTTTTTCGGATTTCCTCAACCTGGTTATTGCGCGCCTCTGTAATGCATGTCGAATAAGTCTGTACGGCGATCTCTTTGGCCTGAGCTCGACAAGTGAGTTCCGCCGACGTCTGAGTAAAGGCGTTAGCAGTAAACAAAATAGTAGCGAAAAAGGACAAGATTGTTTTCATAAATAAACCCCGTTCGATCCCCTTTATAACAAGATCCGTGCCGTCCAGGATCAAAGGAGAGGGCCCCTTGGGTGGAGGGGGTGGGAGTTTTTTACAGGGATGAACAGGCAATTGTCGGCGGTGAGCTACCGACGAATTGCCTTAGGGTCAATCGCATCTTGAAGACCATCGCCTAAGTAGTTGAAGCTGATGGTTGTGAGAAGGATCAAGATTCCAGGTAAAATCGCTAAGAAGGGGGCTTGATAGATCAGCTCTTGAGCGTTGTTCAACATATTTCCCCAACTGGGAGTCGGGGGCATGATTCCAAGTCCTAAGAAGCTGAGGGCTGCTTCAAACAAAATAGATTCCCCAACGCCCAAAGTGATTGAAACTAGCATGGGAGCGATCACGTTCGGGAACATATGGCGTACGATGATCGTGCTGTCTTTAGCTCCCAACGTGCGGGCGGCCAACACGAATTCTCTTTCGCGAATGGATAAAATGCTTCCACGGACCAGGCGAGCGACGGTCATCCAAGAAAATAAACAGAGGATGATCACCATCTTAAAGATGCTCTCATTGGATGTGCTGACGATCGCTTTAAGCCAAGGAAGTTTGGTAAGGTCAATGGCTGCCATGACGATCAACACGGGGATGGTCGGTAAAGACAAAAGGGCATCTGTGACACGCATTAAGACGGTGTCAATCAAACCACCGTAAAAGCCGGCTAAACTTCCGATCAGAAGACCAATCAAGGCCGAAGCAATGGCGACGAGAACTCCAACACCCATAGAAACGCGAGTTCCATAGACGAGACGAATGAAAACATCGCGACCCAGTTCATCTGTTCCAAATAAGTGGAAGGTCTCAAAGTTTTTAAACGTTGAAATCAAATCAGAGGCCTCGGGAAGATTCAAAGACTGTAAAGAAGAGATCGCCTCTTTAACATCGCGAGAGGCTAAATCATAAATAGCATCTGCTTCGGCCACTTGAACCAAACCCTTTTCAAGAAGGGCTTTTTGAATTTTATCCGCACTCTCGGGGAAGGCGTTGATATATCGTTCCACCTCTGTTTCGCGAACATCTTGACCGACTTGAGCCGTGGTCATGGGGGATAGATAACGATTGGCGACGTTTTGCGCATCGGGATCAAGTCCCGTGATAGAGCGAATCTGGCCAGCGAAGATCGAGATCAAAAGAAAGAGATGGATGATCACCGCACCTACGACCGCTAATTTGTGGTCAAGGAATTGAGTGAGAACCATCTTCCACATCGGTTGAGCTTTTTCAAGCTCTGCGCGATCTTTGGCGGATAATGAATTTGTATCAATCTGGATTTCGTCCATAGCTACTTCGTTAGAGTTCATACATCATCGCCTTATTGGTAAGAAATTCGCGGGTCCGCAAATCCATAAAGAATATCGGCCACCAGATTCATCAACAAAACCATACTCACCGAAATCACAAGTGAAATCATGGCGACGTTGTAGTCGTTTCCGATGATAGAGTCATAAACTAGTTTTCCGACTCCTTGGTAGGCAAAAACGGTCTCTGTTAAAATTGCGCCAGAGAAAAGTCCCGAAAAGCTAAGAGCCAAAATAGTGATAAGAGGAATTAAAGCATTACGAAAGCCATGTTGCCAGATCACGACTCTGCGTGAAAGACCCTTGGCGCGAGCGGTGCGGATAAAGTCATTGCGCATAGCCTCGAGCATCGCAGATCGTGTGAAACGCGAAAAGCGACCAATTTGCTGGATCGAGAGGCTCAGAACGGGAAGGACTAAGTAGAAGGAACGATCCATGAGGTCCGCCCAAAAACCCAGAGGTTCTCCGCCAATAGTTTGAGTTCCTCCCGCAGGAAGAAGGGGGAACTTCACGGCAAAAAGAATAATTAAAACGATCGCCAACCAAAAAGAGGGAATAGAGATTCCGGCAAAAGAGAACAGATTCATAAAATAATCCGTTCGACTTCCCGGCCGGAGGGCCGAGATCACTCCCAGCGGAACGGCGATGGCGATTGAAAGAGTGAGCGAAATAAAAGACAGAAGAAAGGTGTTCCAAAGGCGCGGGCCCATAAGTTCTTGCACCGGCACTCGATAGGTGCGGCTGTAACCCAAATCACCTTGTGACATGGATGCGACCCAGTTGAGATATCTTTTATAGGTGGGTTGATCCAGTCCATAAAGAGACTTCAAACGAGCCACGTCTTCGGCCGTGATTTTCGGGTTGGAGGCCACCATCATATCCACAGGATCGCCGGGCATTAAACTCATCAGATAATAGAACACATAGGATAGGACGACTATCACTGCGAGTGTTTGTAAAATACGGCGAGTAATAAATGCGGTCATGATGGTTCCTCCACAACAGCGTATAAGTTAGTTCAAATTCCAGTCTTCTACGTTGTTAGTTTCGTAGAACTGGTGGCCTGCCATCTTGTAGTTCTTCAAATTCTTCGGAGTTACCGAGATGTCAGAGCGATAGAAAAGAGGCAAGACGGGGACTTCCGCCGTGTAAGCCTTCAAAATATTGTGTACAAGATCTGCGCGTTTAGCCGCGTTGAATTCAAGATCCAAAGCTTCAAGATCTTTATCTACCGCAGGATTGCTCCAGCCGTGGAAGTTTTGTCCTGACCAGCCATTAGATGAATTCGGAATTGCTTTTGAATAAACCGTAGAACGAGGGCTGTTTTCAGGGGAAGAAACCCACGCGAACAAAGCCAAACCTTCAAACTTACGCTTAGACATCGTATCCCCAAAGAACACGCGCGCAGGTTCGTTTTTCACAAGAACTTCAATGCCCGCCTGTTTCCATTGGTTTTGCAAGTAAACTTGAACCAGTTCGCGAGTCTTATTGCCGGCCGTTGTTTGGAAGATCAAAGAAAGCTTTTTGCCATCTTTGGAGCGATAGCCATCGGCTCCCATTTTCCAACCAGCCTCATCCAAAAGTTTTCCGGCTTCGCGCTTGGAGTAGCGATACAAAGTGACGATCTTAGGGTCTGCTGTGTACCAAGGATCCTTCGGAGACACATTGTGGATAGCGACTTGTTGTTTGTTTTCAAAAAGTGCTTTCACAAGGTCTTCACGATTGATGGAGTAAAGAAGCGCTTTGCGAAC
Organism: Bdellovibrio sp.; assembly: GCF_047637665.1. Taxonomy (NCBI): domain Bacteria; kingdom Pseudomonadati; phylum Bdellovibrionota; class Bdellovibrionia; order Bdellovibrionales; family Pseudobdellovibrionaceae; genus Bdellovibrio; species Bdellovibrio sp. The sequence continues at coordinate 127,465 of NZ_JBLJBT010000040.1, read as the reverse complement.
ACGCACGTCCTTTAAGATCGGGTTGTTGAGCTTAAGGTCAATATGTTCGTACGTCACGGATGGCACAAAGTGGACGACATAAGGTAAGTTTTCAGCTTTGGTCTTTTTCTCAAAAGCCAAGGCTTGGTCAAAATCAAGACCTAACACAGAGATCATATCGATAGTGCCAGAACGAAGATTGGCCTCTAATGTTCCCGTATTTGGAATCAACTTAACAATGATCTTTTTAATGTTCGGTTGTTTTCCATAAAAGTGTGGGTTTGGCGTGAACGCCACATGAGAACCCAACTTCACTTCCGAGATCACATAAGGACCGTTGTAAAGACCGGGGTTGGTGGGATTACGAACATAGTTTGAGTTCTTTTCGTAGCCCTCTTTTTGCTTTGAGTATTTATCAAAGACCGCTTGCTCCAAATGTGTCGGAACAGGGAAGAACTGCGCTAATTGATAAAAATCCCATTTTGCTTTCTCATATTTGAAAGTACATTTTTTGGGATTCTTTGCGTCGATTTCAATTTTTTCTACTTGAGTCCATTGTTCTTTTTCGCCAACGCTGACAGTGGGGCTGGTAGCGATCTTGTGAGATGTGATGAAATCTTGGCAAATCACGGGTTTGCCGTCGCCCCATTTTGCATTTTCAACAATTTCCCAAGTGGCAGAGATCTTCTTTTTGCCGCCTTCTTCGATGATTTTTGCAGTGCCTTTTTCTAAAGAAGGGATTTCTTTAGCCAGTTGTGCGACCCATTTTCCTTCAGGAGTTAGAACCACCAAAGAGCGGCCGATCATACGATACATATAAGCCGATGCCGACATGGTCATGATCAAAGGATTCATGGTTTCGAATTCTTGCGAAATACCAATCTTAAGTTCCGCATTGCTCGGAGCTGCCAACGCTGGCGTCGCAAAGCTTAAGCTTGTAACTAGCAAGAGCCCCTTCGATAATTTATTCAACATACATACTCCTTGTTATTAATATTCAAATCAATCGTTCGCCATCTTGGGTGTTGTCTGCAGCCAGCACGATTTCTGGTGAGAAGCTGTGCCCTCCAAAATCGGAGTTTGCGAAGCGCAGATGTCCATTTTATAAGGGCAGCGAGGGTGGAACGAACATCCCGAAGGCGGGTTGATCGGACTGGGCACTTCGCCGCTTAAAGATTTCTTCATTTTCTTCTTGCCATGACCCACGCGAGGAATCGCGCCGATCAGGGCCTGCGTGTAAGGGTGCTGAGGGTTTTTGAAGAGGTCGTCGCGAGACGCGATCTCAACGATTTTACCCAGATACATCACCGCAATACGGTCACAGGTGTGTTCAATCACGGAAAGATCGTGGGAGATAAACACATAAGTGAGGCTCAGCTTTTCCTGCAGATCCTTCAGAAGGTTCAGAATTTGCGCTTGGATGGAAACATCCAGAGCACTGACGGGTTCGTCACAAATAATGAGTTCAGGGTTGAGGGCAATAGCGCGGGCAATGCTGATACGCTGGCGTTGGCCCCCGGAAAACTCATGGGGATAGCGGTTGACGTGGGCTTTACGAAGTCCCACCAGCTCAATAAGTTCTAAAACACGTTGTGTTCTTTCTGCGGCGGTCCCCACGTCATGGATATCCATAGGTTGGCGGATGATCTGGCCGACGGTCATGCGAGGATCTAAAGAGGCATAAGGATCTTGAAAGATCATCTGCATGTTTTTGCGTTTTTTACGAAGATCTTCACCTTTGAGGTTTAAAAAATCCTGACCATCAAAAGTGATCTCACCCCCGGTGGGTTCGTAAAGGCGGATCAAGGTTCTGCCCAAAGTGGATTTGCCACACCCGGATTCGCCGACAAGACCTAAAGTTTCCCCTTTGCGAACCACCAAAGAGACATCGTCCACGGCTTTGACGCTGGCGACTTCGCGAAGCAGAAGGCCTTTGCGAATGGGAAAGTGTTTTTTAATGTTTTTTGCTTCAAGAATAATTTCACTCATGAGTCTTTTTCCTGACACTAAAGAGGATTGAAGCAAGCCACGGTGTGGCCTGGTTTGATTTCAACAAGAGGAGGCTTGATTCCCGCGCACTCGCTTTTTACGCGCGAGCATCTGTTCACAAAAGGACAACCTTTCGGAAGTTCAAACGGAGCGGGGACGCTGCCTTCGATGGTCGTGAGGCGCTGAACTCGCTCTCCAAACTTGGGCCGCGACGCAATCAAGGCCGCCGTGTAGGGGTGACGAGGGTTTAAAAACAATTCTTGGGTGTCGGCCTGTTCACAGGTTTGCCCGCCATACATGACCATCACGCGATCTGAGATTTCCGAGATCACACCAAGATCATGGGTGATGAATTGGACGGTCATATTGAATTTTTCTTGTAGATTCTGAATGAGTTCCAAAATCTGCGCCTGGATGGTGACGTCCAGGGCGGTGGTTGGCTCATCCGCAATCAAAAACGTCGGGTCGCAAGAAAGAGCCATCGCGATCATGGCTCTCTGTCTCATCCCGCCAGAAAGCTGGTGAGGGTAGGACTCGTAGCGCTGCTCAGGGGAAGGAATGCCCACCAAACGCAACATTTCAATGGCACGCTCCCGAGATTCTTTGGGAGAGCACTTTTTGTGTTTCATAATTTGTTCGTCCATCTGATAGCCGATGGTCAGAACAGGGTTCAGAGCGGTCATGGGTTCTTGAAAAATCATGGCCATTTCGCCACCACGAACTTCCTCCATGGAGCTCTCGGAAAGTTGCAGGAGGTCGCGACCGTTCAAAAGCACTTGGCCACCAGAGATTTTACCGGGCTTTTCAATAAGTCTCATTAAAGAGTATGAGGTCACGGATTTCCCGCAGCCGGATTCGCCTACGATTCCTAAAGTTTGGCCGCGGTCAATTTTGTAACTGACGTTGTTTACGGCGCGAACAGGCCCCGCGTTGGTAAGGAACGTGGTTTCAAGGTTTTTTACTTCAAGTACTGGTGTCTGCACTTCGCAAGTCCTTCTTTAAAGAAAACGCCGTGTTTCTAGTTCTTCAAGAATAGAAAGGCTTCCTTTGTGAAAAGCTTTTCCAATAATTCCCGTGAGTTTCTGGCTAAGACTCTCATGATGTTCATAAGTTACTTTAACAATTTGATGCTTTTCTGAAAGTCCTAAAAGGTAATCGTCGCTGGTGCGAATTTCATCGACAAGCCCCTTGGTAAGGGCTTGTTCTCCGTACCAATATTCGCCGGTCGCCACTTCAGAAAGGTTCAGTTGAGGGCGGAATTTATGAACGAAACTCTTAAAGAGTACGTGAGTATCCTCAAGTTGTTCTTTAAATTTTTCTTCACCTTTTTCGGTGATTTCTCCAAGAAGGCTGACGGTGCGCTTGAACTCTCCCGCCGTGTATTCTTTGTAGTCGACATCATATCGTTTCAAGACGCGGTGAAGATTGGGAACTTGTGCGACCACACCAATTGACCCGACAATAGCAAAGGGAGCACAGAGAATCTTATGAGCCGTGCAAGACATTAGATAACCACCACTGGCTGCGACTTTATCAACGCAGACGGTGAGGGGGATTTCTTTGTCGCGGATACGAAGAAGTTGAGAGGCGGCCAGACCATAGCCATGGACCACGCCGCCGGGACTTTCAACGCGGACAACAACCTCATCTTGAGGGGTCGCCAAGGTCAAAACGGCGGTGACCTCTTCGCGAAGATTTTCAACTGCGGAGGCCTTGATGTCGCCGTTAAAGTCGATCAGGAAGATTTTCTTTTCATGATCTCGCGTTTGTGTTTCGTGGGCTTTTCGCTCTTCTTTCAGTTTTTTCTTCATCTCTTTGCGCTCTGTCTTTGACAGAGTTTGAGATTTAAGAAGATTGCGGAAGTTCTTGTATTTCTTGTGGATCAACTCAACTTGGATCTCGTCCTTATGGCCTGACGCTTTGGAGGCGATGATGGCAATGACAATAATCACCGCCAGGATGGCAAAGAGGATAAGAAAAGTCTGTGCTGCAAAAACCCCGATGCTTTGTAAAGCGTCCATGAATACTCCTTCGAACTCTATTGCACACCAGGGATTTAAGGTATTCAGGAATTAGCCAAAGGTCGAGCATCTTTTTTGTTTGCTCAAAAAAAAGAAGGAGCCCTGATAGACTGATTTTCAGAATGTTTTTGTCACGTCATTTGCCTCTTATTGCTGCACTTTGCCTCTCGAGCTGCCTCGGGTGGGCGCAAACTTCTGAAAAAGAACGTCTGTCTGGTTTTGCTCAGCATCATAAAAACTTAGATCGTTTTGAAGAGGCTCGAGTCAAGGGAGAGCGCGCTTATCTTGAAGAAGAGGAGCAGTGGGAAAGCCTTAAGAATCGCAGTCTCGAAGAGTACAAAAAGAATAAAAAACAAATTGTGATGGACGAAGACGGTCCTGAAGCAAAAGCTGATGCGCTTGCTAAGAAAGACTATGATGAAAAGCGTGAAAAGGAGCGCCGTGCCTACGAACAGGAGAAGGCAAAGCAGCAGCTTATAGTTCGTGAGAATCTACAACTTCCAAGTGAGGCTCAAGAACTGGGTCTTGATGAATTGCGTCCACGTTACGAATATCGTAAAAGAGCTCTTTATGGAGCCTCGCCAAAGTACGGAAAAATGCCGTCCACTTCAGGGAGAAGTTCTTTTGGAGGCGGCGGCGCTATTTCCCCTGGGGGATCTTCTTTTCCACCGCCGCCCACCTTTGATGATTTCGGAGGGGACGGGGGATATGTTCCAGCGCCCAATATGCCTGATGATTACGGTGATGTCGCACCACCACCACCGCCACCCCCGTTTGGGGATGACTTTGGAGGGGGCGATTTCCCGCCGCCACCACCGCCTCCGCCACCGTTTGGAGAAGAGGGTGGGGATTTTTAATTTTCTCGAAGCAGTTCTTCTGTTGAAAGACCTGCGTGTTGTTTGATGCCTCGCATGAGGTACCAGAAAATTCCCAATAAAAAGAGAATAGAGGGAACCATAATGACGGCCATAGACCAGGTCGTCATTTGAGCGATCTGTTCATTGAGAATCACGGATTGCGCCTCTGACGACAAGGCGGGGTCGATGTTGATGAAGATTCTGCGTGCTAAAATAAAATTACATACGGCACTAAACGCGAAAGAGAGCGAGAGCCACACTGTCGCGCTTTTCATGTGCGCATGAAACTCTTTTTGTTTTCCATGCTCCTGTAAACGCTGTTCTAGCAGTTCGACTTTCATGATCGCAGGATTTAAAAAAAGAGTTTCAATAAACGGGCGCCGCGTGAAGGCGGATCCAAGAACAAAAAGTCCTACTAATGTTGGAAAAGCTGCTTCTTTGACCGCAAACCAAAAGCCATGCAGTCCCAAAAGGGCAAGCCCCCCGGTGAAAAGGACGTTCAGAAGTCCTAAGGCAGAAAAGGCATTCACTTTCTTTCGTTTAACAAGATCATAGATCCCATAACCCAAAGGAAACGCCAAGGCGAGAACAAGGGCCGCAGGCGGACCGATAAATTTACTCAGTTTGTTTAAAATGAGAACTGGCAAAACGATATTGAAGACGAGATTTAATAATCCGTTTTCTTTTGGCGGCACTTCTTGTTTTGACATTGATTCAAATCCCGTTTCTGCGCGCTCTTGGATTCAGAATTTTGCGCGCACGGTTAGCATCCTTGTCTCCCTGTCCTGAAAAGGCAAGTGGAGTTTTGCTGTCTCAAACGTAAATTAGAATTTATAGGTGAGCGCAAAGTAGTGCCCCACGCCGGAGGTTTCTCCCGCGAAGCCACCGTCTTTCAAGAGCGCCATATCTTTATAGTATTTAAGGCCGTAACCGACGGCGTAGCGAGGGGAGTGCCAGTACAATCCGTTAAACCACTCCAAAGAGCTGTCGGAGCGATCGGTGGAATCCGCGATCTTGTTGGCCGCAAATTTATAATCGAGATATCCCTGATAGGTGATAAAGCGGGTGTCTGCAAAGAAGTAAAAAGGTTTGAACCAGTTGGTGGAAAGAATATAGCCGTCCCAGGTTCTTTCGTTGGCGGCACCATAGTTTTCACGGACATAACGAGCCATCAGATTAGCACCTAACTTGCCAAGCCAGGGAACCTCAATGTCAGAACCAATTCCGATATATTGTTCTTGGAGGGATCTGTCGCCGCCATTAAAGAGCATGGCGAGATACCATTCTTTGACCGCTCCCACGCTGAGGTCTGCGTCGGCGAGAGTATTCAGGGAAACCCGCGGGGCGAACTTGAAAAAGAAATTGTCGCCAAGATGGCGGTCGCTGTCTGAGGTATCAAAAACGTCAAAAACATCCAGATATCCATACAGATCTATGGCTCCGGAACGTCCCCCAAACTCCATTTCAAAGTAGGTGTCTTGTTGATTTCCGAAAGGGATCTTGTTGTCGACGCTTTTCATAAGGTTGAATTGGAACCATTTAAAATCTGTCGCGTGCCCGAGGCTGCTGGTAAGAAGGGTCAGCGATAAAAGAAGCAGGGGAAGAAGTTTTCTAGGCATGCAGGTCTCCAGAGTAGGCATCAGTTGCTGAATGAATTAATGCGAATAATTAAGAAATTATGAGTCTGTGACAATCAAAAAGAAGGATTTCTTTGAATAACGAATGCGCAGCTTCGCTCGTAAACGGCGCATTAAATAAGATGGGGGAGGGGGGACTGTGATACAATGTTTTGGAATTTGCCGTCATGAAGAGGTGCCTTATGCCAGAGCTTCCCGAGGTTGAAGTGGTCCGAAGAGGGCTTGAAGAAATACTCAAAGATCAGCCGGTCTTAAAGAAGGTTGAATTAATGAGGGCAGATCTGCGGGAGCCCATTCCTGCTAAAAAAATAAGCACATTGATCGGAGAAAAGCTTCTTTCTGTCGAAAGGCGGGCGAAATATCTTCTGCTGTGGACCAAAAAAGGGGCCTTGCTTTCACATTTAGGGATGACCGGGACCTGGCGAGTGGCCCCCAAGGGGGATGAGCGCGCTCATGATCATATCTATCTTCATTTTGGCGGTGGGCTTCGTTTGGCCTACCGGGATCCTCGGCGTTTTGGTTGTTTTGATTATGTGAAAGATCCCCAGAAGCATCCTAAGTTGGCGGAATTGGGCCCGGAACCTCTAAATGCAGACTTTACGGGGGAGGTCTTATGGGAGAGTTTGCGCGGAAAGACGGTGGCCCTGAAGGTGGCTTTGATGGATCAGAAGATTGTCGTGGGAGTTGGAAACATATACGCGAGTGAGGCTTTGTTTGCGGCGGGAATAAAGCCCACATTGGAATCCCAGCGTCTATCTAAAGAACGTGCCGAGGTCTTGGTGGGCGAGATTAAAAAAATTTTATCTCGATCTATCGAGCAAGGTGGTTCTTCGATTAGCGACTTTGCTCAGGCCACTGGGGAGAGCGGATATTTTCAGACAACTTTTCGGGTTTATGGGAGAGGCGGCGAACCGTGTGTGACCTGTGGGCAACAGGTCAGGGCAAAAATTCTCGGTGGTCGGAATACCTTCTGGTGTTCGCGTTGCCAAAAATAATTTTGAAGATTTCGTTTGCTAACAGGCCGTGGTTTTTGTAATTTGGTCCTTAGTCGAGTTTTAAAAACAAAAATGCGGACTCATGAAGTTGTCAACGGAATGCAGGTTAAAGCGTGTTTCGGAAAACAAGGGAAATGGGAAGGCTTAATTTAATAAATGAAGGGACAACAACATGAAAGCAATCGTTATCGCGTCTTTGCTAGCTCTTTCTTTCACAACTGGTTTCACTTGCTCTAAGAACCAACCTGCTGAGCAAGCACCTGCTACTACTGAAGCAGCTCCTGCAGCTACAGAAGCAGCTCCTGCTGAAGGTCAACCTGCAGCTACTGAGGCAGCTCCTGCAGCTACCGAAGCAGCTCCTGCTGGCGAAACTAAGTAATTAGTCTTAAGACTTACTACTTAAGTTGTGACAAAAGCCCTCGGAAGAGGGCTTTTGTTTTTAGTTCCGAAGCATTCTCAGAACTTTCATAAAACCCCCCTCTCATATTCGGTCTATATATAGATATCGGGCCTGAATCGCTTGCACATGCTCATATTACAGAGTCTAATTATTGAGGTAATTCAATAAAAGGAGATTCATCGTGGATTCTATCAACTCATTCTATGGAATGTTTTTGGAGAGCTACACGGGCCTATGGGTATTGGCCTCTGTGGTTCTTCTGTTGTTTGTGGGCTTCTTTAGCAGCCCTCTTCTTGTTTGGGCGATCGCCCTAGGCGCGGTCCTTATCGGATTTGGCGCGCCGGTTTGGCTGCTGACAGTTTATGCAGTCATCGCTGTTATCTTCCTTATCACTCCTTTGCGTGCGGCTTTGGTGACTTCGGGTCTCTTGGCTTTCATGAAGAAGATGCAGTTTTTGCCTAAGATCTCTGATACAGAGAAAGCGGCTTTGGATGCGGGGGCCGTGTGGGTTGAAAAAGATCTTTTCTCAGGCGCTCCTAATTTTGAAAATCTTTTGAAGGAAGATTACCCTTCTTTGACTGCAGAAGAGCAGGCCTTCATGGATGGTCCCGTAAACAGACTGTGTGCGGCTTTGGATCATTGGAAGATTCAAAAGGAAAAAGAACTTCCTAAAGAAGCCTGGGACATCATTAAAAAAGAAAAGTTTTTGGGCATGATCATTCCCAAAGAATACGGCGGATTGGGCTTCTCAGCGTTAGCGCACTCAGAAGTGATCATGAAGTTGTCTTCTCGTTCCTTGTCTGCGGCGATCACCGTGATGGTTCCAAACTCTTTGGGACCTGCTGAATTGTTGGCTCACTATGGAACTGATGAACAAAAGAAACGCTATCTTCCTCGTTTGGCAACAGGGGATGAGATTCCTTGTTTCGGTTTGACCGAGCCCACTGCCGGTTCTGATGCGGGTTCTATTATTTCCACAGGTGTCTTGTTCAAAGGACCGGATGGAAAACTTCAGATCAAATTGAACTGGAATAAACGTTGGATCACCTTGGCTGCGATCTCTACAACGATCGGTTTGGCTTTCCGTCTTCGTGACCCGGAAAATCTTTTGGGTAAAGGTGAGGATGTTGGTATTACGGCGGCCTTGATCCCTGCAAACACTCCGGGTGTTGTTTTGGGACGTCGTCATGATCCTTTGGGAATCCCTTTCTACAACTGCCCAACTCAAGGTAAAGACGTTATCGTGAACGCGGAAGACGCGATCATCGGTGGTGTGGCCAATGCCGGTAAGGGTTGGTTGATGTTGATGGAGTGTTTGGCGGCAGGTCGTGGTATCAGCTTGCCAGCACAAGCCACTGGTGGGGCGAAGCTTGCGTCTCGCGTGGTGTCGGCTCATGCGTTGGTTCGTCGTCAATTCGGTATGTCGATTGGTCGCTTTGAAGGGGTTGAAGAACCTTTGGCGCGTATTGGGGCGGGAGCTTATCAGCTTGAAGCGATGAGACGTTATTGCCTTGGTGCGATTGATAAAGGGATCAAACCCGGTGTTATCACAGCGATGCAAAAATACTATGCAACGGAAATGGGCCGTCACATCATCAATGATGCGATGGATATTATGGGCGGTGCGGGTATTTCAATGGGACCTCGCAACGTTCTTGCTGAAATCTACATTGCCACACCGATCGGTATCACTGTGGAAGGGGCCAACATCTTGACTCGAACTTTGATGATCTTTGGTCAAGGTGCTTTGCGAGCCCATCCCTTTGCTTACACAGAAGTGAAAACTGCTGAAGCGGGTGACGTGAAAGGTTTTGACAGAGCATTCTGGGGTCACATCGGTCACGTGGTGAGAAATACTTGCCGTGCGGTTCTTCTTTCTTGCTCACGTGGTTTCTTGGCGTCCACTCCTAATGTTCATCCTGAGATGAAAGTTTATGTTCGTCGTTTGTCTTGGTCTTCAGCGACTTTTGCGTTGCTGTCTGACGTGGCGATGGGTGTTTTGGGTGGTCAATTGAAAGCCAAACAAAAGATCACAGGTCGATTTGCTGATATCTTAGCGAATATGTACATTGCGACAGCTCTGCTTCGTCGTTTCGAGGCTGAAGGCCGTCGTGAAGAGGATTTGGCGTTCGCACATTACAACTTGAAGCGCTGTATGGCGGAAATCCAAAAAGGTTTTGATGGTATCTTTGATAACTTGAAAATTCCGGGTCTTCGCTGGTTCTTTAAAGGCTGGATTGGTGCTTGGTCGCGTATCAACTCTGTGGGATCGCAAGCCTCTGACGGTTGGTCTCATGGGATTGCGGCGGCGATGTTGAAAGAGGGCGGAATCCGTGAACGTCTTTCTGATGGAATCTATCTGCCGACAGATCGTAATGAAGCGATCGGTCGTCTGGAGTATGCGTTCTCTCTTGTGAATAAGGCAGAAGCAGCAGAGAAAAAAGTGAAGAAAGCCATTCGTGAAGGGGCCCTTCCTAAGAAGAAAGTTCACTTGTTGCTGGATGAGGCTCGTCAGAAGAACATCATCACTGCAGATGAGTTGAAACTTATCCAAGAAGCCGATGCCATCCGTTACGATGCCATTCTTGTGGATGACTTCTCTGAAGAGCAATACCACGCCAATAAAGTTATTTAATTTGCAGAGGGCTCTTCAGGGCCCTCTCTTTTTAAAGGGACTTGAGCTTTAAAACCCCAAACCCGACAAAGGTTTGGGGTTTTTCTTTTGAATTCAAGACTCCGATTCGTATTCGGAATTTCCGAAAAGCAGAGTATGGGGAAAACGCAAATCTTGAAGATCCTTTCAGTGGCGGGCGCATTTTTAGTGGGCTTTTGGATCCCGTTGCGACTTATTGGGTATATTCCTGATCCACACATGGAAGTTGTATTTGATTTGCTTATTTCTGCCGTCGCGGGCATCAATGTCTATCTTCACTTCAGCAAACCAGAAAAAAATGTTCGTCAGCTCAACTCGTGGATAAGTGTGGGATTGATTTGCGACCTGATTTGTCTTTTGCCGCTATCTTTGGTGGCTTTTGTATTTCTTAAGACCACGGTGAGTGGCTTGTTATTGTTTAATCTGTTGGCCGCTCGCCATGTTCGCCATATCAAGGGCATTTTGGATAATTTTGGCCATTTGCAGCCCATCACATATCGCCTGGTTCCAATCTTCGTGATGATTCCGCTGTTGTTGCATATGATTGCTTGCGCGTGGATTTATCTGGGCAGCGGAACCGCCGGGCCCGATCCAGACAAGGTCTTTGAGTATGTGAAAGCTTTGTACTGGGCCTTTACAACGCTTACGACAGTGGGGTACGGAGATATTTCGGCCAAGACGATTCCACAAATGCTTTTTACTTGCGGAGTGCAGGTGACGGGCGTGGGGGTGTTTGGTTTTATTCTGAGTAATATGGCCAGTCTTATGGCAAGAAGAGATGCGGCCCGAGAGCATCACATGGATAATCTGGATAAGGTCGAGAGTTTCATGCGCACACATCGGATTCCGATGGATACTCGCAGCAAGGTGCGCTCCTATTATCACTATATGTGGCAACACAAAAAAGGATATCGTGATCACTCGGCTCTGGAGGATCTTCCTAAGAAGATTCAATCAGAGTTGTTTTTTCATATTAATAAGCCCGTCTTGGAACAGGTGCCCTTTTTAAAGGGAGCCTCTCATGATCTGGTTGAGGATTTGATGAATGAGCTCGAGGTTCGCGTTTGTGTCCCTGGAGAAAAAGTGTTTCGTATCGGGGATGACGGGGATGCGATGTATTTCATCTATAAAGGGTCGGTCGATATTCTGGCCAATGACGGTCACCTTATTGCTCACATCAAAGAGGGTTCTTTCTTTGGAGAAATGGCTCTTTTGCGTGGAGGACAGCGCATCGCGGCCGCTCAAACGACTCAGTTTTGTGATCTTCATGTGCTAAAGAAAGCGTCCTTTGAAAAGGTTTGCCAAAAGTACCCAGAGTTTTTACAGCATGTTCGCAGCGTCGTTCAAGAAAGAGCCGCCTAGGTGGCTCGAGGGCGGCGACGCGATTTCGAGGCTAAGATCTTTTTAATAAGTCCATCGTCGTCTTCATCAAAAACATCACCGATAATCTCTTCAAAAATATCTTCCATAGTGACAAGGCCTACGAATTTTTGCTGGTCGTAAATCACCGCCATATGGGATTTATGTTCTTGCATCTTGAGAAGGATTTTAAAAAGGGGCTCGAAGGCTTTGAATTTAAGAATGGGGCGTATCAGGTTTTGCCATTCTGTTTCTTCATATCTTCGTGCCGCTAAAAACTCTTTGGTGTTAATCAGTCCCACGACATCGTCGCCGTCTAAAACGGGAAGGCGAGTGTGTCGAGAATTCATAATGATGGTTTCGACATCTTCAATGTTATCTGCCTTACGAATGTGAATGACATCTTTCCAGGGCAGCATGATTTCTCGGGCTACTTTTTTATCCGCACTGACAAGGTTGACCACGTACTGTTTGGTTTGAAGGGGAAGATCTTCGATGGTGATATCGTGCGGATGAGGGGAAGAATCCTTTTTGGAGCCAAGGCGAGAGATGTTTAAGATTAGATTGGTGGACTGCTCTAGGACGGTGACCGCGGGAGAAAGAATTTTTTCCGCAATATTAAGTCCTTGGGCCGACCACAGCGCCAAGGTCAGGGGACTGCGCAGGGCAATGGTTTTTGGAACTAGCTCGCCAATAACCACATTCAAGTAAGAAATCGGCAGGACGACCATGGCGATAGCCAAGGCCTCGGCTGTCTGTTCTGTGATTTTGAATTTTTCCATCAAAAAAGGACTAAAGGTCTCTTCGGCTCCCGCTCCTCCCACGGCGGCGGCCACTGCGCCCACCAAGGTGATACCAATTTGAATGACCGACAAAGTTCTTTCGGGATTTTCTTTCAGGCGCAGTAAAAGCCGCGCTTTGCGATTGGTGGGAGCCAGTCTTTTGAGCTGTTGTCTGTTGACGGTGACAAAGGCCATCTCAGAGCCCGATAAGAGCATATTAAAGAAAAGACAGACAAGGACGACGATAAGTTCCGTCAAAGCAATGCTCCAGGTTGTTTATTTAAAAGAGAAAAGAATTTTAAGAATCGCGGATAGGGGTCAGGGTCCATAACGAGAATTTATAGCAGAGCCTTGCCGCCATCGGAAAGACGCGGCGCGAAAAGAGTCTTGAAGGACAATCTGATTGCCTTTGCCGAGCCTTCTCGGCAAAAGAGGACTTCGCGATGGGGGAGTTTGTGATGAAGTTGCTTTCTGTATTGTTTTTGTTTTTGGTGTCTTCGTCCACGGTCTATGCCGCTTGGGAGCAGGATTTCGAAGCTTTGAAAGACATCCCTCGCAGTTATGAGGACTCAGGTTCCATTTGCGAGGAAGTGGCCCGCTTAGATATGCAGCGTGAATACCCCGCTCCTCAGTACGATGTTGTTTTGGGGATTGCATATGGCGATGAAACCCGCGTGATCGGAGAGCTTGATGTCGTCATCTTCGATAATAACCTGCAAAAGGTCGTTAAGATCGCCGAAGTAAAATGTTGGAAGGATGTTCGTGCGGGCTTGGAAAAGGCGAAAGAACAAAGAGCACGTTTTCTGAAGGCAGTTCGTTCGGCCAAGACGCTACGGTTTTCTTCAACATCTACAAAGCAGACGTTTGACATGGATAAGTTTAAATATGTCAGCGAGTTTTTTTCAGTCGCTCAAAAAGGGTCTGTTGCTTTGGGATTTGAGCGAGAGCTTGAGTACACCCTAAAAGAAATGCGGGACTACCGCTATGAGATGCTTCGTTGTCAAAATCAAGGCAAGTGCGCTCGTCCTTAAAATGGACTGAGGGGCTTCCGACATCCTGCCAGAAAGCCCCTCTCGTACGTTCCTAAGTCACCTTAGATTGAACGCAAAATATAATTAAAGGATCGCATCATAGAGCTGAACGCTTGGCGCTTATTGATAAAGCCCATGTACGTGAAGTTGCGCACCAAGGGAAGATCCAGCTCTTCTTCGCTGTGTCCGGTGTAAATAACCACCGGGATGGGGCGACGAATCTTATGAACCTTTCTCTCTGTGAGAAGACGATCCATCAAAAGCAAGGTGTCTCGTCCTCCCATTTGTGGCATTTGCCAATCCAATACCACTAAATCGAATTGCCGATTTACAAGAAGTGGAATGGCATCTTGCCCATCGAAGGCCATTGTTACGTCGCACTTGTAGTGATCTAAAATGTGGGACATCAGTTTGACTGAATCCAAGCTATCGTCAATCACCAGCACCCGTGGCGTGTGCTGCTTTTCTAAAGAGGTTTCGATGACCATGAGGTTCTCCCTGTTTTGAAAACTACCTCTTTATTGAAACTGAAGTAGATCGGAGAATCTTCTAAAAGAACAAGGATGAAGGGATTTTAATAAAAGGTCTGCTGGAAGACAGAAAGAACTCGCGTCTTATGCGAGTTCTTTGCGTGTTTGCTCTGTGACAACGGTTTCTCGAACCACAACCACCTTGATTTGTCCGGGGTAGTTGCACTCTTCTTCAATGCGAGCTGCGATCTTTCTTGAAAGATCCAAGGCTTGAGTGTCATCGACTTTTTTGCCGTTCACAAGAACGCGGCACTCGCGTCCTCCGCTTAAGACAAAACAATCTGTCACGCCAGGGAAACTGCGCGCGATATCTTGAAGTTCAGAAACTTTTTGATTGTAGGACTCAATGGTTGAACGACGGGCTCCGGGTCTTGCTCCTGAAACCGCATCGGCGGCGATCACCAAGAAAGCATGATCCGTAGAGGGTTGTTCATCAAAGTGATGGGCTTTGACCGCATGAACGACGTCGGCGGCTTCGCCACGGGCTGCGATAAAGTCCGCACCAATCACGGCGTGGCCACCTTCCATCACGTGGTCCATCGATTTTCCGATATCGTGAAGCATTCCAATCCGGCGCGCCTTTTTGATATCAAGACCCAGCTCGGCAGCCATGAGGCCGGACAACCAGCCCACTTCACCACAGTGGAAGTATTGATTTTGCGTGAAGGAATAGCGATAGCGCAAAGATCCCATCATTTGGCGAATTTCGCCGTTAAGTCCCTCAAGCTTGAGTTCCTTGGCGAGAGCATCCCCATCGTGTTTGATATTTTTAAAGAGTTCTTTCTTCTGATTTTCTGCAATCTTCTTGATGAAATCAGGATTGATATTCTTCTTCTCTTTGAAAATACGTTCCAAGGTGCGGCGGGTGAGTTCGCGGCGAACAGGGTCAAAGCCTGCAACTCCGACCATGTCCATGCCTTCTTCGACGATAATATCGCAGCCACAAGCATCTTGAACGGCCTTGATGTTATTGCCATTGGGATCGCAGAAAAGTTTACGAATATGGGCGTCCGGGAAATTCACCGCGCCGATGCCACGCTCCGCGCAGTAAGGGCGTGCAAACCGATCAATAACTAAACTTAAAATTCTTTTGGCTCGAGTTTCCGCATGTTCTTTCACGTCCTCTTCGGATTCCTGAATAAAGCGGGCCGCACGACGGCGGGTCTCTTCTTCCATCTGATTTTTCAGTTGGGTTTTGAAATCTTCAGCAGAGGTTCCTAGGCGCTCGGTCAGTTTTTGCACGAGGTCTTTGTTGAGGTTCTTCTGGGCGTCTTTGAGTTTATTGAGTTCGGCCTCTTGCCCCTTTAAAGCCTGCTCTTGAGTTTTAACATCCGTTTCGCGTTCCTGCAGTTTTTTCTTTTCATCCTGCACGATGGAATCCGCTTTGGACTTCTTTTCATTGGCGAGCTCTTGCAGTTCTTCAATGCGACCTTCAACCTTCAACATGTCGGGTTCAACTTTGGTCCACATTTCCATTTCGATTTCTTGGACGCGTTCCCGCTCTTCGAGAGCTTTGAGCTCTACGATCTCTTTGGCTTCGCCAATGATCTCTTGAGCTTCTTCGCGAGCGTGTCGTAAGGTGCGTGCATTGAAAAACTTGTGCAAGGCCCAGCCCGCGCCACCACCGGCGATCAAAGAAAGTAAGGCTGTAGCAATCATTGCAATCATAAGGTACTCCTAACTCTCCTAGTCTATACTCTGCGGCGCTTGAAACGCAAATGATCCTGACTGTGAGCATCTCTTTACTTCTGGCGTTATGGGTTGTAGCTTAAAAGCAGAACGAAGGAGGCCCTGATGGGGCGCGTAGAGTGTCAAACGAAGTGGTTGGGTGGTTTGGGCTTTGAGTCGCAAATTCGCGATAATAAGCTTGTTATGGACGCTAAAATCGAAGCGGGTGGTAAGGACCAAGGGCCGACCCCTAAAGAAATTCTTTTGGCCAGTATTTGCGGGTGTTCTGGAATGGATGTTGTCTCTATTCTGCAGAAGATGAGACTAAATCTTATTTCTTGTGAAGTGAACGCGCACACGGAAACAACGTCAGGCTATCCCTCTATTTTTTCGGAGGTCAAACTTCACTTTCACGTGTCCGGTTCTGATATCAAAGAAGAGCAAGTCTTGAAAGCCGTTCGACTTTCCATGACGAAATACTGTGGGGTGAGCGCCATGATCGTGAAAGCGTCGCCGATTGTGTATGAGGTTTTTCTAAATGGGAGCAAAGTCGGCGAAGGGCATGCTGACTTTGAGACTGCGACGACGTGATAACAATTCAGATTCCTTTTACAGAGATGGATTTCACTTACGTTCGCTCCCGGGGACCGGGAGGGCAGAATGTGAATCGCACAAATTCTGCCGCTGTTTTGCGTTGGAATCTGTGGGAGTCTCAGGTGTTAGCTCCTGAATTAAAGGAAAAGCTTGCCCAGAAACTGCATGGAAAACTGACGGAAGAAGGTGATCTCATTATTCGCAGCGACGTGCATCGCGACCAGGATCAGAATCGTTCCGAATGCATTCATCGTCTTCATGAAATTTTGCGTCGAGCTCTTTTTGTTCCCAAAAAACGAATTGCCACAAAGCCGACTCGTGGTTCACAAAGAAAAAGACTTGAATCCAAAAAAATCCATGCAGAGATCAAGTCTTTAAGAAAGAAAATCGGGACCTAAATAAGGGGCTCGCTAAGATGTCCTTCGCTGGCATTTAAAGAAGGCTCTTCGATTGCGTGGATTCGTCGCGAAAGATAGATCGCGACGAATGTAAAGACCACGGCCACATAGCCGACCACATTGTAGTTATCCAGATGTCCCTGAGGGCCTGTCGTCACAATCAAACCCGCGATATAACTTGAAACCGCCGAGGACAATTGTTGCACACAACTGACGATGCTCATGAAGCTGCCACGATTTTGAGGCATGGCGGTTCCAGAAACCAGCGCCGTCGCCGGAATCATCCGTCCCCCTGAGGAAACGAAGAAGAACGCGCAAATAGAAAGAATAATCCACAGTGGCGTTGGGCCCATATGGGTGATGACCCAGTAGGGAATTAAGGTTACTAGTGCTCCCCATAAAAACACGCGATGTTTTCCAAATCGATCTGACAGACGTCCGATAAAAGGTGAAGAGAAGATCGTGCAAAGGCCACCAGCCATGTACATCAAAGGAAGTTGAGCTTCTGTCATCCCGGCGTTGGCCACTAATGAGGGGGAAAGAAAAGGAATGATGGCGAAGTGACCAAACATCACCGAGGACATAAAGAATAGGGCGCGTCTTTGATTTTGGTTGTGCAAAATGCGAGTCAAGATGCGATGAGGGGGCTCTTTGGCTCGCTTAGTTGCGAGGTGATAGCGCATGGGTGGGATGTAGAACCAAATCACTCCGCAAAGAAGCAACGAGATTCCTCCTAAAAACAAAAACGGCGCATGCCAAGAATACTGATTTGCCAAAAAAAGACTGAAAGGCACACCCAGAACCGAGGCCATAGAGAAAGACGTCATGATGACGCCCATGGCGCTTCCGCGACGCTCATAAGAAATCGAGTCGCTGACGATGGCAAGGACCAGGGATCCTAAAACACCCCCAAAGACTCCAGTCAGGCCGCGCGCAAAAAGCAGCAACTCATAGGTGGGGGCCAGAGCGCAGGCGATGGTCCCTAACGAGAATCCCACGAAGAAAAAGAGCAGGCTGGATTTGCGATCGAACTTATCCATGAAGAAAGAGGCTAAGAAGCCACTAATCCCCGCACTGAAAGTGTATGATGACACAAGGAGTCCGAATTGATGAGGATTGATTGAGAACATCCGCATCAGTTGGGGCCCCAGAGGCATCATGATCATGAAATCCACGATGGAGCTAAATTGGATTGTGGCGAGGATTCCGAGGAGAAGCTTTTCTTGTCTTGAAAACACGGTGGGGGTCCTTTTTGTTGACGATATTCAAACTAACCGATAATCCATTTCTATGGCAACTATTTGGAAATTTACGAAGTTTGTTCTAGTTTTACTCGTCGTGGGCGGTCTTTTATGGATCATCATGGCGAATTACAGTGTGATTTTCTCTAAAACCGTCGTCGGAGAGATTACGGGCGTTGAGAGAGTTGAAATTCCGGTGGCCTTAGTATCTCGCTCTGATTCAGATATCACATCTAAAGTTTTCTCTTTTGCGATTGGGATCAAAGACAAAAAAACTGGTGATATCTACACGGCGTCCTCAGAGGATCGCCAATGGGCTGTTGCACAGCCAGGGCAATGTGCCGAAGCCGTGTTCTTGCCGTATCCCCCTTGGGAGTTCACCAAGAAGGGAACTTACTTCGGCGCACGTCTGGTACGTCTCTATGAGTGCCCCAAATAGGTCACAAGGGACATGTTAGAGATCCTTCTTCTTTTTACAGCGGTGGCGGCAGGTTTCTTGGGAGCTCTCCTCGGTTTGGGGGGCGGTATCATCATCGTTCCGGTCTTGACTCTTTTTTATCACGTCAACATTCGTTATGCGATCGCGGCCAGCCTGATTTCTATTGTGGCGACGTCTTCGGGGGCGGCGGCCAGCTATCTTAAAGATTCACTCACGAATTTGCGTCTGGCAGTTTTTCTTGAAATTGGCACGGTGGCCGGGGCGATTGTTGGGTTTTTGATTTCGTCGTATATTCAAACTAAGTTTCTATTTTTTCTTTTTGGTTTCTTTCTTCTTTTTTCAGCGTTGATGATGTTGCGAAGAAGAGAAGAATATTTAGGCGCCAAGAATCACCCGTGGGCTGAATCGTTGAAACTCGATGGAGCTTATCCCGAGAGCAATGAACGTTGGGTGGAATACAAAGTACAACAAGTGCCGTTGGGTTTGTTTGCGATGTTTGGGGCAGGTGTTCTTTCAGCTCTGCTTGGGATCGGCAGTGGAATTTTTAAAGTTCTCGCAATGGATGAAGCGATGAAGCTTCCCATTAAGGTGTCCTCCGCCACTTCGAATTTTATGATCGGGGTGACGGCCGCGGCCAGTGCGGGGGCTTATCTTTTACGCGGCGATATTCAGCCGCAAATTGCCGCTCCTGTGGCTGTGGGAATTATCTTGGGCTCGTTCCTAGGGGCTAAAGCCATGGTGCGTATGCCAGCAAAACGGATTCGACAGATCTTTGTGGTGGTTTTAGTTGTGGTCTCCCTTCAGATGATCGTGAAGGGGTTGTCATGAGTTTGCATGAGCTGGAATTGAAGATCAGTCATCTTTTGCGTGCGGGAGTTCTCTTTGCGGGGATGCTTTTGCTTGTGGGATGGTTGTGGATGTGGGCTCAGGGCGGGGATGTTTTAACCTCTTATTCTGAATATAAACCGCAGTCTCTTTCTGAAAGTATTCAGTGGGCTTTGATTATGAATGACCGCGCATTGCTGCTTTCCTTTGCGGGGCTGGGTGTTTTAGTCACGTTGCCCTTGGTGCGCGTCCTGATGACCGGGATTTTATTTGTAAAACAAAAAGATTATCGCCTGGCACTCATGGCGTTTGCCGTCTTTATGGCCCTCGTGGCCAGCTTCTTTCTTGGAATAGAACTTTAGATAAACTTCGTGGCAAAATACCACGGAATCAGAATGTAAAGAGTGATGTCACGGATAAGATAATAGGCGAAAAAGGCCGCAAAAAACTTCCATCCGTAACGACGGATGACTCCTTTAAGGCCCGACTCGCGGAAAACTTGTTTTGCTTCCCGCACAACCTTGGGTGTCCAACGATCTAAAAATTTTGTTTTTGTTGGAACTGGATCCATAAAATGAAAGGCCCCTTACCTGCAACACCTCTCCTTTAAAGGGCTTAGGTTAAGGGGTCAAGGAAAAGGGCAGGAGTCCGTGAGAAGGAGGGAGTGAGAACTTACAATGCGGGGATTTTTTCACGGACTGCCTGTCTAAGATCATTAAATCCTCTTTGGTGCATTTAGTCAAAATATCTTCTCGCTGTTTGAAAGTGCTAGTCCATCTCTGGTCTCGAGTCTTAGTATTAAATTATGAACATGAAAAATCTCAAATTAACGGCGTTTGTAAATCTCTATGGTCTTCTAAAAATTCCTCTGGTTTTGTTTGTAAGCCCACGAGTGGTGGAGGCCGGAGATAAGAAGTTCATCCTAAAAATTCCTCTGTCCTATCGGACCAAGAATCATCTGGGCTCGATGTATTTCGGCGCTTTGGGAATTGGTGCTGAGTTGTCCATCGCGGCGGCTGCGGTGGTGGCGATCACTGAAAGTAAGCAGAAAATTGATTTTATCTTTAAGGATTTTTCCGGCCAATACATCAAGCGCGCCGACGGAGATGTTCATTTCATCTGTGATGAAGTGGAAGCGGTGAAGGCTTTGATTGAAGAAGCAAAGACCAATCCCAATCGTTTAGAAAGAAAACTCAAAGGTTACGCGGTTGTTCCCAAGACTCATCCGACGGAGCCTGTGATGACCTATGAGTTGACGTTGTCGGTAAGAAACCGTTCCTTGAAAACAGTTTAAATTGTGACTTGTCTGTGTAGGCTTACTCCACAGACAAGCTGGCAAGCTGTCTTACGCTCTCTTCATATTCTTCAATCAGCTTCTGGTAAATCTCTTTCACCGAAAGGATTTCTTCGACCAGGCCCACGGATTGTCCCGCCGTCCACACGGTTTTCCAGGTAGGTTTGGTTGCGGCTTCTTCGAGGGACTTCATGCCCATGAGGTGAATCAGGGGAACCATATATTTTTTGGTTAACTTATGATCTTTAAGAATCTTCATCGCCCAAGGAAGATCTGTTCCTAGCTCTTGAACATAGGGTGTGTTGATGACGGCCGCTGGAGTTCCTGAAACTCGTGTGGTCATCACAATATCTTCCGGAGTTGATTTTAAAATCGCTTCTTTGTAAGCCTGATCCACTTGAGCTTCACGACTGGCGATAAAGCGAGTTCCAATGCTGACGCCCGAAGCCCCTAAAGCCAAACAGGCAGAGATCATCGAGCCATGGGCAATACCGCCAGCGGCGATGATGGGAATTTGCAGACGTGTTTTAAGCCAAGGAATAAGAACCAATGGTGAAATGGGACCCGCATGACCGCCGGCCCCAGCGCCCACGGCGATGACACCGTCCGCCCCCATGTCTTGAACTTTTAAAGCGTGTTCTAAATTAGTCACGTCGCAAAGAACTTTCGCGCCATTTTTGTGCGCTTCTTCAATCACTTTTTTGGGGCTTCCCAGGGACGTGATGAAAAGCTCCACGCCGTGGTCCAAAGCTACTTTTAGATCCTGATCTTGGCGCGTGTTACTTTTGTTGACGATGATGTTTACGCCGATGGGCTTTTTTGTTTGGCTTTTGATGGTTTTTAAAGCCTCCGCATATTTTTCAATCGGGCGATAGTTCAAGGCCGGAAAAGTCCCGATGCCCCCGCACTCACTGGCTTGAGTGACGATATCGGTGTTGCTCACTAAGAACATCGGGGCCGCGATGATAGGAAAATCAATCTGCATTAAATCTGAGAAAGGAGTTTTAATTTTTTTGAGCATGTTTGTAGACCTCAATTCTTTGCGAATGATAGATGCCAGAATGTCCTGAAAAGATATAACTCATGATACAGGCAAGAGCCGTGTAAACTCCAGGTGTTGTTCCAAAAATTTCAAGCGCCATCACCATGCAGGCCAGCGGCGTGTTTGCAGCTCCCGCAAAGACGGCGACAAAACCCATTCCCGCAAGAAGGCTGGCGGGGAGGGGAAGTATCCAGGCTAAGGCATTTCCCAAGGTGGCTCCAATAAAAAACAAAGGTGTGACTTCGCCTCCTTTAAAGCCCGAGCTCAAGGTGACTAAGGTGAAGATCATTTTTAATAGGAAATCATAAATAGGCACCGGCCCGATAAAACTTTCGGCGATCGGCGCTAGGCCCAGGCCCAAGTAGCGATCTGTTCCTAAAAGAAGAGTGCCCAGAATGATGGTGATGCCACCGAGGAAGGCTCGCCATAGGGGAGATTGAAAAGTCTTTTTGAGAAGTTTAGTTAAACGGTGACTGCTCTGGGAAAACAAAAGAGCACAAAGTCCAAAGCAAATCCCAGCAACAAGGCTCCAGAGGATGTTCAATGCGGAAAGGTCTGGGGTTCCCAGAATTGAATATGTGCTGTGATGAACACCCCAGGATGTGCAAACGCGGTCGGCAACGATGGCAGCCATAAAACAAGGAAGGATCGCTTGATAGCGAAGTTTGCCAATAGCCAGAACTTCAAGTCCAAAGAGAGCTCCAGCCAAAGGAGTTCCAAAAACCGAAGAAAATCCGGCAGAAATTCCCGCCATCAAAAGGGTTTTTCTTTTTTCGGGATCAAAGTGAAAAAGATGTGTGAGTTGGTCCGCTAAAGAGCCCCCCATTTGAACAGCAGTGCCTTCTCTTCCGGCGGAACCTCCGAATAAGTGGGTGAGTAAAGTTCCCGCAAGAACAAAGGGGGTCATTCGGGCGGGGACGACTTTTTGGGGATTGTGAATTTCATCAATTAGTAAATTATTTCCTGCGTCCGTATTTTTGCCATAGCGAGAGTAAATGAAAGCAATGAGTATTCCTGCCCAAGGCAAAAGGTAAAGAAGCCACGGGTTTGTTAAGCGAGTTTGGGTGGTGAGTTCCAGGGCGAATAGAAAACCGGCAGAGGCGGTCCCGGCAAGTACGCCGACGAGGCAAGAGACGAGCAGCCACAAAAGAAGATCGGGAAAAAGTCTCAGTTGTATGTTTAAGGGATTTCGTCGCGTGCTCAAAAAAAAGGCCCCCTCCTCGAGTTCAGGTAGATTCAGGATACGAGGAGGGGTTGCTTAAGCAAGATATTTTTAAGGATTTAAGTAGCGTCGGATCAGAACGAAGACCTCTTTTTTGATGGCCTCTTCCCGTTCAGGGGTTTGAGGGCCTAAAAGCGCAAGCTGTAGAATATTGTTAAAGCAGCTGACGATAAAAAGAGCGATCATTTCGCGATCACGACCTGGGATGGCCGGCATATGAGCAAGCACTGCTTTCTGGTAGTGCTCAAAAAATACGCGACGCGTGTCCCAGTAGTCCAGCATGCCCTGAACTCCCTGAAGAGCTGTTCTGAGAGGGCGATTGTCATGGAATCTCGTGAATCCAATATCAATGAAAGCGTGAACTTTTGAGTCCAAATCTGTCGTCTGCAGTTTTGCTAGGTTTTCCTCGATATAAACAAGGTCCTTTTGCAAAAGGTCATCGATAACTGCGGCCACAATGGCCTCTTTGTTCGCGAAGAATTGATAAAGGGATCCAATACTAACCCCCGCCATTTCGGCGATCTTGTCTGTCGTAATGGCATGATAGGGTTCTTGTACTAGCAAACGTGCGCAGGATTCCACAATGCTCGCCACCGTCTCTTTAGAACGCTTTTGGACGGGGATTTTGAGCATGTATCTTTTTTCGGGATTAGTGTGAGTGATAGGTGCTGCACCCATAATGTCCTCCTTTCGAGGCTTGTAACTTTGCTCGTATTCATATTCGGTCGTTGGGGGGCAATATTCAATACTATGTAATAAAGTATTATTATATGATCCCCTGGTCCCCCTAGGGAGTACGTCTTAACAGAACTTTAACAAAATGATACAAACTATAGTCTTACTTTTGTTCAAACACGATATTTAACGAAAAATTGCAGGATAGTAATCAAAAAACAGCATAAATAAGAATAAATTAATACATTCTGTGTTGAATATTAGATTTATTTTCTGATTTTAAGGGTTCGTATACTGTTTTTTCTCGATCATTTCTTTAAGGTACATTGCAGACATGCAATTATTCCTCAACTATTATCGCTATTTTTGAGCCCTTATATCTATATGTATATAGGGGTAATGTCGCAGCACAAATGCCTATTTTCTTGTGTGACCTCACATTTCAAAGTGCCTTAAAATTGATTAAAAAATTGTTAAGATCATGATGCGCATCATCGACATCCACCCAAATGCCGGAGATGATATGGGCATGAGGAGGATGTTGTGGCTTGCGAAGACAGCACTAAGCATTTCTTAAATCTTGGAAGTAAATTGGGTCTATGCGTTAAAGACCAAGAAAAGCGCGTACTCTTTCAAAACGACAACTCAGTGAAGACGTGTGGCTTGATGGTTGGGCAGCAGTGCGGAAAAACCTGCATGAGGCTCTATCATCAGGTGGAAGAATGTTCGGCGATCTCTGAAGGGATGAAGCTCTTTAAGGGAACAGAGGTTGAAGGGCATAAAGTAGATGCCTTGATTGTGAATGATGGTCAGACCATTACCACACTCCTTTATTCTTTGGATGAGGATCAGGATAAGTTTATTAAACAAGAGGCGTTCTTTAAACAAAAGGGCCTCACGAAGAGTGAACTTCGAATTATGCAAATGGTAATGCAGGGAATGACCAATGCGGCCATTGCAGAAAAATTGTTTATCTCAAAAGCGACGTTGAAGACTCATCTCAACAATATCTATAAGAAGCTACCGGCTTCCATGCGGCCATCGCAGGTGCGCGCCTAAGGGGCCGGGGTCTCGGTGAAGCGATCTTCTTGTTTGTCATAGAAGTGACGGGTAAGAACGTAAACCGGGCAGGGAGCTTTACGTACGACATTGCGGGTATAACTTCCTAACAGAGCGGCACTCATCGGGCCGCTCTGTGCTTCCATGACCACAAGGTCCGCTTCATGAGTATTGATGGCATTTAAGATAAGCTCGTCCACGGGCTTAAAGGTGCTGTCG
Source organism: Bdellovibrio sp. (assembly GCF_047637665.1). Taxonomy (NCBI): domain Bacteria; kingdom Pseudomonadati; phylum Bdellovibrionota; class Bdellovibrionia; order Bdellovibrionales; family Pseudobdellovibrionaceae; genus Bdellovibrio; species Bdellovibrio sp. Next base: position 102,556 of record NZ_JBLJBT010000040.1, on the reverse strand, counting down.
ATAAAGAAGTGCCCCACGACGCCTTCTTTTGCCGCCCAGTCAGTCCAATGTTGGGCGCGATGTGATTGGTTTTCTATCTGATGCTCAATAATTTGTTCTAAGGTCAGCATTCTTCCTTTGTAGTTGTAAACGCGCGGTCGTGTATCGAGGTCAAACAGACTTTCAATCGGCCGAGCAATGGCGTGAAGCAAAAGGATCTCGGCATTCAGGCTTTTTGCTAAATTTAAAATATGGCGAAAATTATCTTTTGAGTGTTCGCCAAACTCTGTCGGAAAGAGAATCTTCTTTGTCGTCTTTGTTTGGCTGGCATGGCCGCCAATAACACAGACGGGGATTTCGGACTGTTGCAAAAGGCTTTCAGCAAAACTTCCCAGGATGAATCGTTGAAATCCTTCGCGGCCATGACTGCCGACCACGATGAGATCTGCTTTCGCCTTTTCGGCATAGTTGGACAGGGTTTCAGCGGTTCCCGCGTGAGACTGTGAAGCGTGAGGAATCACTTTGGCTTCTGAAAGAAATGTCAGATTGTAGTCGGCAAGGACTTCACGAAAAAGAGATTCTGCTGTGCGGGAGTGGTCGGTCACCCAGGTTGGGACTTCATAGGTGGGAAGAACAATTTCATTTTCTCGCAGAAGATACAACGGTTCCACTTCCGCATGGGTGGCCTCGTGCAGATGGGTGATAAACTCCGCCATCTTTTGATTGAGCTCCTTGTTGTCTTCAAATGCGTCAATGGCCCAGATGATTTTCATAGAACCTCCCACGACTTATTTTGTTCTGAAGGTTCTACGGAAAAAAGAGCTGTTCAGGAAGACTGTTAGGATACAAGAGATTTTAAAGGGGTCGTTGTTATTTGAAAAGGTCTTCCTGTGACTCTTTTAAGAAACTGAGCCCGCGAAGATACATATCATCTCCCTCTGCGGGGCAGGGGAGTTGATAGTGGAAGGTCATATCGTTTTTCCAGTGGTAACATCTTTTGTTGTTAAAATCGCGAATATTGAAAACCACGGCCCAGGGGCCTTCAAACCACACTGACTGACCGAGATGGAAGATGCTGGCGCCCTCGGAAAATTCCTGAGGACGAAGCAGGGAGCGGCCTAAAAATTCCGGTGCGACAGAGCCCGTCAGATCCGCAATGGTGGCGCCGACATCATTTTGAGAATAAGCTCCCGGCAGGATCTTTTCGGCAAAAGGCGCTGTGCTTTTGTGAGATGAATGAACGCGGTGATATTTCATCAAAAAAGGAATGGAGTAGTGTTCGAAAATTCCATCGGCAGCAAAACTGGTATGATCAGAAAGAACCACAAAGAGCCAGTCTTTCTTCCATTTGCGTTTTTGCAGGGCCTCGTAGAAATCTCGCAACTCTTTATCTGCATGATGAGTGACACTGAGATGTAAAGTGGATTGATTTTCTTCGCCAAAGGCCGGGCGAACTCCCTGCGGTAATGCCAAGTCGTGGGTGGTGTTGGTATTGAGCCCAATAAGCAAGGGCTCTGGCATGTGGTCCATTCGTTCTATGGTAAATTTATAAAGATCTTGGTCGAAAACACCCCAGGCATTCTGTTCGATCGTTTGCCAATGAGGAATTTCCCGTTTGCCGTAGGACTCTTGGAATCCCGTCTTCAATGCTAAAAGACCAACGCCGCTGGTAAACTGGTCAGAACCTTGGAAGAACGCAGAACTGTAACCTTTCTTGGTTAGTAACTGAGGGAAACAAGTGAAGTCTTTGTTTTCAATTTCAGAAAACATAATACTTTTCCCCGGTGGGTTGGGAAGGCTGCAGAGGGTCGCAAAAAGACCTTCGGTGGTACGATGACCTCCGGCCAGCATCAGATCCGTGCTAAGAGATCTTTTGCGAAGAGAATTAAAAAAGGGAAGCACCTCAGTCTCTCCCACTTTTTTATCAACATAAACTCCAGGCCAGCCTTCGACAAAAACAATGACGATGTTGCCGTCGAAAGTGCCCAAAGGTTTAGGAATGCCTCTTAGTGATTTCCATTTTTTAAAGATCTCTTCACTGGGAATATTTTCCGGCACGAAGATGGTTTCTTTGCTGGATTTTTTTCCGGCAAAAGAGGCCCAAAGAATTCCGTAGGCACCATTCATCGCCAAGGTGGCCCCTTTACTGCCGCCCCCGGCGCGATAGGCCCAAGAGGGGTCTTGCGGAATCCCCTCAAAACCACGCGCGAAAATGACACTTATGGCGAGAGTAAAAAAGAGAGCCAGGCCGCGCTTAAAAAAGCCTTGCACCGGCTTATAGTGAGGAGTGAAGAACTTGCTGACGAAAGAGGCTCCGAGGAAAGCAAATAAGAACTGAAGCCAATATTGCTTAAGAAGTCCTCCGAAAGAACCTTGAATGGTAAAGAGGTTGTAAACCTCATAGGAAATATGTCGTCCGGATTCCTTTGCATAAAGGGCGTCGACGGTCACAAGAACCGTGTAGGTCAATAAAAGCAAAAAGTTAAGACGTGAGTAGGTCTTGGTTGAAAAACCAAAAAGCAAAGAGCTTCCATAAAGAAGTAAATAGAAAAAACTTCCGATGGCGAGATCAAAATGCCAGCCATACAAAAACGGTCCCAAGGTGTTAGCAAAGCTTTCGGGCGCAGAAAAATCCCAAAGATTCAGGTAAAGAGCGACGAAGGACCGCATTACCAGACCGAGGATAACAAGGCGAGATAGATAACGAGCAGATGAAACAAGGAAAGACATAGGGTCACATTAAACGAGAAAAATAAAAAAGCCCACTGGGAAGTGGGCTTTTTTTAGATTTCACAAGTTTGGAGCCTCTAGTTTGGAACTCCGGCAGGATCTGTCGAGGAGGAGGCTGTTGCCGAAGCTCCCTTTCCTTGGGCTTTGATTTCTGCCTTTTCAACTTCGAGGATATACTTTTTGGTTGCGGCTGGAAGTTCATTCCACATTCTGATTGAAAGGAACAAACCCATTCCCGCGAACGGCAAAAGGAACAAAGGCCAATAGTGCCAATCTTTGTGAGCCAAGTAGCCGATCGCCAATGACTGAATACCACTTCCCAAGTAAACGCATCCATCGACGATGCCTGAGGCTGTCGCTGTCATCTTTTTACCGCCAAAGTCCGCGGCTGCGGTTCCTGACATCAAAGAGTGAACTCCGATAACTGCCAAAGTGATCATGATGGCTGCAATCCCCAAAACCGTAGGATTTCTCATCAGAGAGAAGGCCATGATAATTAAAAGAACAATCATAAGGGCATTGTTCAATGCGGCGGGAGGTCCACGGCGAGAATTGAACACGCGGTCAGAAATGATTCCCGACATGAATCCACCAAAGATTCCGGTCAAGCACAGCAGAAGTCCCCAGTTTTTAATAAAGAACTCTGAGCCTTCATAAAAAGAAACATCGGTATTTTTCATTTCGTGAGCGAAAACCAGATACCATTGCATGATGCCGTTACGAAGAACCCCGGAAGTAAAGTCCACCAAGGCAATCGTGATCATCACGGGATTTGTGAAGATCTTCTTCAACATGAAGCCGATTGAGATATCCAACTTTTCATCATCGTCTGTTGAAGACGCGTCCGCCGTGTCGAAGTCATCGAAGTTGGCTTCTTTAGGAGAGTCCTTCAAAAGAACCATGTCGACGAGAGCCCAGCAGATGAGCAAGAAAGCGGGGATGGTGAAAACCAACCAAGTCGCATTCGTTGTTCCGGTATCAATAGCAAAGATGTGTTGAATGAAGTTTTGGAAGGCGGTTCTGGTGCCTTCAATTTGAAGCTGGGATGCTTCCACAATCGCTTGCCCCCAATCGAAGGCGAAATAGACCCCAAAAGAGATCAAAGTCCCGAAGATGGCGCCGAAAACGCCGCGCTCTCGTACGTGGAACCAATAGGCTTTGACCTTAATGATCGAAACTGCACCATAACTTTGAAAGAACATGTTGAGTGCGAAAAGAACCGAGAACGCCAAGACCATGTTCGTTTTAAGGCGACCCATGAGGTATAAATAGGTGGCTCCACCCATTAGAAGATTCATGACCGCAGAGCCAAGAGCAGCGATGATGATCCCCTTTTTTCCCCCAATTTTATCGACGATCGGGCCATTGAGAAGGAAAGAGAATCCATAGGTGATGGTTCCAGCCGCGAAAATAAGACCGAACTGCTCTTTGGTCATCATGTCGCCCAGAGCATTCTTTGATACGTTCAGGTTGTAACGACCCATATAGAGGAAGGCGTAGGTCATGCCCAGAGGGAACCAGTTCACGAAACGGCGGATCATGAATTTGCGCGTGTGACCTAAAGGGTTGTTCTTAAAGTACAGGGTAATCACCGCTGCAAGACATAAGCTGACCAGCAATAGCGCCATGGAGCCTCCAGTAGAAAATTTCCGAGAAGCTAATAGAAAAATGAGAACTTGGCAATCTAAAGAGCCGTCGAATTGCTCTGCGAATTTTTAGGATTGTGTTAAGGAGATGGAGATCCTTTTCTACAGTGAGTTTCCCTTGGAAAAGAGGCGTGGTACGCTGCAAAATCTTCATAGATTGGCGCCCAAATTGTGTTTATTCGGGGTGGATTTATGTATAAGCAAAACTTATGGAAAGTCTAAATATTATCTGTTTGTGCTTATGGGTCCAGGGCGATATGTTGGGTTTCAGAAGGAGACAATGAAAAACTCCTTCGACCCTCGGTAGGTCCCTGACCACCTCTCTTACGCGGAGAGCGCCCGGTCCCCAAAAATGCCGTGATCGCGGCTCAAAAGATCCCATCAAAAAGCCCACCTAACACACCTTACCGAGGATTGCGCGCGGAAACGACGCAATGCTACTTTCAATGGCATGTCATTTAAATATTCTCCACTCTACGAAAAGCAAAAAGATAACACTCAATATAAAAAGATCTCTTCCGATCATGTGCGCGTTGAAAAATGGGGAGACAAAGAGGTTTTGGTGATTGCGCCAGAAGCTCTGGAGCTGGTGGCCCAGGAAGCCCTGAGCGATGTGTCTCATCTCTTACGTCCTGCGCACTTGGAAAAATTGGAAAAAATTCTTAAAGATCCCGAGGCATCTCCGAATGACCGCTTTGTTGCGGTGGATCTTTTGAAGAATGCGATCATCGCTGCGCAAATGGAATTCCCCTCGTGCCAAGATACGGGAACGGCGATCGTCGTCGGGAAAAAAGGGGAAAGAGTTTTTACCGGAATCGATGATAAAGAATTTCTTTCTAAAGGAATTTTTAATACCTATCAAAAAAGAAATCTGCGTTTTTCTCAGATGGCGCCACTCTCCTTCTTTGAAGAGAAAAACACAGGGACTAACTTGCCTGCACAGATCGACATCTATGCGGAGCAGGGGGATGAATATCATTTCTTGTTCTTGGCAAAAGGTGGAGGCAGCGCCAATAAGTCGTACCTCTATCAAAAAACCAAGGCTGTATTGAATCCAGATGGATTTGAAAAGTTCGTGCGTGAGACTTTAAATTCCTTGGGGACGGCGGCGTGCCCTCCTTATCATTTGGCGTTCTGTGTGGGGGGAACTTCCGCAGAGGAAACTTTGAAAATCGTGAAGTATGCCTCCGCCGGTTACCTCGATGGACTGCCCACGTCGGGAAGTGACAGTGGTCGCGCCTATCGGGATCTTGAAATGGAAAAACAAGTCGAGCAGTGGGCGCGCGAAACGGGGATCGGCGCACAGTTCGGTGGTAAATACTTCGTGCATGACGTGCGTGTGATTCGTCTGCCTCGTCATGGTGCAAGCTGCCCGATTGGCGTGGGTGTGAGTTGCTCTGCGGATCGTAACATTAAAGGTAAAATCACTCGTGAAGGAATTTTCTTAGAGCAGTTAGAACTTCACCCTGAGCAATATCTTCCGAATCATCTTCAAGACGCGGGCGCGCAGGCGATTGAGATTGATTTGAATAAACCTATTCAAGAAACTTTGAAAGTTTTGTCTCAGCAAAAAGTAGCAACTCGCGTGATGCTCAACGGTCCAATGATCGTGGCTCGGGATATTGCCCATGCTAAGCTGAAAGAAAAAGTCGATCGCGGTGAAGGGGTGCCGGAGTATTTTAAAAACTATGCCGTCTATTATGCGGGTCCAGCAAAAACTCCGAAAGGTTATGCTTCGGGTTCTTTTGGGCCGACGACCAGTGAGCGTATGGATCCTTACGTTGGAACCTTCCAAAGTATGGGGGCTTCGATGATTATGTTGGGTAAGGGCAATCGCAGTCCTCAAGTCACAGAGGCTTGCAAACAATACGGTGGATTTTATTTGGGTTCGATCGGGGGCCCTGCCGCACGATTGGGTAAAGAGTGTATCACGAAAGTGGAAGTTCTGGATTTCCCAGAGTTGGGTATGGAGTCCGTTTGGAAGATTGAAGTAAAAGACTTCCCGGCGTTCATTATCGTGGACGATAAAGGAAACGACTTTTTTAAGTCGTTCATTCGTAAGCTATAAGGTTTAGCGTTCTTTCAATAAGAGCGGGCTGATCCCCACAAACAGATTCATAATCACCGGGCCGACTAAAAGGCCCGGAAGTCCAAGCATGATAATGGCTCCCACGACACAGGTGAAGGCGACGATCGGGGAGATTTTATTTTCCCCGCCAACCATAAAAGGTTTGATCACATTATCAATACTTCCTGCGACAGTGGCAACCACAGCCATTCCAATCGCAGGGCCCGTTCGATCTCCGAGAAAGGCCAGCAAGGCAAGAAGATAGCCCATCGGGGCCGCGCCAATAACGGGAATGAAGGATACAAAAAAGGTGATAGTCAGAATCAGCCAGAAGTCCCCTTCGCCGAAAATAAGACTGCCAAGCCCGATGAGACCTGCTTGAATCAATCCAACGACCAAAGTTGAAAACAAAGTCACGGAGCAACTTTTCTTAAAAACAAGAATCAACGTCTCAGTCATTTCCGTATTAAAGGGGCTGTATGTAAGAGTGAAGTCTTTCACTTTTGATGCCTTTGTCAGCAGCAAGGCCAAAACAATCATAAAGACAAAACTGGCAAGAAGAATCGCCGGGAGCTGTCCCAGGAAATGACTGGAATAAGCGATGACGATTTCGCCGACTTTCTTAAGAATGTTTTCTAAAATTCCGCGAGCGGGTGTTGCTAGGTCTGCACCCGTCCAGTGCGAGAGTTTTTGTAAACCATCAAGAACAAAGTCCTTCAATGCCTGGATTTGGGCGACGATACGATCAGTTTCTAACGTTTGAGGTTCATTGATATGCATGATGATTCGATAGATGGCTAAAGACAAAGGGATCCAGAACAGCGCCAGTCCCGCCAACAGGGTCAGTCCAACCCAAAGACCGTGATTCATTTTAAATTTTTTATTTAGGGAGATGATGACGTCATTGAGGCCTAAAGCAAAAATACCAGCTAACGTCAGAGGCATCAAAAAAGGGCCATTGATAAAAACAAAGGCCGTCAGCAGGACGCCAAACAATAACCAGCGAATCAGGGGCCCTTTTGTTTTCAGACTCTCGATCATGATGTGTTAAACCTTAATCATTCACTTCGCACTGCATACGCGCTTCAGAACGGCAGTAAACCCAGGTTCCGTCGTGGTTTGGCGGAAGATAGCTAGGATTGCAGGTGGTATAAAGAGATGTCGTGTAAGTAAGGGCCCGTCCCCGGTAAGACATTTCGCAACTCCAGCGAGCGTCTCTTTCAGCTTCTGATTCCGCACGGCGTTTGGCATTGTCGAGGCAGAAAAAACCGCTGTTGGCATTGCAGTAGGTATTTTCAGTTGCTTGGCCACTGACATAGACGGTGCGATACGCCAAAGCGCTGAATGACAAAAGGAACGTCGTAATTGCAATTAAGAGCTTAACCATAAAGCCTCCCACCCCTCAATCAACGCACAGTTTAGAGAGGGAGGCAATATGTTGCTTTATCAAGGCAGGGCGTCAGGTGTTAACCTTGAGTCAGGAATTGAACCCCCAGTTCCTGACTTTGCTCCATCTCATCCCAGCGAGTCCACCGAATCTGTCCTTCCACGGAAACGTATTCACCTTCCTTGTTTTGATAGGTCAAATTGATGAAATCTTTTTTGGTGTAAAAAGGGGCTTTGATCTTCAGACAAGAGCCATTGAGGGAGATATTCTCAAAAGCGCCTCCAAGAATAGGTTGAAAGCCCTTGTTCTCACTTCCCAAAGGGAGCATCGAGGGACTTAAAAGAGCTTTATTTTCATGAGACTCTCTTTTGTCTTGGCGAAGCTCCAACTTCTTTCCGTCCAAATAGGCGGCAATGTCCCGAGCGAGATTTCCTTCTTCCGTTTTCCAAAGGACAATAAACTCTTGATGTGTTTTCAGTTTTATCTTCATCGAGCTTGAAAGCTCGTTCACGACAAAAAATGTTTTTACGTTGTGATTGTTCTTTTGCAGATAGGCGTAAATATCAAAATGACGGATTTCCAAAAAGGGCAAATACACGACAATGATTTTTTCCCCCAACACCTCGTTTAGAGCAGTGCGCAGATTGTAGGGATTTTCAATGAGTGAGCATTCAAAATCCTGATTTCTTTTTAGTGGACCCGGAACGACTGTGGTCCCGACGATAAAGATCTGAGTTTTCATGTAACTTCCTCCCATGCGAAGGTCTAAAGCAAGGTGGAAGCCAACACGAAAGAGGTCTTCTTTTTATTTGACTCAAAATTCGTGAACAACTGTCTAGGAATTCATAACACTGTCAGGTTGTGACTTCTCAAAATGAGACACGCGAAGGCTCCCGGTCTTAACCTCTTTAAGACCGGGAGATGTTTTGTTTATCCTGCAGGTAATAGCGGAGTTTCAGGGGGATTTAAAAGAGCCTGGTCCCAGCGGGGGAGATCAATACCCAAAGATATTTTAAGGACTTCGTTCACATCCTCTACAAAATGGAAGTGGATGTCCTTACGAATTTCCTGTGGGATCTCTTTGAGGTCCTTTTCGTTTTTGTTACATAATATGACCTCGCGCACTCCGGCTCTGTGTGCTGCGATCACTTTTTCTTTTATTCCGCCGACAGGCATGACACTTCCGCGCAGGGAAATTTCTCCTGTCATTGCCAGTTTTGGATCAACGGATTTATTCAAAAGAAGTGAAGCGATCGAAGTCAGCATCGTCACGCCAGCAGAAGGGCCGTCTTTTGGGATGGCGCCCGCAGGGACGTGAACATGGATGTCTTTCTTCGTAAAATCCAACAATGGATTTAGAATCGGAAGTCGAGACTTCAAAAGGCTGAGAGCAATTTTTGCCGACTCCTGCATGACATCGCCTAATTGGCCGGTCAGTAAAAGTTGCCCTGTCCCTGGCATTTGTGCGGATTCAATAAATAGGATGTCACCGCCGACAGGTGTCCAGGCCAGGCCCGTAACGACCCCAGGGGGAAGCAGACTTTCGATCATATCTGACGAAAATCGTTCTGAACCCAGAATGTCTTCGAGATCTTTTTCGTCCACCGTCAGTGTTTTTTCGGTGGTTTTCACGAGCTTCAAACTCATAAATTTGCAAATGGTGGCGATCTTTCTTTGTAAATCCCGCACACCGGCTTCTCGGGTGTAGTGAGTGAGAAGCTTGTTTAATGCGGCCTCCGTAATCTGGAGTGATTTTTCATCCAGGCCATGTTCTTTAAGCTGCTTCGGCCATAAATATTTCTGCGCAATCTGCTTTTTTTCTTCGATGGTATAACCACTCAGGTCGACCACTTCCATGCGATCTAAAAGGGGCAAGGGGATTCCTTCCAAAGAGTTTGCCGTGGCGATGAAGAACACTTTAGAAAGATCAAAAGGCGTATCTAAGTAGTGATCGTAGAAGGTATTGTTTTGCTCAGGATCGAGCACCTCTAGCATTGCTGCAGCGGGGTCTCCACCATACCCTCGGGTCAATTTATCTATTTCATCAAGAATAAAGACCGGATCGTTTTCCCCGGCTTTTTTAATGGCTGAGATAATGCGACCGGGGAGTGCACCAATATAGGTACGGCGATGCCCACGAATTTCGGCATCATCGCGAACGCCTCCCAGACTGACGCGAGCATATTTTTTACCTAAGGCACGAGCGATGCTTTTACCTAAAGAGGTCTTGCCAACTCCCGGAGGGCCGATAAAGAGCAAGATAGATCCTTGATGGGCTTTACGAAGTTTCATCACCGCCAGGTGTTGCATGATACGGTTTTTAATCTTATCCAGGCCGTAGTGATCTTCGTGAAGAATTCGTTCTGCTTCTTCAAGATCAATTTCTTTTTGAGGAGAAGACTTATTCCAAGGAAGATCCAGCATCAGCTCTAGATGGGTTCGAATCATTTGATATTCAGGGGAGGCGGAATTGATCGTCTCAAGACGTTTTAACTGATTGCGAGCTAAGTCCAAGGCCTCGGGCGGCATTCCAGATTTTTCGACACGTTCCTTGAATTTGCCGTAAAGATTTCCGTTTTCACCTTCGCCTAATTCATCTCGAATGACGCGCATTTGTTCACGCAAGATCGCTTCCTTCTGCGTTTGCTGGAAGCTTTCATTTAATTTATCGCGAATGCCCCTTTGGATTTTAAGACGTTCTTTGAGTTCTTGCATGCGATCAAGCAATTTTAAAGTGCGATCTTTGAGATCCAGGATTTCTAAGATTTCCTGTTTTTCGGGAACAGAGATATCCGCATAAGCCGCGCACATATTCGCGAGAGTGGAAAGGTCTTCGATCTCGGTCAACATGTCTTTGACTTGTTGGGTGTTGCCGGGAAGCAGAGTTAACATTTCCTCACTCAGCGTGCGAAGGCTGGCTAAGAGGGCCTCTTCGGTTTTTTTATCCATTTGCCCACGATCTTCCAGGGCTTCACTTTGTACTTCGAAGAAGCCTTCTTTGTCATGGCTCTGGACAACTCGGACGCGTTGGTGGGCTTTGACGAAGACGCTGTAACTGCCGTCTTCATCAATGCGAAACGACTCGACTTTGGCTAAAGTGCCGACGGAGTAAAGATCTTCGATCTTCTCAAGAGGCACTTGCGGATTTTTTTGAGTTAAAAGAACAATCCAATGATTCTCTTTAAGAGCCTTCTGTAAAGCCGAAATGCTTTTTTCCCGTCCCACGCGCAAAGGCATACTGATGTCGGGGAATAAAACGGAATTTTTAAGCGGAATAACGGGCACAAACCCAGATACGAATGACATAAGGACCTCACTTTTCCCCCAACAAAGGGGTTAATGTAACAAAGATGAGCACTATATCAATCTTGTCAAGTTGAGGAGTCAGTTCCAGTTTAGCATCGTGATGCTGAAAAGATCTGCGCACGAGGTCCTTATGTAAGAAAACAAGAGGACTAAATTCAGCTTTTTAAAAATCAGAGTTTAGTTCTTAAAGCCATCCACCAGAGGAATGTCTCGAGTCATTCCTCCAAACGGGCCACAATAAACACAGTCTTCAAGCCAGGACATCTCTGTCGGGACTTCATCCTTAAAGATGAACTTGGACCAGAAGCGATTTGTATTATCCCAATTGTAACCTCGGCCTTTGAGGTGATCTTTGGCTTCAAAAGGCGCCGCGCTTGCGATGACTTGGGTCATGGGACGGCGAGCGTTGTTGAGGAGTTCAAATAGATAAGGTTTATTCGAATCGTTTTCCGGCAGGCTCAAAAGATACAGTAAAGCATCCACGTCATTGATTGCGCGGTGGGAGTCAGTAAAGAAGCCATGATAGATATTAAGAAGTTCAAGCTTTGAGCTTGTGAAGCCTTTTTTGCTCCAATCAATCTGCTTCAAGGAGCAAGCCCAGATCTTGTCCTTAGAGGCTTTCGATTTTCGATCGACAAAAGGGCGGTCAAAACGGGCATTGTGAGCAACGACAAGACTGGCTTCATCTAAAAGTGAACTTACATGGTTCCAATCAATGTTTTGTCCGGCAACCATTTCATCGGTGATCCCTGTTAACTCAACAATTTCCGCCGAAATGGGGCGCCCCGGATCTTGAAAGCAGCAGTAGGACTTTCCTAGCGACAGAATTTCTCCGCTATTTCTGTTAAATGAAAACTGGCGTAGACCGACTTCAATGATGCTATCTTCATTTTGATTCAGGCCTGTTGTCTCGACATCTAAAACGGCACCGACACGGATAAGATCTGCGTTATTTTCTAGCCAAGCGGATGTCGCGTACGGCGGGGTCTCAATCGGACAACCTTCAAGGCGTTGAAGAGTGACTGACTTTCCATCTTGTGATTTTCCGATCCAACGAAATGCCAAAACGAAGCTCCTTAGCTGTTAATTGGGATTTTGAGTTTACACATAATTTGCCGGTTCTCAATATTTTCGGCCCTTTGGCCACTTGTGTCCTTTGAGGATCGCACTTGCTGGGGCGATTTAATGCAGTATATTGATTAAAGGGTGTGCAAAAGGAGGGAGCTATGTCCCAGTTTTTGATCGTCTACGGAACCGAATACGGACAGACGGAAAAGATAGCGATGTTCATGGCTGAAAAAATCCGGGCCCGAGGTCACAACGTCGATATCGTTTATAGTCGTCAGGCGGTTCGTTCTCCCGAGAGTCTTCAGAAATACGATGGGATTTTGGTGGGGGCTCCCGTGTATATGAGAAAGTATCCGAGTTCTCTCAGAAAATGGGTGCGTTTTCACGCGCGACAACTTTCTAATAAACCCACGGCGTTTTTTTCTGTCTGCCTGGGAATTTTGCAAAATGATGATGCGGTTCAAAAAGAGTTGCGTGGGATTGTGGAAGACTTCTTCACTTGGAGTGGGTGGCGACCCGGGCGATGGGTGGTTTTTGCGGGAGCCCTGAGATACTCTAAGTACAACTGGATTCTGAAAAGAATAATGAGGGGAATTGCGAAGAAGGCGGGTTCAGACACTGATATTTCTTATGACTATGAATACACCAAATGGGACCAGGTTCTTCAATTCACCCTCGATTTTGTCAGCTCGGTAGAGCATCCTAGCGAGGCAAGAACTTCGGAGTATTCGAGCCGTACTCAAACGTCTCCGGGGCATCAATAACGCCGCGAAAGCCACGACTTCCACACATAGCTTGGATGAGCGTGCGCAGTCCATTGATGTGATTTCCTTTTGAGCCAAGGATTTTTCCAAGCACTCTTTGTTCAACGCAAACTTTATAAGCCGTGGTTTTGTCTCCTTTGATCCAAGTGACGGAGTGTTTTGCGTCGGAGCCACAGACAAGGCGGATGGTCTCGCGAATATACTGAGCGATGTCTTCGCGAATCTTGTCCAGATCCATCTCTGACGCTTGGTCGGGGGTGCTTTTGGGGGTTTTTAGAACGATCACTTGAAGTTCAGATTTACTCATTTATCCTCCGCTCTTTTGATCTTTTCGGATATTAAAAGCGGAGTAAATAGAGACTGGTCGATTTAGTGTGGACGAAATCTTAAATCAGTCCACACTATGTGAATTCAAGCTCGAGGCTCTTTGGAAAAAGTTAAAGATCTCAGTGGTGGCGGAGAATTCGTAGCTAGTTGTTCCGACAAGACGCTTCGGAAGCGAGCCGCCCGCTCCAGGGAATCCATGGCCTCCGCCGTGTGCGCTCATGCTCACAAACTATTCGGGCCGTCCTCCACCTCCGTGAAAAGTCAAAACACATCGAAGGAAGAGATATCCAGTAAGAGCGTTTTTTTTCGCACAGAAGGTCTCTATTTTTTGCAGCGAAGCGTCGGAAGTCGTGTTTTGAGTGGTTTGGAGCGACTCCAGACATGACCCATGTCATTGATCAACCCCATCCCGGGGTGTTAGAAGGTAAGCATATGAGGTTCCTTATGAGAAATGCAGTTTTATTTCTTTCAATAGTTTCGATGATGAGTTCGGTAAGTTTGGCCTTTCCTTCTGCCTCTGCGCGAGGAACAATTCTTGAGCTTTTGAATGGGAAGGCACAGAAACATCAGTTGCTAAATTCACACCCTGTTTCGTTTGACGAGATTATTTGTCGAAGAAATGCAAAATCGTGCATACTATCCATGCGTTTTATGATCCCTCAGGATGACTTTTTTATTTTCAGAAAAGGCAGCTGTGTGGTGGAGCCGGTGCAGTCGATCTACGATATTTTGGATGATAAAAGTGGGGATTTGACTGAGTATTTTGTAAAGTCTGTGAATGAGTGTTTGTAAGATCATTTTTTTAGAGGTTTGAAAGGAAAACTAATATGAAAAGTTCTGTTCGAGTTCTTGTAGTGGGTCTGTTTTCGGTTCTTATGGTTAATTGTGCATCCAAGCCTTCTGCGGAAGAAGTAAAGCTTGAAAAAGAAGTTCAAGCGCAGCCTGCGGCTGAAATGCATGGAGGCGTCGCTCAAAAAGGTGTTGAGTCTATCTTGAATTCAAAGACTTTGACGGCGGATCAGAAAAAGCAGCTAATGAACCTTCACGGAAATTTGGCGAAGGAAACCTTCCAAATTCAGGAAGAGACCTCGAAGTTAAAAGGTGTGTTGTTTGAAACCATCACAACAAAACCTTATGATCGCAAGAAGGTCGCAGGTCTTAAGAAAAAACTGACTTCTTTGAACGATAAAAAGATGAAAAATATGTTTGAAGCCCTGGATAAAGTTCAGGCCATTCTTGGAGAAAAGTCTGACACAGACATTCAAGATTTCTACCGTCCCTTCTTTTGGGAACAGGCTCATCAGTACCAGGCTCAGTAGGGTCTTGGTGTTAATCCTAAAGACTACCTAGTCGTAGTCTTTAGGATCTTATCTCTTCCTTCTCGCAGGAGTCGACAGCGAGAAATCGAATTTCTTACTTAAACTCAATATGACTGTCTTTTTTGAGGCTACTTAATTGCTCAAGAAGAACTTTGGCTTTGGCCGTATCATTGGCTCTGAGGGCCTGTGCCAGTTGTTGAGACAATCCCGCGCTTTCATCTAACATTTTATCATATTGCTCCTTGCGAGCAGCTTGTTCGCTGGCTGGCAAAGAAGAAATAGATCCCGGAATATGCTTTTTGGACTCCAAAGTGGCTTGAGTCATTTCGTCAGCCAGCTTTGCAGAGTTGGCATTTTGAGCCGGATCGTTGATTCGCGTTGTGATGAGCTTAAGATTGGTGCCCATCTGTTTCATAAGGGTTTTAAGATCATATGCCATCAACGTGAAATCACTGTGCTTAAACTCTTGGTGCCCGTCTTTCTTAATCGCAATAAGACTTTCCACAATCTTTTGAGCTTTGAGGTTGTCATTTTTACGAAGGGTTGCCGCAAGTTGATCGCTGAGTTCCGCCGTATGATCCATCATTTCTTCGTAAAGAGCTTTACGCGTGTCTCTTTCATTGTCGGGAAGGCTGTTGATTCCGTCGGGCACGTTGCTTTTGCATTGAGTTGTGATTTGAGAAAGTTTGTCGGCCCATTGAGCCGTTTGTTGGTTCAGACTCGGTTCTTGCACCTGTCTTGCGATCGCTTTTAAGTTTTGATTCATTTTCTTCATACAGGATTCAAGGGGATTGTGGGAGGTCGGATCCATCGCGAAGCCAGAACTACAAATTGATAGTGACAGGACTAACAGAAGTGATTTCATAAGTTTCTCCTTTTGCCTAGACGCTAGAGTCTGGAGGATGTTCCGGCAATTCAAATTTATTAAAGGATGGGCTTGAAAATTTAGTAAATATAAACTTAGGGGTGAATCCAAGAGAGTGAGAAAAGAAATCCCCGCAGAAGACCGAAACCTTTGCGGGGGCGACGGGGTATTTGTTGAAGCTCTCTCGAACAACGCAAACAACCCAAGCGCAGCTTAAAAAGGGAGTTCGGGTTGTGCAAGATTTTCGGGTAAATGACATAGTCACATTGCTAAGGTATAATCGTTTGAGTTAGTGATGAAATGTATCTAAACTGGGACAAAAGATCTGGACGCGGAAGGATTCTCTATGTTTTTAGCGCACTTTGGAATGGCGTTTGCGGCAAAACGAATTGAACCCAAAATAAATTTGGGAGTTTGTATTCTTGCTTCGCAGTTTATTGATTTAATTTGGCCTATTTTTGTTCTTCTTGGCTGGGAATCCGTGTCTCCGCTTTCGGAAAAGATGGGGATGAATGTCCTGAAATTTGATTCTTACCCTTTCTCGCATAGTCTTGTGGCAACCTTTTTTTGGTCGTTTTTAGTTGCCGGTGTCTTTTATCTCGTGAGGCGGGAGAAGCGGCCCTCTTTAGTTCTTTTTTTCCTTGTGCTCAGTCATTGGTTCTTGGATCTTTTGGTTCACGAGCCTGATTTGCCGCTTTTGGATGATAGTTCTATCAAGGTGGGTTTTCTACTTTGGCGTTCTGTTCCGATTACGGTCTTGTTGGAACTCGGAATTTTTTTTGCAGGAATTTGGTTGTTTCTTACACGCAAAGTTAGGCTATCAAAAGGCAGTTTGATTTCTTTCATAGTTTTAATTGTGTTTCTTTTGGCTATTTACGCCTCAAGTATTTTTGGACCTGTTCCGCCAGCGGGAACCTCGGCAGCCATGCTCGCAGGGCCGGCGCTGTTGATGTGGCTCTTTGTTCTTTGGGGACGGTACCTCAAGTGAGGTGCCGGGGTGTTAGTTTGTCTCCAAAGCCAACAAGAACTGCTTCTGTTTTTTGTAGGCACGGAAAAGTTCCCAGTATTGCTTGATTTTTCGTTCTTTAATACTTGCGATGACTTCTTCATGAGCCTCCTGCCATAGAAAACGAAGTTCGCGTTCCATTTCCTCAAAACGACGGGCTTTCTGAGTTGTGTCCATAAAAAATCTCCTTTGTGAGAAATTTCTATGTAATTAAAGAGCGAAATGCAGGCCATCTTCTAAGTCCTTAAAACTAAAGAGATCCTATTTTGAAACGCCCACAGGGGTTGTCACAATACTAGAAAGTCCCATTGGCAGCCTCCATAAGTTGGCGGTTTTTGCCGATACAGGGGATATGTCTAAATCACATAATCATCTCAAGTTTATAGGTACTTCTTCTCAAGTGTTTTTCGAACGAGCGCAAGGTGAGAACCTCATCGGGCGGATTTTGGACCTTTGTATTCAAACGACAGGGGCCGAACGTGGTGCCATCTTCTTTGATTCCCAATTCAAGATTGAACAACATCTGAAGTATCTGAGTAACTACATCGCAACAGGTATCCGCAATCACACGATTGTTATTAGCGCCGACCAAGGGATTGCGGGAAAAGTGTTTCGTGACCAGAAAAGTTATTATAGCAATCAAGTTGAGGAAGATGAGGACTTCTATTTTGCAGCCGATGAAAAGACGGGCTATAGAACGAAAAAGGTTCTGGCCGTACCCCTCCATTGGAAAGAGGGTAAGGTGGTGGGGGTCATTGAAGTTCTTAATAAGAACGAGGGGGACTTTGACGAGCACGATCAGTATGCCTTAGAGGCTCTTTCTATTTTAGCGACCATGGCCTTTGAAAATTACGAAATTAGTCAAATGACGGAGGACTCTGAGTCCGCGATTGAACACCGTAAAAATATCTGGCGAAAGAGCATTTCTTCTGTCAGTTTGAAATCAAAGTCGGCAGATCTGCAAAAAATTTATGATCATATTGGGGATTTCGGAAAATCCGACTCGAATATTCTGATTACGGGAGAAAGTGGATCCGGGAAAGAGGTTGTGGCTCGCCTGGCTCATCATCATTCGTCTCGTCGAGAAGGGCCTTTTATTGCCATCAACTGTGCAGCTATTCCTGAATCTCTTTTTGAAGCCGAGCTCTTCGGTGTCGTGAAAGGGGCTGCCACGGGGACATTACCGCGTCAGGGGCAGATTGAACTCGCTCATCGGGGGACTTTATTCTTAGATGAAATCGGGGAAATGCCTATTGAGATGCAGGCTAAGCTTTTGCGTGTTCTCCAAGAACGGAAAGTGCAAAGACTGGGCTCCAATGAGCCCCCCAAAGCCGTGGACTTTCGATTGATCTGTGCCACGAATAAGAATATCGAAACGCAGATTCAAAAAGAGAAGTTTCGTGAGGATCTTTATTATCGCATCAATGTTGTTAATCTCGTGGTGCCGTCTTTGCGTGAAAGAAAAGGGGATATTCCGGAGTTGGCTTCTGCGATCATGCAGCAGCTTTACCAAAAGCGAGGCTGGAAACTTCGTACGATCAGTGACGAGGCCATGGAGCGTTTGATTGAGTACAGTTGGCCGGGGAATATTCGTGAACTTGAAAATAAAATTGAAAGCGCGTGTCTTTCTGCGGGCGAGAGAACTATTTTGCTTCCCGATGACTTTCAATTTCGCAATCGCAGCGCTGTGCAGTTGGTTGCGGCGGCGCCTGCGTCAGAGGATTCCTTTAAGCGTTTCGAGCAAATGAGTCTGCGTGAGGCTCGCGAAGTTTTCGAAGCAGAGATGATTCAAAGAGTGATTCAAGGGTCCCTTGGTAATAAATCTGAGGCGGCTCGCCGTTTGGGAGTTTCCCGGGAAGGTCTCAGAAAGATACTCAATAAGAAAGCCGCCTAGAAAAGCTCTAAAAGTTGCCGCCAACCTGCAACCACCAGTTGGCGCCTTGAAATGAGACTTTAATAAAATCCATAGCTTATGATTTGGCCACGGTCTTGCTCTGTTAAGGGGTAGCGCAAACGCAATTGCGCGCAACTTTAACAAGGAGAGTGGTATGAACAAGCAAATAAATAAAATCCTCAGTGTTGGCGTTCTTATATATGCTTTCGCATTGACGGGATGTCAGGCGGCAAAAGAGGACAGTGCTTCAGGCGCTGTGCCTGAAACAATCACCGCAGAGAAACCATCATTGGTGATGGGGGCGGTGCAAGGGGTTATTGTCCAGGTCGGACAAGGCCTTGCCAGTCAATCCGCTGTGCAAAGTGGTAAGGCGGTTCAGGGGAAAATTCTTGCTCAGGCAAATCTGGTGAATCAGCTGTGCAATGAGCACGCGATGCCGATTGATGAGCTGGGAAATTATCTCGACACCCAAAGTCCGGATTATCCGCAAAGACTTTTCTATTGTAAACTTTCAGTGGCGGAAGCCTCGGGGGACTCTATTCCAGGATCTTTACATACGATCCGAGCTATTTCCTGTGCTATTGAAAAAGCCGGAGTGGTCTTTGACGATCAGGAACATCAGGTTACGGTCGTTGCTGACTCCAGTTGTTTTACTCCATCCCAATTGGCGAATATGGGCGTGGGAACCATGGTGGCCACCGTTCGAGCCTCAAAACCAGCGTTCTTTAACTCGTACTACGACACAGGGATTTCGATTACGTCGCAAGAATTTGGAACTTATCGATTGGCGGCGAAGGTTTCTGGCACAACGGTCGAGTTTTTAACTGAAGATGATCAGTCGGCAGTGAGCCCGAATAAGTCGGGTGCGAATGCGGCAAGCTTTGATTTGTTGACTGGGAAGCTGCGCTTTGAAAGTCGTTCAGATCGCTTCTTGTGTGCCGAGCAGGGTTCGTGCGGTTGGTCTCGCCATGACCGAATCGTGGCCCAGGTATCTATGACAAATGGTGAAATCACTGGAGTCTCACAGGTTGAAGGGATTGCCAGCGATATCTACGATAGCTCACTTTATAATGGTACTCAGTTCGCGGCACGTATTGCGACGATCAAGGGAAATTTGAATCAAGGTTTGAAGACGCGCTACTACTACGCCTCTACTCAAACTGGCAACGATTTGGCTGACGCCTCTAAGTATATCGAGGTGCCGAACAACCGTTGTCATACCAATATCTCCAACGTTGGAGACTGTGGGGTGAATACGGGGATCGAACTTTCAGCTCAAGGTGCCTATGCCTTCGGTCTTCATCCTGCTGCTCAGGCAACTTCGCCAGCGGCTTGGGTGAATCAACTTGTTGGATTGAAGTTTGATAGCGTGAGCTTTGCAGATATTCAGTAAGACGTGAAATGTCTAAGGCTGGCCGGGATTTAATCCCGGCCTTTTTTATATTCCGGAAAACTCTTCACTCTTTAAATCCACCTCGCCGTCGCGATGGGGAATTCCGCCTTCACTCAGACGAGCCCGAATCACTTTAAGATCCTTCACAGAATTCTTGGTGGCGGTAAATTGCAGAAGCCAACCCACGCGCCGAGGTCCTTCAGGGAAACCATCGAAGACGAAATTCCCTAAACTCCAAATGATCTTTTTTCCTTTGTATTCTGAAAACTTCTGAGTCACATGGGGGTGGCCACCAACGACAATGCTGGCGCCGTTGTCGATCATTAATCTGGCTATTTCAATTTGCCGTTGATTCGGTGACCCTTCATATTCCCATCCCCAATGCAAAAAAGGAATGATCACATCGGCCCCTTGTTTTTTTACTTCGGCAAAATCTTGCAAAACCTGATCGTCTTCGAGCCATGCCAGTCCGGGGCTTTCACTGGAAGCTTCAAAAGAACGAGGTTTGAAATCGTTGTAAGCAAGGACAGCGATCTTGAGACCATTTTTTTCGAGATACAAAGCGCGGTGAGCTTCTTTGAGGTTTTTTCCGCCACCGAAAGAATGAATCTGGTTTTTGTTCAAAACGTCCAGGGTTTCAAGAAAGGCCTCTGTGCCGTAGTCTCCAGTGTGGTTGTTGGCTAGACCAACTGCGTGAAATAAATCTTTTAAGACTCTGACGCTGGAGGGGTGGGCTCTGAAGGTCACGGGCTTTTCCTTCAGTTCTTGGCCTTTCGTGGAAACAGGGCACTCGAGATTGCCGATGGCAAAGTCAGTTTTCTTTAAGTCCTGACGAAATTCTTTAAAGGGATCTCCCCCTTGTTTGATATATTTTCCGGGGCCATCAGCCAGCATGATGTCGCCGACAAAACTCAAAGAGACCTCTTGAGCAAAAGATGAAAAACCCAAAAGCATCAGTGTTGAAAAGATAAGTGTTTTCATCGGACTTCGCACCAGTATTTCATTTCGGCTTCGGTTGCCGGTTCGTAAACAGTTTGTTCCCCTGTGATGTTTTCGTTCAAAGGCGCTTTAGAGACATTATAAACAGCCTGGTGAATAAGTTGATCTCGCCCATGAGCTTCCGCGTAGGAGTAGACTTTAAGAAGCTTTTCTCCCGTAGGAGGAGTCACGATTTCAACCTTGGCTCGGAAAAAGTAGTTCGCATCAAAGATTTTAGCTTCGTAATAGGGGGTCTCAGAAAACTCAAAGTGCTTCCAGTCTCCTCCATAGCGAAAATGGCAAGCGTATATTGATTTATCCTGAGATGAAAGATGGGTGCATGAGATTAATAAAAGCGGCGAGAAAAGAGCGATAAACACTTTGAAGCTGGTCATGGATTTATAGTGAAGGACCGCGGCAATAGGGTCAAGAAGGGTCTTTTCGGGGAGGGGCGAAGGGGTTTCCGGGGATGAATGTTTGCCTTGGATGGAATCTCTTTCAAGGCGATAAGGCCTTTTCTTGCGCGTAGAGGTTGTAAAAGCCACTGTGGTTTTAGGTATTTAGTGAGATGACCCTTTTAGGGGGTGGGGTTCGGGTATTTGGTTCAATAGTTTTTCTTCTATTGAAGGAGGAGGGGGAGTTTGTTAAACAGGGCGCATATGACTTTAGGGTTTTTACTGATATTCTCTTTTTCTGCCTTGGCTGACTTACGCAGTGATCTGAGTCAAGCAGTGAAGAGTGTTCATCGTCCCATCACATATAAAGCTGCAAATGAAGTTTTATTCACTAAGTTGAACAAAACGGAGGGTGTGATTTGCAGCGTTTATTCTCCCAGTGTCTGTATGGACTTTGTGGGGGTTCCAAGTCCTAAGTTGATGAACGTCGAGCATACCTGGCCTCAGTCTGAAGGTGCCAACGGGGATGCGAAGAGTGACTTACATCACTTGTTTTCGACCACCAGTTCGACAAACTCGATGCGAAGCAGTCTGCCATTTTGTGACGTCCAAAATGTTAAGTGGGAGGCGGATCAAAGTAAGCGGGGATATAATGAATACTCTGAACATTGTTTTGAACCGCCGCAAAATCATAAGGGAAATGTGGCTCGCGCTTTGTTCTACTTTGCAATTCGTTATGACAAGACGATCGATGAACACCAGGAAAAGGTTTTGCGTCGTTGGCACGTGATGGATCCCGTCGATCAGGATGAACTTGATCGCAATCACCTCATTGAAAAATATCAAAACAACTTAAATCCATTTATTGAGCATCCAGAACTCGTCGAGCAGATAGATAATTTTTAAGAACTTTGAGTAGAACTCCACGCCTAAAAACAGGTGTTGTGGGCTATGTCTGCCTTAGTCGGGTTCGTGTATTTTATTAAAAATAAAATAGCTACCAAGTATCTATTGGCAACTATCGATATCGTCCATCAAATACTGCTTTTCCAGCTTCAACCCCTCGGTTGAAAAAGCGCGCTGTGACTTTGACATTTCCCTTTTTAGATTCCGCCATATCTCGAGTGCAGGAGTTCCAATATTGTTCTGCACGTTTTTGGCAAATTCGTAAGTCAGAATGGGCTTCGTCTTTAGAGTCAAGACGAGTCTGGCCATCAAAGAAGCCCATGCGTGGACATTGGTTTGCAGAAATCATGCAACCATTGCCGCTGATCTTTTCAACAGCTCTGTCCCCATCTAAGTACCGGGAGCTGATAAGAAAATGCTGATCAATGTTGTCTTTGGAACAGGAGGCGTACCAAGAGTTGTTGCGAGCCAAACAACGTGAGGCATTTTGTTGAGCCGCCGGATCATTGTCCATTCTTTCAGTTCCATTGAGCTGCATTCGGGAACAGCCCTCGCCGCGCACGACACAGCCGTTGCCGATTTCGAAACGTTTAGTGGACTGTTTGTCGATAATAAGCTGTGCCTCAATCGCTAATAGGGGATCGGAGGTCTTGCATTCATAGTAAACACTTTTTAGCCGATCTTGACAGGCGACGGCTTTTTCCTCGGCGGTGCTATTTTGAAGCGAGATCCATTTAGGGTTTGCAAAGTCGATGACCTGTAAGCCTGCCGCGAGTCCCTGACGAGGGCAAGCCTTCACAGACTTAAGCATACAGAGCCCCTTCGAAGAATTGAAATTCTGTCGCGCTTCCACCTGAATTTTTAGGTGATCGTCATTTGTAGGGCAGGTGGATCTGGCACCTGCAGTTGCGATGGAGTTGAAAAGAATAAAACTGTCATCATAAATGTTGCGGATGAGTTTGGCGCTTGTACTTTTGCAATCTTTGACGCCCTCGCAAGAGGGTTGATCCGGTTGGCAATACCACTCGGACAGGGTCGCGAACTTACTATTCTTAGCGAGATACGCATCGCCTTTACCATTCGCAGCGTAAAGGTTGTAGTCGAAGTTTCTGAATGTATTTCCAATGAATTCATTATCATCAGAGGCATTTCGAATTCTCAGAGGAGGGCCATTTGTATGGTCAAAAAGGTTGTTCTCGATGAGATTTCGACTGGCATTATTAGAGAGATAAATGGAATGGAAGTGCCCGGGGCCATATCTGTTTTTGAAGGTTTCAATTTTTTGGAGATTTAAATTATCTAGGAAGCGGTTGTCGGAGACTTTGAACTCTTGTGAGCCGACCAATCGTATTGCGCAGACACACGCCCCAATCCTTTTCTGGCTTGTAGAGTCGAAGACAGGGTCGAACATGGAGCCGATATTTTGAAAGGTGTTATTCGTGATATTAACCTTCTCTAGGATCTGCTGATTTAGTGGGAAAAAAGAGATCGCTTCGCAGTAGTGCGCAATTGTAAGTCCTTTAATAGTTAAATTTAGGGCAACTCTACCGGACTCGTCGCGAGATACGTTCAGGGTGCCGTCTTTTTGGAGTATGCGCGGATTCGAGTACCTATTATTGCGGGCAGGAATTTTTAAAAAGATCGAACTACCCGTGGTGGGCAGCTTTGAATTGAAGTTCGCGAAAATATTATTTGCAAAGGATTCTGAGACTCCAACAAAGACGACACCTTGTTTTGAGTTACCTTGTCCTTCGATAGTGATCGGAAGATTTTTTAAAAATGTATCCCAGTTTACGCCTTGACCGTAATAGCGGCCGGGTGCCACAAGAATTCTAACGGGTCTAAGGGGTTCTTGTTTTTTTATGAACTTCTCGTGAATCAGGTCTTGAGCGCGCTGAAGACTCAAGATGGGGGAACTCGCGGTTCCAATATTCCTATCGTTTCCTGTCGGTGCCAGGTGAATTTGTAACTCCGCTGGCTGAGTGGCACCAGAAATTGTCATATTCTGATACATCAATCCTAATGCGATCGCTACGACTGAGAAATAACTTAAGGCAAAGTATTTCTTTTTCAAAGTATTCCCCCTGGTCTAGGAGGATACTAAACGGAATTTTGCGAAAGAAACTTTAGTTCGATATGCAAGAACGAATGACTTGGAGATAAATGTCACTAAAAGCATCTCAAAATGAGATGTGGCTTTTTAAAAGAAAGAAGGATGAGGTAACTCTCATCCTTCTTTCTTTTGTGGGGGATGAACTCTGTATTAAAGCTCTTTTGCTTTTGGGAAGCTGAAGGTAATGCCGAGACTGTGAAGATAGTCTAAGTTCGATTGACTCAACTCCGTATCTGGATAAGCTGTCCCATAGTTCCAGAGTTGGATACTGTCGACCGCACTGTCGCCTTGGATCTTAAAGGTGATGGGATCCCTCTGGTGCGAGCAGTAATCTGGGCCGATATCATAATCACAGGCGGAAGCATAAGGGGCTTTGGCGCTTGCGACTTTAAGAACGCGAGGTTCTAAAATTCGCTCATAAGTTGTATCAAGGTCTTTATGAAGCTGAACATAGATTAGAAATTCATGACCTCCATCTCCAAGAAAAACCCAGTTATTGCCTATCTCAAAATCAATTGGACGGGCTAGAGTGATGGTTGTGCCCGCAGGGAAGTGCGTGAGCGCTACTGAGCGATCTACGACCGGCTGAGGCTTTGCAGCAGGTCGGACACCGAAATCATAACTGACGTCTGCTTCAGCGCGAGAAATGGCACTGGATACTGTGATTACAAGTCCCAATAGTACAGAGAAGAGTTTCATGCTTTTCATAAGTATTTCCTTTCAAATTAATATCTCTCAACTGGGCCCATAATGCATCGCATCGGCAGGAGTTTCCATATCAATTTAGTAAAAAGGACATCGCAGATTTTACAATATGTAAAGTCAATTGGCTGTTTGGTGAAATGAAAATATAAGTGATATCAATTAGTTGTATTAGATATCCGGGTTTTAAAGCCAAAACCAATCGATATTAAAGCAACCCACCTCTTCACTCTTTGAATCCTTCAGCAGGGTTGAAAACTTCTGGATAAGTTCAGAAAGCTCAACCTTGAAGGCCGCAAAGTCTGCTTTCGAAAGAACCATGGGACAGGTGAACATCATTTCTTCCTGAGAAAGTCGCTCGGCCTTCAGAATGGCTTGTATTCGCCAGTTCTGATGATGTTTGGTGACGAAGACGGATTCTCTTCCCACCATCGTGCGAGAGGGGCCCAGCTTGTATCGACCTTTTTGTTCCAGGATGAGTCCACTGTGTAATAAGAATTGCAGCTTCTCCTGCAGATCCCTTCGATCAAGATTGAACTTTTCGATGAGCATTTCCGAAGAGACTCCGTTCGGAGAAACATCGCAATAAAGGCGAATGGCTGAATAGATATAGCTCGAATAGAAAATCATTTTCGCTTCGTCGGAAATTTCAGATTCGTGGCGGAATCGTTTTTTGACGGTGGTGGCCTCATCCTTAACTGCATCGATCTTCTTTTGCAGATAAGCTTTATAGGCTGAAGTTCCTGCGCGTGAGTGCTGGACGAGTAGAATGAAATACTCTTGCTCCATGGCAGAAAGTCCGAGGTGGTGGCTGAGGGCGAAGGCCTGCTCCAGGGAAAGCTCGCGATCTCCTTTTAATATAAGACTTAAAAGAGTCGGGTGAATATTGCAGCTTTCAGCCCATTTTGAAAGTTCTCCGTAACCTTTGCGAGGTTTGGATTCGAGAGTCGCTTTGAGATATTTTCGATATTCGATGTAATTAAAAATGCTCATAAGTCTTTATCGGAGAGTTTAAAACCCGGCTTTACATATTGTAAAAACTAAGCCCTATTTTGTGCAAAATCACTAGGGAAGCTGGGACACGAGGCTAAACGTTTGGCCGACTGATTGCTATAACCTTGCTTAGGAGGCTCTATGAAGTTTGCCCTCATTTTAATATCCAATGTATTGGCTTTGAGCGCCGTTGCGGCGCCTCCTATGTCTCAAAATGGGACGGCGACTATCGCAGGTCAGACACCTGTCAAACAAGTTACGGCAGGGCAATTAAGTCTCCGTGAGCGTGACTTGTTGGAAGTAAATCGCAATACAGATGTTTTACGTCTTCTGGATGAGGTCAAGAGGGCGCGTCAAAGAAACCTCGATAGAAAACTTATGGGTGGAGGCGATGCCGGTGGAGGAAATGCCGCAGCTTTAGAATTTGTCACAGCCGCCAGAGCTGCAGCTATGACCGTGGATCTGCAGAGAATGAGAACAAATGTCACTCGAGAAAAGATTTTTTCTGCGATTGATCGCGCCTCGGTGGCCGTCTCGGAGAGCGAGTTGAGATCAGGAAGATTTGATGATTCTCAAGTGGTGGACGCGCTCAATTTTCCAAGTTCAGGTGTTATTATTTTGAACTCTAAACGATGGGATGCTCTCAAAGATTTTGAAGCTAAGAAACGACTGGCTTTGCATGAGGTTTTGAGCCTTATCGGTGAAGAGTATACGGGATTTTATGGGCAAAGTGCTGGTGGTCTGCAGGGCGGTGTCAACTTTAGAAATGCCACGCTTCGGGAGCTTCCAGAGAAAACTCAAGTTTATATTAGCTTTTCGACTTCATTTCTGCCCGGCCATAATAATGCCGAATTTAACTTTAATGGGCAAACTCACTCCAATAAGAGTGAGCAGGCATATCCTTACGTCTCAGGAAACCTGGCAATTCATTTCGCTGGGTTGGAATCTAACAACAACAGTTCGATATTAGTGCCTCGACAGTGTGTGGTAAAGAGTGTGGACGGTACCTACCTTTACCCTCAAATCGTCATTAAACTTCAACTCACAGGACCAAGGAGTTGCGATAAGATATCTCTTGAGAAGACTATCGATCACAGCGATCTAGATAATTTGCTATCAGAATTCGCCCGATACGGAGTCTATTTTATTCTGCCTCCGCCCGATATTATCGAGTAAGAGCATAAAAAAAAGCGGCTTTACGGAAGGACTCTTATCTGGACTCCACTAAGAAATGGGAAGATCAGCAGCAAATGATCTGGCAGGAGTTCAGATATAAAAAAGATAGAGACCTATACTATTTAAAGGCCTGAGTTATTTTTTAATAAGATTAATCTGTGGTCTTCGTCATTCGAAGGTTAGTAAATGTCGATAGTCCACCGCCGTAGACTACGGCAGCAATGACCTTGCGACCCGTAAGATAACGATTCGAGCATAAAAGCTATTACATCGGCACTAAGCATGGATACGAACTGATCTATTACATGCAGTCGTCGTTGACTCCGAGTAAGTACATCGAACAAATCGACGTGCGCACTTTCGATCACGATATCCAAGTGATGAAGTCTCGTTTAGCACTTGAAGATTCAGAAAAGGTGTACTCGGAATACTTTCAATTTAAAGGCAGTAGGGATTCGGCACCGGATGGGGTTAATAAGTCCCTCAACGGAAAGATCATCGCCTTTGAATACGAGATAGCCCAAAAATCCAAACAACGTTATCGCGACAAGGTTCGCCGTTATGTCGACTGCATCAGAAGAAGGGAACCAACTGACGGTCCGAAGTATGATCACGTTCGGATCGTTTGTGAAAAAACCAGCTCTACAAAATCCTCAAAGACGCCACAGCCATCTATCGCGACTACTTCACCATTGAAATGGCCGGAGACTTTTTTGCAAGCCTCGCGCCGCAAGTGCAAGCAACGCCACTGCCCCAGGCAGTAGGCCTTGAGGCTTTGCAATAGTTATCCCTGGAAGGCGACGACCTAGAACTCAGGTCTAGGTCGCCTTCTCAAATATAAACACCAGAAAGACCCTATTGGGGCCTGGGAAATACAAAATGACAAAAAAACCAAAAGTGGTACTTTAAGTACCAGTAGGCTTTCCGATAAGAAAGCAAGGCCCTCGAAAGAGAAAAACCTCATCCAAAAGATGAAGCCTCTTTTAGAGGCTCACAGACTCAGAATGAGCGACCATGCCAACCGCCGCATGAGAGAGCGCAATATCCTGTACTATGAGGTTTTGCAGGCTCTAGCGAATGGTAAGCACGATGCTAAGCGGGACCGCTTTAATGAAGAGTTTAACTCCTGGGACTACAGCATCGAAGGCACAACCATCGACGGTCGGGAGTTACGAATCGGGATTACGTTTGAGGTCGCGCCGGTATCGAAAGAAGTGATCCTGGTTTTAACAGTGATTGATCCGAAGATCTAAAATGGGAGAAGTTATGAAAATTAAAAACTATAGATTTGAAGGCTTCGGCTTCCCAGTCATTTTTGACGAACTCCCTGCGGTCAAGGTTCGCGGAGAGTTAGTTCCAGATGTGGATTTTGATAAATATGCAAAACCCTTGATTGAGCATATTTGTGCCCGTCAGGGTGTTCCTCTGTCTGGGAATCAGGTTAAGTTCATTCGGAATTACTTTGGGATGTCTTTGCGCGAGTTTGCAAAGATGCTGAATGTGACCCATCAATCGGTAATGCGGTGGGAGGATTTCACTATTTCCGCAGCACACATTGATGTAAATACTGAAATAGTATTTAGACTAATTATTCTCAAGCAGCTAGGTAGTGCCAAGGATTGCTTTGGATCCTTGATGGAAAAACTAGAAGCTCTGACTACATTTGAGAAAAAAAGCAATTATAAAAACATTAATTCCATCCATATCACCAAATAAATCTAGAAAATTGAGATCAATCAACACCTTTCGATCTCAATTTATTTTTCTCGTCCTCCTAGGAGGAGCGCAGTCTGAAAGATAGCCTCTTCAGGCTCTTTCAGAGCTGATAAAATATTTTCTGAAATCTTATCAATTAGTTTTACACCCCAAAAAGGATCTGTTTGATCATAATAAATTACACGAATATGCTTCAAATCAAATGGGACATCATTCTCGTTAGAACAAACTAGAACAACTGGCTTTCCTAAAGCATGAGCTAATCCCAGCTCATAAAATACATTAGGATTTCGTCCAGTCAGGTTAGCAATCAATACCTTCGCATGATTTATTCCGGACCAGATCTGATCAATAATCTTGCCAGCCCCAAAAATTTCACTGTCAGCCCTAACTGCTTGAAGACCTGAATTTTTAATAGCTACTTGATAGATTTTCTCGTAATAATCACCAATCGGCTTTGCGAAAGACATAACCACAAAGCATGAGTCGCCTGCAGCAACTTTAACAGACTTCTCAAGCTTTATAAGTGTGTTTGTCTTCTCTTCTCTCCTCTCCTCTCCGAGATTTCTAGTATGCTCTGTAGCATCGATTATTCTTAATTTTCCGTTAATTTCCTCACAAAGCTCAGCATACTTTAAGGAGGAAATAAAAATTTCCTTAAATTCAGATACTTTGCCAACTGGAATCTTGAACTTGTCTTGGAGTGCATTATCAAAAAATTGGGCGTCAGGTAAATTTTCGTTTCTATAGTGATTATAGACTTCACTTAGCTCGGGCGCCTGAAGAAGTGCTTCTCTCAATCCATTTACTTTATCAGACTGAGATTGAGGACGTAGAATTTTCTTAGCTAATTCCGTCGGAACTATTTGTCCAGAAACAGGTCTCTCGAGTAGGCCATATTTGGACGCAGGGCTTATTTCTAATAGGAAAGGTCCTGCAGCTGAGGTAAGGCCTAGATATTTTGCCGCATCCTGATCGGAGCATGCTTTTCCAGCATTTTGCTGAAGAATAGCTTCAGGAATTCTTAAGCTCTTCTCGAGGGAGTGACGAGGAAATTTAGCTGAACCACGTGAATGGTCAGGTGATTTTACTTTTCTTTTGTTTTTAGCCCTGGTGTTTTTTTTTCGCCATTATTACCTCGCAAAATGTAATATCGGAAAAAAACAAATAATACTTTATAGTCTAAAGTGTACTCGATTCGTTATATATATTGTTATTGTAATAAAATTGCCCTAAGCCCTTTAAGCATTCTCTCGAATAACCGATATATTGTTTATTCGTTGGAGGCTAAATGTTTAGAACTATAGAAAAATACATAAAAGCTTTAAGTAGTTTTTTTGGCGAGTCATGGTTGTGTTTTTTCATGTGGTTGAGCGTTGCATATATGGCATTAGGGGTTGGCTATCCACAAATTATTTTTTTCATTCCAGATACTGATGCAGACTTCAGATACAAATTACTTTCGATTCTTGGTGTATTTTTTGGAGTTACTCTTACCGTTCATAAACAATACAGAACCGAACTTTTGGAGAAATGCAAAAAAGAAAATCTTGAAAATAATATTTATCAAATATTAACGAAGTTATCTGAAAGTTTAGTTGATCTGTATATAGATATTCCCACTTTCGTTCAGAAGAAACTGGACCCCGAACAGACCTTGGGGACTGTAATTTCTGGATATGGATTGCCGTCCTTACATAACCGAGTTTTTGATTTAATTAAGGAGCAAAAGATTCTAGATGTCGACAAATATTCGTTCAAATCAAAGCTGGCCGAATTGATCAACCACTATGATGAACTACAAACTCTTGCCGACAACCAAAAAGATGCCTGGATAAAGTTAACCTCCATTTCAAATGTTCCTCTAAAAAAACTCATCGTCACATCAGTAGAAAAGGAGCCTCTCTTTTCTGTGGGACCATTAAATCCATATCCAACGGTATTCGTAGCCATTGATGATTTTATAGATGCTGAGATATTATTCCGAGCTAAAGTTTTTGAAACTATTGCCATGATTGAAAAGTTTCTTCGACAAGCTATTGAATCACAGATGGTAGACTCCAATGAATCAAATAAGGTGTTGATAAGGTATCTGCATAAGCAGTCAGATTGGATGAAACAAGTGTCTAATTTTGACAACAAAACACCTCTAAAGTTTTTCCGCCAGAATTTTGCGATAGAAATCAATCGAGAAATTGAAATAGCAAGAGTTAATCGCCTGCGAAGTGTTTACGAAAATAAAAATATCGATCAGACAAAGAGTTAATTCGCAAAGCTACACAATTGTTAATGTCCTCATTGACGATATTGCTTCTTCAATGAGGGGTTCATTGCCTAGAGATACAATACTTTAACAGATCTGATCGGACAAAAAGCATTGAGCTAATCTTAGCAAACAGCCCCTCTGGGATTCCGCGCTTCTTCGTTCGGTATTTCCAGTCATATACAGTCTCAGTCGATATCCCTAAAATCTTCGAAACCTCATTTGGACGAAGTAGCTTCTTATGGTCCGTCTCCAAAAAACCACCAATTCCATTTTCATTTCGTTTTGATTGTGTGATATACGTTTTCCTCCGTTTGATTTTACTGATCTGCCAGAGTAAAAAACAAAAAGCAAACGCACCACTTTTCTCAAGTCGAATTAAATGCCCCTGCAAGTCCCTCAGTGTCTCTGCTGCTGTGGACATTGAAATTTCTAGAAATATCTGGAAACGCTCTATAACGTTTTTGATGAAAGAAAAAAGTATTCAAAAAAATATTTTTACTTTTCATAAATGCGTCGAAGCCAAAGATGAAGACTCAAGTATAGAAATTCACTCAGAAGACAAGTGACGAGAGATTGAACCCGCTTCGATTGCGTTCAGCCTATCTCGAAGTACTCTATGGTATGTAAGTCTATCTAAATGCTCTTTGATGCGATCGGCTATTTGCATTCAAGAACCTCGTACTTTCAAAAATCAGCAATTCTGATCTGATTTTTTTGAAAATCAGGAAAAAAATATTTTACCTTGCCCCTAGGGCAGACTTCATTCTTTGATTGAGGACAGCATGAAAGATTGGTTTTTGATTGGTGAATTCAGTAATATAACGGGTCTCAGTTTGAAGGCTTTGCGTCTGTATGAAGAAAAGGGGCTACTAATTCCTCGGGAGCGAGGCGATAATAAGTACCGCTATTTTTCTTCATCTCAGGTCGACGAAGCTAAGCGAATCGTCCAGTTTAAAGAACTTGGGTTCACCCTCGAACAGATTAAGCGACTCTTAACAGTAACGACAGAAGAAACTCTGTATGAGTTTGTTAGGAAAAAGGTTGCTGAAAGCAAAACCGAGGCTGTTGAGTTATCTCTGCGAATTCAGAATTTAGAATCCCTGCTGTCCTCTTTGGAAAAGAACAAGCAATTGACCGAAAAACAAAGAGGGGTCCTTATGGAGAGTATTTTTGAAACAAGTTTAAATAATTTAAAACGTCGTGGAGTGGTGGCAGATTCTGATTTGATCACCCAGCTCAAGTCCGAGGTGGATCATTTCTCAGAAGATGTGCAAAAATTTCTGCCGGAGATTAGGCAGGTTCTTAAAGTTGTCAAAGAAAAGAATATTCTGATCGGTCCCGGAAGGGCCAATACGGCGGCAAGTTTAGTTTTATTTTCAGAAGGGTACTCACCCTTTGATCCCCGCGAATTTGACTTAATGCCAGAGACTTTCTCTCAATCAAAGATCTTTATGCTCGACGTGGAGTATTCAAATTCAGAACTTTTGGGTCGTCTTTGCGATGAAATCAGCAAGAAAATTAATTTTGAGGTCGTCGCTTTCAAAAGCCCCATTTTGGATATTTTAAAAGATGTGCAAAACAAAACGGGGGAAATTGATTTTGAGAAGTTTTCAGACTTAGATCCGATAATATTGGAGGCACCTAAGAGATATGGAATTCGGGGCCTGTTTGGGCCCGATTGGAGCCCAGATTTTGAAGCCTTTCGAAGTTCTTCCCCAGAGTTTCAAGCAGAACACAACTATCGAGCAAGCGAGATAGAGGAGTTATATAAAGACCTCATCTACAAAAGTCCCATGGACTATATTAATACCGAAACGATTCGAGATTTTCATGGGCTGGGTCTTTTAAAGAAATATCAGACTGGAGGCCAAGATTCTGCTCATCCTGAGTTGCAAAATACAAATGGTTTGCTGCTCTATCGTGAAGACTGGTTGAAGATATATATGCGATTGACGGGGGTTCGAATTGCAGAGGCAAACTCGCTATTAAGTTCCATAAGACATAATCCTCAAGATCACTCAGTAAACAGCCTTAGCGACTCCTTGGAACCAGATGTTAAATCTTCGCTGTATGAGTCAATTCCTGACCTCTATAGCAAAAGCCACGCAGTCAGCTGGTGGTGGTATTATAAACGTACGGCAATCTTAAAGGCTTTATGGAAGGATTCTTATCTCGACTCCATCAAGAAATGGGAAGATCAGCATCAAATGATCTGGCAGGAGTTCGGGTACAAAAAAGATAAAGACCTATACTATTTAAAGGCCTGATCCATTTTTGAAAAAAATTAATATGGAGAGGATTTATCGTGAGATACGCACGAAATAATTTCGTTAACCAATGCACTCCCTAAAATGGAAAAGGCCCGATGGTTTACCATCGAGCCTTTATTGGTTGCGGGGGCAGGATTTGAACCTACGACCTTCGGGTTATGAGCCCGACGAGCTACCAGACTGCTCCACCCCGCGACAAGGTGTTTAGGTATAGAGCTAAAGAGGCGGGGGGTCAACTCTCATTATTAAAACTTGGAATATAACAGCCTGTATCATTTGCCGAGTGTTGCTCTCCTTTTAGTTCCATGATTGATTCGCTTCTCTCTCAAGAGGAGTTTTTCCCTATGAAATGGAAGAATATTTTAAAGATTTTTCTGATTAGCGGTTCTATTTCCGCAATTGTTTTGATCGGCACATTGATCTGGGGCCTTTCTAAACTTCCCTCGGCTTTTGATATTAAACAAAATCTCACGCCCCCGGCTTTAAAAGATCATGCTGCAAAAGTGGGCACAGAAAGTGGCGAACAGGCCTTGCCGCCTTCGTCAAAGCAGGAGGAGGCTTCGGCCCATCAAGAGAACGCTCCGGCTTTGTCTGAAAAAGAGCAAATCACAAAAAACACGACACGAGTTTTGCTTGAAGACTTCTTAGATACTCGCAAACCTCTTGTGGAGGGGTGTCGCAACCTAGAGCGAGCCTCACAAAGTCATTTTTTCCGCGATCCGCAAAATGCGTCCGCAAAATATTTCTTTGAGATCTTGGCGGGGGAGACAAAAGACCCTCTGGTTGAGACGGCGGCTCCGGTGATGCGCTTTATGTTTAGAGCTCCGGGGATGCAGTCCGTGGTGGACATGGTGATGAAATCCGAGGAAGAAAAGGACCCTGGTCTTTTAAAGAAGGCTGAGTTCTACTATGAAATCTATCGCGCCGGTGAATACCTAAAAAATCACAAAAGTGATATCGATATGATTCTGCAAAAAACCTACAACATGCACCATCTCGCCAAGGCGGTGGCGCAAAAACCAGATCTGGCCAAAGACTCTGCGACACTCAGCTTTTGTGAACAGATGGAAAAGAATGTGAACGAAAGCGGATCTTACGACGCCGACGATGCCGCTGCAGAGATGCTGAAGTTTCTTGCGGATGCGGGGGTGGACCCCAAGAGCATCGATTATGATCCCAAGTATCGTTCTCAGGTGAAGATGAATCTATCCAGCACCCAGCTCAACATCAATGATGCCTGGGTGGTTCGATTATTTGCTCGAGATATTGAAAAAGCACACAAAGAATCTGCGAAGAATTAGTTCTTCGCAGACACCGTTTGTGATTCGCCTTTGTCGTTCACTGTCACAACTTTAGTTTTAGAGACTCGAATCGTCGGAATGTCATCGACACCTTCGGCTTTGAGTTTCTCGATCTCAAAAGGCACAACTTGTTTCGGCCCCTTTTTGTCGGGATGAAGTTTGTATTGATGTGCACAGTTCTTGGAGCAGGTGTCTTTTTTAAAATCAAGCTTGGCACAGTCCACACAGATCAACTCTTCCGAGTCGCAGCGTTTGCATGTGACCTTGATTTCAGACGGCTGACC
This sequence comes from Bdellovibrio sp., assembly GCF_047637665.1. Classification (NCBI taxonomy): domain Bacteria; kingdom Pseudomonadati; phylum Bdellovibrionota; class Bdellovibrionia; order Bdellovibrionales; family Pseudobdellovibrionaceae; genus Bdellovibrio; species Bdellovibrio sp. Next base: position 67,704 of record NZ_JBLJBT010000040.1, on the reverse strand, counting down.
ACAGTGCGGGCAGAGTCCATACTGTGTCGAAGGTTGAAGGTTTTGATCTAAAGCCACGCGATGATCGAAGACAAAACATTCCCCTTCAAACTGGTCATTCGGAAACTCTTTCATGTAGTTGATGATTCCACCATGCAACTGATAGACATTTTCGTAACCCTGTTTTTGAAGCTCCAGAATTCCTTTTTCACAGCGAATTCCACCTGTGCAGAAAATGAGCATCTTTTTATCTTTCGAAATCCCCTGGCTTTCGATGTACTCAGGGAAGTCTGTGAACTTTTCGATGTTAGGATTGAGGGCACCCTTGAAGGTGCCGATTTTATACTCGTACCAGTTGCGAGTATCAATCATCACAAAGTCGTTTTCTTCTTTAAGCACCTTATTCCATTCTTCAGGAGTCAGGTGATAGTTCTTTCCTTCCGGCGGCATCATTTCAGGGATGCCTGTCGTTACGATCTCTTCGCGGATTTTCGCTTTAAAACGGCGAAACGGAGCCTTGTGAGATTCTGAGTCTTTAAAGAAAAGATCCGGTAAGTTGAAGTAGTCTCGAATAAACTGCTTCCAAGAGTTAAAGGATTCTAAAGACGGAGCCGCGCACGTAGAGTTAAAACCTTCCTCGCCCAGAATGATGAGGCCCTTCACATTGAGCGCATCCGCTTTATTTTCGAGATCTTTTTGAACAGACGGAACGTCTGAGAGCTTGAGAAATTTATAAAAAGTCGTAACATAATAGTTCGACGTTGCAGTCATATTATCACCTTCATATCCGTCCACTGGCTCCAAACCAAGGGGAGTTAAAAGTTTTCTCCCCCTGTATAAGCCGTGGGGGTCTAGGAAGGCAAGGAAAAGTAATGCGATTCGGCAACGGCTTGTAAGCTTTGGATTTTACAAGTAAAAAGAAGCCTTTAGTAAGGAATTAAGATGCTCGCGACACCTCAGGTTCAAAAAGAAATTCAACGCCGTCGTACTTTTGCCATCATTTCGCATCCGGATGCGGGGAAGACGACTTTGACCGAAAAGCTTCTTTATCATGGAGGCGTTATCCACGAAACGGGCGAAGTCAAAGGCAAGAGCGGTACCAAGGCGGTGACCTCGGACTGGATGGCGATGGAGCGGGAAAAAGGGATCTCTATCACCTCGTCAGTGATGACCTTCGATTATGATGGTCTTCGCGTGAACCTTCTGGATACTCCGGGACATAAAGATTTCTCGGAAGATACCTACCGCGTTTTGATGGCTGTGGATTCAGCGTGTATGTTGATCGACGTCGCCAAGGGCGTGGAAGAGCGAACGAAAAAGCTTTACGAGGTTTGTCGTCTTCGTCAGATTCCGATTTTCACTTTCGTCAATAAGCTTGATCGAGAAGGGAAAGATCCTCTCACTTTGATTGATGAAGTTGAAAAAACACTGAACATGCAGTGTTACCCTGTGACTTGGCCTTTGGGAATCGGTCAAAGATTCCGTGGAATTTACAATCGCCTTACAAAAGAACTTTGGATTTACGATCAGCGCCGTGAAGAAGTCGAAGATTATAAAGTCATTCCTTTTGAAAAAGGAAAAGACGATCAGATTCTCTATCAGTATCTTGATAAAGAATCTGCAGAACAGGTGATTGAAGAGCTGGATTTGATTGAGAGTGCGTTGCCTCCATTTGATGTGAACGAATTTTTAAATGGAACGATTTCGCCTGTGACCTTTGGTTCGGCGAAACAGAATTTCGGGGTGGATACCTTCCTTAAATTTTTCACCCAGTACGCCCCGGGACCGCAGCCCCGACATACCAAAGACGATAAAGAGATTGATCCATGCGACGCCAACTTCACGGGTTTTGTCTTTAAAATTCAAGCCAACATGGATCGTCGTCACCGTGACCGCATTGCATTTATCCGTATTTGCTCTGGGAAGTTTGAACGCGGCATGAAAGTGAAACACTCTCGACATGACAAAGAGTTGCGCCTTTCTTACGCCAGCCAATTTATCGCGGCTGACAAAGAAACAGTCGATGATGCGTATGCCGGTGATATCGTGGGGGTTGGGGATACAGGCAACTTTGCCATCGGAGACTGTGTCTACGCCTCAGGGAAAGTTCATTTTGAGGATATTCCTAAATTTGCACCGGAACTTTTCGGAAGACTTTCAGTGCGAGATGCCTTGAAGCGCCAGAAAATGCAAGAAGCTTTAAATCACCTTTCTGAAGAAGGTGCGATTCAGTTGTTCATTGATCCCTTGGTGGGCCTTCAAGATCCCATCATTGGCGCGGTCGGGGAACTTCAGTTCGAAGTTCTTTTGCGTCGTCTGCAGGATGAATACAATTTGGAAGTGAAGTTGAATCGTCTTCCGTATGGGGTGGCTCGTTGGCCAAGAACGGATGCGGGGAAGCCTGTGGCTGAACTCAAGGGTGGAGCAAATATGTTCCGAGACCTTCAAGACAACCCCGTGGTTCTGGTCAATCAAGAATGGGATTTAAACTGGCTTAAGCGAGAAAACCCGACGGTCGAATTTTGCACCAGCATTAGTCGCGCGCGGTAGTAGTGGTATTTGATGATTCTTCCTCTTGAGATTCATAACCTAGTAAAAAGATATAAGAACAGCGCGGTTGATGCTGTAAAGGGTGTTTCTTTTGAAGTGAAGGGCGCAGAAATCTTCGGCCTCCTGGGGCCGAATGGAGCTGGCAAAACCACCATCATTTCCGCGATCACAACCTTGGAAAAACCGACAGCTGGCACAGTCAAAGTTTTCGGAGTCGATGTTACCAAGGATCCGATGTTTACCAAAAAACAGATTGGCGTGGTTCATCAAGAGGTGATCAACTCTGGTTTTTTTGATGTGGAAGAAATTCTGGAATTTCAGTCCGGATATTATGGCTTGCGAAAAAATAAAGAGCGTATTCATTTTCTATTAAACAAATTGGCCCTCTACGAGCATCGCAACAAAAGAGTCAAACACCTTTCAGGTGGAATGAAACGTCGGTTGATGATTGCCAAGGCGTTGGTGCATAACCCGAAGCTGCTTCTTCTTGATGAGCCCACGGCAGGCGTGGATATTCGCTTGCGGGAAGATCTGTGGGATTTTGTTCGAGAATTGCGCAGTGAAGGAACCTCTGTTCTTCTAACCACTCACTATTTAGAAGAGGCAGAGCAGTTGTGTGATCGAGTGGGGATTATCAACTTAGGGTCCCTGGTGTGCGTGGGGGCAACGAAGGAAATTGTTCGTCAGTACACTCTAAGAAAAATCCGTATCGTTTTTGCCGAGCAGGTTCCCGTGCAGTCTCCGTATTTGATGGAAGTCATAGGCAAAGACTATTTCTTTGTGATTCCTCAAGAAAAACCATTGGGAGAGTTCATCAACGAACTGGGTGTTCCCACGCAGTTGGTCCGAGATATTCAAATTGAAGAAGGGGATCTGGAAGAAGCCTTCTTGAAAATTGTGAGCCAGAAAGACGGGCAGGTGCCTTTATGATCGGCTTTCTAACGATATTTCGACGTGAAATTGCGCGTTTTTTGAAAGTAATCGTCCAAACGGTGATAACTCCATTTGTATCCTCCTTTTTGTATCTCCTGATATTCGGAGTTTCTTTAGGGCAGCAAATGGATTCTCACCAAGGGGTGAGTTACCTTGCTTTTCTTATTCCGGGCCTGATGATGATGGGGTTGATCAACAATGCCTTTCAGAACTCGTCCTCTTCCGTTGTGTCGTCTAAATTTTCCGGTGACCTTGAGAATCTGCGCGTGGCCCCTGTAACAGATCAGGAGATTATCTGGGCGATGAGCTTAGGCTCTGTCGTTCGAGGTACTTTGGTGGCCCTGATTACTTACCTCGTCGGTTCATTATTTATGTATTATCAACAAGGGGAGTGGCTTCATATCGCCCACCCAGTGAGTGCTTTGTTTTTTCTTATTGTGGCAGGACTGATTTTTGGAATGATTGGAATTAGTATCGCATTTTGGGCGACCACTTTTGATCAGTTGTCGGCGTTTTCTGCTTTTATTTTGCTGCCGTTGACCTATTTAGGGGGCGTCTTTCTTTCGATTGAGCATTTACATCCATTTTGGCAAATGGTTTCAAAACTCAATCCGCTGTTGTATTTGATCAACGGACTTCGTTACGGAGTCTTGGGCGTGAGTGATGTTAATGTGGGAACCGCAGCTGTGATTTCTTTAGTGGGCTTTGCATTCTTTTTTGGTTTGGCGCGAATCAGTCTTAGGAAGGGCTCGTTTCAGCGCTGGTAGGAATCTGTGAGCTCTTCTGACGAGGTTGAAGCTCGTCAGAAGGAAAACTCGCGGATTAAAGTGTTCCTGAGTTCAGATTGTTATTTGAGTTGCTAGAACCATCATTCACCACGCTGAAGTTCAACGATTCGAATTGTTGGCGACGATTTCGTTCGTCTTCAAGGCGCGCACTTTCAAGTTTTTCTAGGATTTTACTTTCTGTGCTTGCTTCCATTTGTTTGCGTGCATCTTTGAGGCCCTCTAATGCCGCTCTGTTGGATGTGGCAAGTTGAGCTTGCGCGAAAGTCCCCATCAGCAAAGAAACGAGAATGATTTTTTTCATAGTTGTGCCCCTTTTTGAGTCACTCTTATCCACAAAGAGGTCTGATTGAATCATCTAATGCTCTGTGACTAACAATTATTCATGGTGGCGTGTTGCGCAATGAGTCGAGAGGTTCTTTGTCATTCCCTCCCCAATGAGTTAAACCATTTCTCTTGGTGTAAGCAGGAGTTCGCATGTTTGAGAATTTATCTGACAAGATTATGGCCAGCCTCAAAAAGGTCCGTGGGCAAAGCAAAATCACGGAATCGAATATTGAGGACGTCATTAAAGAGATTCGTTTAAGTCTTCTTGAAGCCGATGTGAACTTCAAAGTCGTTAAGACTTTTATCGATAAAGTAAAAGCGAAAGCCTTGGGAGCGGAAGTTCTTCAGAACGTAAATCCCGGCCAAATGTTTATAAAAATCGTCCATGAAGAGCTGGTGAATGTTCTTGGCGGCGGCGCGGTTGATATCAATGTTCGCGAAAATCCCAGTGTGATATTTTTAGTAGGTCTGCAAGGGGCGGGGAAAACAACTTCGGCTGCCAAGCTGTCTCTTTATATTCGTCAGAAGTTAGGGAAAAAGCCTGGGCTGGTTCCTGCGGATATCTATCGTCCGGCGGCGATTGATCAGTTGCAAACGTTAGGACGCCAAAATAGTATTCCAACATTCCCGACCGAAGTGGGAATGAAGCCTGACGAGATTCTTGAAAAGTCCAAGCAGTGGGCCAAAGACAATATGGTTGATGTTGTCATCGTGGATACGGCGGGACGTTTGCAAATCGATGAAGATCTGATGGGCGAGTTGGGTCGTCTTAAAGAGATCTGGACACCGCAAGAGATTCTTCTTGTTGCCGATGCAATGTTAGGACAGCAGTCCGTGAACGTGGCAGAGGGCTTTCATAAAAGACTTTCTTTGACGGGTTTGATTTTGACGAAGGTGGACGGGGATGCGCGCGGTGGTGCGGCTCTGTCGATCCGTGAAGTAACGGGAATTCCAATTAAGTTTTTGGGCGTCGGCGAAAAAGTTTCGGCCCTAGAAGTCTTCCATCCCGATCGTTTGGCAGGGCGAATTCTTGATATGGGCGACGTCCTTTCTTTGGTTGAAAAAGCCCAGGAAGTCATTGATGAGAAGGCCGCTCGGGACTCTGCTAAGAAGATCATGAAGAATGAGTTCACCCTGGAGGACTTCCTAGCTCAGATTCAGCAACTCAAAAAAATGGGTGGTTTTGAATCTATCTTGAAATTTTTACCCGGCATGGGGGAGTTGAGTAAGCAGCTTAAAAACATGACCCCTCCTGATGCTGAGATGAAGAAGATTGAAGCGATCATTCGTTCCATGACCCTGGAAGAGCGCAACAATCACAAGATTTTAAACGCTTCGCGTCGCACTAGGATCGCTAAAGGGAGCGGCACTCAAGTTCAGGACGTCAACAAGCTGGTGAAGCAGTTTGAGGACGCTAAAAAGATGATGGGTGGGCTTATGAAGATGGGAATGGGTCGAGGCGGAATGAAGTTCCCATTTTAAGGCTTGATATTTAATCGTTAACACAGTACACACTTGGTCTTACTGTTTTTGAAACAAGAGGTTTAGAAAAATGGCAGTTGTAATTCGTTTGGCTCGTATGGGCGCTAAGCACGAACCTAAATACCGCATCACTGTAGCGGATTCTCGTCGTTACGTTACTGGAAAATTCCTTGATATTCTTGGAACTTACATCCCGACTCCAAAGGGTAACGATAAAAAAGTTGAGCTTGATCTTGCTAAAGTTGAAGAGTGGATCAAAAAAGGTGCTCAGCCTACAGACCGTGTAAAACACGTTATTAAGTTGGCTCAAGCCAAATAGTGATTGGCAATGGGTCCGAATTCGATAGAATATCGGATATGTGCTATTTTGGGGGTAATGATGGATAGCTTGAAAGACCTCGTAGAATTCATGGCGAAGTCCCTAGTGGACAAGCCTGAAAACGTCGAAGTTGACGAAATCCCTGGTCAGCAAACCACTCTTCTCGCTTTGAAGGTTGATAAAGAAGACCTTGGTAAAGTGATTGGTAAGCAGGGTAAGACCGCAGCTGCTATGCGCACAATTATCCGCGCCGCTGGTACGAAGCTTAATAAGCGATATCACCTCGATATCGTAGAATAGCAAATTAAGCTGCTTCAAAGCGATTTGAAGCACGAAAAAGCTAAATTATTTCTCTAGGGAAGGGGTTGTCATAAGGCAACCCCTTTTATTTTTGGTGGAGTGTGAAAATGAAATTAGTAGGAAAAGTGCGAGAGGCTCATGGACTTAAAGGAGACCTTTATGTCCTTATTTTTTCCGGTGATATCTCTTGGGCAAAAAGAATGAAGAGTTTTGGTTTGAAAGCCAAGGACTCAGATGAAATTCAAAACTTCACTGTTGAAAGAACAAAACCCTTTAAAAAAGGGATCATTGTTAAAGCTTCTGAGATCAAGGATCGGACGGCGGCTGAGGGTGTGGAGCATCTAGAGTTCTTCGTGGATGATGAACTTTTGGTTTCTAAGCCTGGAGAGACCATCTATCTTTCTGAAATCAAAAACTTCAAATTGAAAAATCCTGAACAAACTGTCCTTGGGGAGATCGTTGGTTTTTCTTCTAACGGAGTTCAAGATCTTTTGGTTGTTGAAGCTGGTGGAAAAAAAGTCGAAGTTCCTTTTGTGGATGCCTTTATTAAGAAGATCGACTTTAAACATCAAGCCGTTGTGATGGATTTGCCTGAAGGGCTTTTTGATATCGAGAACGCTTAATGCTTCAGATTGACGTGATCACTCTTTTTCCAGAGATGATAGAAAGCGCCGTATCTCACGGAGTGCTGGGTCAGGCTCTGAAGGGTGAATTACTTCATGTCAAAGCTCATACGCCTCGCGAATTTGCCAGCGATCGTCATCGCACTGTCGATGATCGGCCCTTCGGAGGCGGTGATGGCATGATCATGTTGCCAGAGACCTTGGAAAAGACTCTTCAAAAGGTGCAACATAAGAATTCTAGAGTGATCTATCTTTCCCCTCAAGGGAACACTCTCACCGATGAAAAGGCCCGATCTTTATCAAAAGAAGAACACTTGATTTTTATCTGTGGCCGTTACGGGGGAATCGATCAGCGTATTATTAATGCTTACGTCGACGAAGAAGTTTCTATTGGGGATTATGTGCTGTCAGGCGGAGAGCTGGGGGCCTTGGTCATTATCGACTCTTTGGCTCGTTTTATCCCCGGTGTTTTGGGGCATGGCGATTCGGCGGATAAAGATAGTTTTTCTCAAGGCCTTTTAGAACATCCCAATTTCACCAGACCGCGAGAATACTTAGGGCAGGAAGTGCCAGAGGTGCTTCTTAGCGGGAATCATAAAGTGATTGAGGAGTGGAAAGAAAAAGTTTCTGCTTTGGTTACTTGCAAGAAGCGTCCTGATTTATTTAAAGAATATCTTCAACAAGAAAACGCCAAGTATCAGGCGTTAAAAAAGAAAAAAACAGAGTCTCCATTGAAGGAATTGCAGAAATTCCTGGCGGCGCTGTCCCTTCAAGAGCGCCAGGTGTTGGGGCTTGAAGATTTGCACGAGGAAGATCTGAATGTCTGAAATACCGTATGTACCAAGACTCGCAATTGGACTAGTTCATCATCCCGTGAGGGATCGGATGCAGAAGACGGTGGCGACCAATATCACCAACTTCGATATCCATGACATCGCGAGGGCGGCTCAGGTGTATGGAGTGGAGAAATATTACATTATCCATCCCATGCAAGAGCAGCTGATGTTCGTAGAAAGGGTTTTAGACCACTGGAGAACGGGGCAGGGCTCTAAGTTCAATCCTATGCGTAAGACCGCCCTGGGGTCCGTGAGAACGGCAGAGAGCGTGGAAAAGGCCCTTGAGGACTGGAATGCCCCCGAGGGACTGGTTATAGCGACAACGGCGCGAACGGAGTGGGCGAAGAGAAAGTATTCTTTTGCTGAGTTGCGCCATGAAATGCATGTAGAAAAGAAGCCCGTTCTTATGTTATTTGGTACTGGTTTTGGTATGACAGAGGGCCTGATTGGGTCTTGCTCAGGGGTTCTCGAGAGTATTCGAGGGGCTCCTCCCCAGGATTATCGCCATCTTTCCGTAAGATCGGCAGTAAGTATCTGTCTTGACCGCGTAATGGGTCCATGGTAGACCCTTGTTTTACTTTTTGTGAAAATTGACTGCTACAAGGATTAGGCAATGGCTAAAGAAACAAATCTCGTTAGACGCGTTAGCGTTAAAGCTGCAAACAAAAACATCCAGTCATTCAGCTCTGGTGATACTGTTAACGTATTCGTTAAAGTAAAAGAGGGTGAGAAAGAGCGTGTTCAGCTTTACAAAGGTATCGTAACTAAAATCCAAGGAGCTGGCGCTGCGAAGTCTTTCACAGTTCGCAAGATCTCTGCGGGTGTTGGTGTTGAAAGAACATTCCCATTCTCAAGCCCAGCGCTTGATAAAGTTGAAGTTGTGACTACAGGTAAAGTACGTCGTTCTAAGTTGTACTATCTTCGTGCATTGGAAGGTAAAGCAGCTAAGATCCAATCTGAACTTGTATCTAACAAAGCTGAAGCTTAATTTCCGGCGGAGATTGCTTTCACATACAAAAGACCTAGGACGGCGTTCTAGGTCTTTTTTGTTTTGGGCTTGTATCTAACTTCTTTCAGTACGGGCACTTTTAATACGGCGGCGAAGAGTATGGCGAAAAAGAAATCACAGATCGAATTTCCGAAGATTGATTGGACCGAGTTTTCTCCCACACCTGTGATTGGTGTTGATGAAGTGGGGAGAGGTTGCCTTGCGGGGCCCGTGTATGCGGCGGCTGTGATCTTTCGCTCGGACTCTTTGAGTGATCTTGTGACAGACTCAAAACTCTTGTCCGAAAAACGTAGAGATGAATTGGCCGAATTAATTCTCAAAGAACATCAAGTGGGCATTGGAAGTGCAACGGTTGAAGAAATTGACGAGATCAATATTCTCAATGCGGCCTTGCTGGCGATGAAAAGAGCTGTAGAGCAGCTAGGCGTTTCGAGTGGTCATGTTCTTGTCGATGGAAATAAAAAAATTCCTGGTCTCAAGGGTTTTGAACAAACGACGGTTGTGAAGGGTGATCTTTGTGTGGCACCAATTTCAGCTGCTTCGATTGTGGCGAAAGTGACTCGAGATCGTTTGATGAAAGATTTGGGAGTTCAATACCCTCATTATGGATTCGAAGTTCACAAAGGCTATTCAACGCCCGTTCACAAGCAAAGCATCGCGACCCACGGTCCGTGCCTTGTCCACCGCAAGTCCTTCGCCGGCGTCAAAGAGTTCGTCGGCAAATTCTAAAGATATCTATTGGGCCCATCAGCGTGGGCTTGATTCAGAAAAACATGTTCAAAAGTTTTACGAAGAAAAAGGTTATAAACTTCTCGAGCAGAGATTGAAAACTCCCTTTGCCGAGATCGACTTGATTTTCAAGACGCCCGAAGGTCATGCTTTGATGGTCGAAGTGAAAACGACAAATCTTTCCGAGTTTCAAAACTATCGTATCTCGCGCAAACAAAAAGCCCGACTGCTGCGTGCTCTTCAATTTTTAACAAACAGATTGGATTCTTTGGTTGAAGTGCACTGGGCCTTTGTCACGAAAGAGGGGGTTGTGACTGTCATTGAGGATATCAGTGGTTGACGGAAGGGCCCTCAACAAGGGGACAATAAAGCATGAAGAAAGCACTCCTTCTTGTTTGTCTTATCCTCTTTCAAGCTCATCTGGCGTCAGCTCAAGATCTTAAAGCCTTCCTTAAAAGCTGTGCCTGGGGGACATTGGGCGGAGCGGCCGCTGGGGTTGTGAGTCTTGCATTCACCGATAAGCCCAGCGAGTCCTGGAGTAACGTTGCCAAAGGTGCTTCTTTAGGATTGTACGCCGGAATCGGCTATGGAATTTATCAAATTAATAAAGTTCCCGCGACCTACCAACAACCAGACTTTGCCCTCTTCCCGCAATTTGAAGAGGGCAAGGTGTCTGGTCTGCAAATCACCGGCACTATATTGAATTTTTAAATTTGAATTTCGCGACTTGCCTCGCGCTAGAAGCCGTAAGAGTCCAGCGCTTCAGGAGGAAGTGGTGGCTTCGGTACGCCGTCGAACGTGAAGTCAAAGCTGAGTTTGAGATTTGTGTCTCCGCCTGTGACCTGATCGTGAATGAACGTAATAAACATACATTCGCCCGGAGGCTTAAATTGTGCGACGTACGCCCATGATTTGATTTGGTCACCCGTATTGGATTCGGCCCAGTTGGCGTCATAGACGAATTTACCCATCAAATTTAAGTACCGTGAAACAAATCCCGCCGAAAGAGTATAGTCCTCCTGGCGGTTGCTGGTATCGACAGGTTGTCCTGGAGTGATTTTGTATTGGCGAGTGAGTTGAACTTGCAGGAACTGCCCTTTGTCGTTAAGGACGCGAACGCGGGAGGAGGCGTTGGTTACGTTTTGATAAGGGAAATAGTTGAAGATAGAGTAGGTTTGGAAATGATCCAAACGCATATCCAAGGTTGCGGCAATATCAGACCAGGGCTCTGTCTTGTTGGGTTTGTTTTCCTGGGTCGCATCGTAGGATTGAGCCAATCGGAGATAGCCAATCTGACGATAGTCAGGGCGATCTCCGATCCATCTTTTTTCGGTGACCTTGTTGGTGACTGCAAGGGTGAGGAGATTCCGATCATACACGCGGTCGTTATAATCGAATTGAACGCCGTAATCACTTCCGATATCCAAGTCATTGATGCTGTCTCGAGAAGAGTAGGGAGTTTCAGATAAAGAACCAGTTCCGAAGAAGGGGTGATTATCTTGAGCAATCCAGGGCAGGCGGCTGTAGGTGATCTCTGGCAAGATCTCATGTTTATAGCGTGTGGCTTTCGTGCTGACTGTATCGCCATAGATACGGCTGAGGTTCATGCGTCCGCTGATCTCGGTGCGAAGATAGCGGCGAACTAAATAAGGCTGTTCGTCGACGTTAAAGTTGTAGTGAGTTTCCCGGTAACTAAGTTTTGGCAAAAGATCCAGTCCTTCACCGACATTGACGGGATAGTAAAGAGTTGGGCGGAAATCCAGACGCTGACCAGTGCGCAGTTGATCGACAGCGGGATCATAGGAGCCATCATAGACACGCTTACAGTTGGGATTGTCTTCCCAGTTGGGAGAGTTGCAGGTGTTCTTAGGGAAACGGATTTTGGCGCCATTGATAGTCTGAACTTCCATGTCGTCATAGGCATTGTTGGAGCGCGCAAAGTTCACAAGGTTTAAGTCTAAAGAATAAATGAAGTTTGAATTGCCGATATTTTCTTGGGCTTGTGCGAAGCGAAGTTCCGGTAAACGATGAACGGCATTGTCATTCCCGGCTAAGGGATCACCATGGAGGATGTTAATGTAATAGGAGGAGTCGACGCTATAGTGTTGGTCTCGGGTGTTCTTCGTATAAGACACCCGATTTTCCATGGCAGAGTCGCCGTGATTGTAGGTTTCTGAAGGGAAGTCTTTAGGGTATTGAAGATCGCTGGCCAGATTGATCTGGGCTCGATGCACTCCCCCGTCGGGCATTTCTTGGTAATGTTCGTACTTTACAAACCAGCGCTCAATGGGGTCATTTTTTTCATTGGCGGGGCGATAAAGATTCAAGCGGGTGTCATCAGCAAAGGCTTTATCGAAAATACTTCCCGCATTCAAGATGCCTTGAGAGTTTTCATTTAAGACATAGCGATATTGGAAAAGACCCTTAAGCCCCCGCTTGGCGTAATCTTTAAGCTCGATGGTGGCGTCACTGCTTCTGGAAATTGCCCAGAAGTAGGGTTGAGACAAGGCAAAGCCCCCTTTGTCAGATGCTTCAAACGTCGGAGTGAGAAGTCCTGATTGGCGGTCGCTTTTTAAAGGAACAATTAAATAGGGGAGCCAGAAAACGGGAACCGGGCCAAATCGTAAGACGGCATTTTTGATGTAAGCATATCCCCCTAGTTCCGCGCGGACGGTGGTTCCGCTGAAGCTCCAGGAGGCTGGACAGTTGGTACAAGCGGTGTAGTCTGCAGAACTCACGACGTACTCAGAGTCGCCAATTTTTTGCAAAACGGTTCCTGCAAACATCACTGAGCCTGACTGTACGTAACCGTTGTAGATCACTCCGGTATTGTTTTCGTAATCCAGAAATACTTGGTCGCCAGCAATGGTATTTTTGGCGTCCATGATCTCAACATTGCCAAAAAGCTCCACCTGACGGGCGCGCAAAAAGACCCGGGCTTTGTCCGCGCGAATGTGTTGTCCTTGGAAGACAATTTGAATATTTCCTTCGAGTTCCGCAGTTTCTTTTTCGGTGTCTCGAAACATGCTGTCCGCGTTAATCAGAATTCCATGGATTTTGGCTGTGGGTTCGGCAGCCCACAGGGGAGTCTCTGTAAAAACAGAGACGATTAAGAATGAAATCAAGAAGATCCAGCTCTGAAGCACGGAACCATTGTAGGGAGCACTTAGGCGTTTGTCGAGTTGGAAATCGTTATTTACCTAGCCTCTTTTTGGACTCAAAACGTCAGGAATTTGGGCCGACAAGAAGGGACGTTTCAATAAATTTGTGAGGTCCTGCATGGAAGTTAAAATTGTGCTCGATGGCGACATCGCCGTTGTGTCTTTGAGTGGTCGTATTGAAATTGAGAAAACCCAGTCCTTCAAGAAAGCATGTCTGCAAAACTTCTCTGAAAAGAAGGTGGTTTTCTGTATGAAGAATATCAGCTTCGTGGGGTCTTCAGGGATTCAGAACTTCTTTGGTGTTCTTAATGACTTGAACTCCAACCATAAGCTCAACGCGAAAATCGCGGGTCTGAACCCGGATTTTCAACGTCTTTTTAAGTTTTCTGAGTGCTCTAGTTTAGAGGTTCACGAAAGTATCGAAGGGGCTCTGCAAAGCTTCTAGAGCCCGTCTTGTTTACGTAATTCATTCAGTTTTTGACTAAGCTCAAGGTTGAGGCGCTCTAAGGCGCTGGTAGCGACCTTGAGCTTTTCGTGTTCCTCATTTTTGGCATTCCACATATAACGCAGACTTTCAAGTTGCTCCAGGTATTGGAAGTTTTCTTTTTCCAATTTGTGGATGCGCTCTTGATCTTCGACGACGCGAATCTGTAGATCTGCATGTTCCACGCCCAGTTTTTGATTCTGACGGGCGAGTTCGCTGAGTCGCTCTTGCTGTCTCTCGATCTCTTTTTCAAGGCGCTCTTTCATGTCTTCTTTGCTGCGGCGAAGAGTGACCACTTCATTTTCGAGAACGTCCTGACGTTCTAGGGCCGAGTGAAGCTTTATGGTTTTAACTTCAAGTTCTTCTTGAATCTGGTGCAGCATTTGAAGCTCACGATTCAAGCCTTGAATTTGCTCTTCATAGAATTGAACCATCTCTTGAGCTTTTTTTTCGGAAGCTTCAACTTGATAACGTGAATTTTTCGTAACCTCGATGATTTGATGGCGCAGGTCGCGAAGTTGGCCCTCTTTTTGGGAGACGGCGTTCTCTAACTGTTGAACCTTGAGATCCTGGGTGCGAGAGTATTCTTTAAGTTGAGAGATGTAAGGTTTGACCTGTGTTTTAATTCTCTCGTGGTATTTGGCATGGCGAGCGAGGTCTGAGCTCATAGTTTGAGTCTTCTCAGACAGCGCGCGAAGTTTTTCCGCCTGGATTTCTTTCTCTCTTTCAAGCTGATCGACTTTTTGTCTCCAAAGGGCGTCTTTTTCTTTCCAGACAAGAATTTGATCTGTAACAGAAGATTGCGAAAGGCGAGCCTTGGTGGACTCGTCGGACAGCTTTTGGTTTTCAACTTCTAAGATCGAAAGACGACGCAAGGACACCTTAAGGCGAGCCATCAGGTCTTCGTTTTGTGAGATCAGATTTTCAACCGTGGAAGATTTTAAAATCTCCTTGGGGAGATGACTGAAGTCATTACGTTTGGGAAGCTCGTCAGGCAATGGGATTTGGCCCACGGGCTGTTGTTCCGGTTCAAAATCTAAATGGCTTAATTTCGTGGTCTGGAAAGATTCGGTTTCCATAGCCCTCCTCCATGAAGTCTAGGTCGCCCAGCCCTGATTTTCTCAATATGGGATGGGTTTAGTCAAACTTAGGTCGATAAGACTAGACCAAGGTAGCGAGAAAAGACCTTCAACATCTTGAAGAAAGTTCCGAAAAGAAAGGGTATGTCAGTACCAGCGTTGAAAGATGCCAATACCTCATTAGATGAAATCAAGAAGAAGGAAGAGCATGCCTTTTTTGATATCGGCGTGGATCGTACGGATTTAGGTCGACCTGATTCGCTGCGCTTCAATATTCTGACTTGGGTTTTGGATGAGCGTTACGATAAGGCGATTGAGGAACTTAAAGATTTCCTTGAAAGACCTTCGGATTACCCAAATTTTCAATCAAAGATCACGCGTTTTATTAATCATTCTATCGACTTGATCTATGCGATTAAAGCGAAACGGAGCTTTCCGGGGATCAACTCTTTGACTCGCGCTAAGCAGCAAGAGCTTCGTGAGAAATTTAAAGAACACTTTAGAGAACTTCAGTATGTTCTTAAGGTTGTTGAGAAAGTTCAAGGCGACTTAAGGGTGCAAGACGTTCGCTCAACGATTTATGTCGTTAGAGCACTTTGGTTTTCTGCCATAGCTATTATTCTTTTGGCTTTTTGGATGGAAATGGTCCATGGCCTCGCGAAGACGGGGTATATCGTCTTCGACGATGCGTTTGGGCGCGTGGCCAACTGGTTGGCCGAAGCCATTGGTTTCTAACTATTTCTTCAATGTCTTATAGGCTGCATCAAGAACGGGGATCAGTTGGCCTCCGCTGAGCAGTTTTCCATTTACAAAAATAGTCGGAGTCCCTTGGATCTGAGCGGATTCTCCTTCTTTGGCCATTTTGCGAACCAAGTCTTGAGTCGCGGGATCTTTTACGCAAGCCAAGAGGTCTTCGTTGGATACTCCCACAGCCCCGGCAAGATCTTGAAGATTCTTGTCTAAGTTCTGCGCCCGAATAATGTCTTCCTGGTTATCAAAGATATAGTCATGAGCGGCCCAGCCTTTTTGATTGATCTTCTCGGCGCACATAACGGCAAAAGCCAGTCCACAAGAGATTCCATCTCCGCCACCGCGAATGGCCTCATTGCAGGTGCCATCAAGGGGGAAGGGTTTGTAGATCAGCTTCACGTCAGGATGACTTTTGATAAAGGCATGAAGACTTGGGGCGGCATGTTTGCAGTGAGAACAACGGAAGTCAGCAAACTCAACAATCGTCATAGTGGGCTCGCCAGAGCTCTTTTGGGAACTCAAACCTGTTGTGAGGTCGAAATTTTGCTGAGGGGCGACCTGCCAGTAGGCGACCTTTTCTTTCGCAATCTTTTCGATCTCAGAAAAGCCATGACTTTCGAGGTACATAATATTTCCAAGGAACGAGAGAGCTGGGATGGCCAAGAGGAATCCGCCGACCCATTTTTCAGAGGTGAAAACGTCCTTGATGTCTTCCAGAAGATTGGTCGTGCTGACGTCTTCAGCCCCCTTCCAAGTGCCGAAAAGTCCTATGAAGGAAAGAACATAGGCGCTAATGCAGAATAGGCAAAGGTTGCTCATGGTTGTTGAAATGAGGCCCATTACCAGGGACGCGATAACAGTGACTCCAGAGAGGAGGAGAGCATAGCGAGAGGTCTTTGCTTTGTCTTGGACAAGGTTGAAGCGGGTGACGGCAAGGAAGTAAAGAAGAATAATGTTGGTGACCAGGCCCCACATTGCAACCGGAACCCCTAGGAAGGCTGAGAACTTACTGGCAGTCACAGCGTCACAATTCATGAGTTCATTGATATTGCAGACAGACTCGCCGCCGGCCGTTCCAAATTTGAGGCCATAATAGTGCTGAGTCAGGTATCCATGCACTCCAACGGCGATCAAAGTGGCAATAAAGGCTAAAAGAAGGAATTTATTTTTATTGGCTGCGTTTTTCATGTCCCCATTGAATCGTAGTTTCGTGTTTGAAATCAATCAAAATTATGTAAAAATCAGAGAGCTATCAAGGAAGACAGCTTGAACGACTTACAAAAATGGATTCGTATTCGTAAAGATCTTTACCTGCAAATGGAACGGCAGGTCCGTCGCCGACTCGGGGAAGACACCCCAGAGTTGATGCGTTATCATAAAGTTTACGACAAGGAGTTCTCTAAAAAGTGGACGGCCTCCACGAAAGAAGCTTTGTGGGAACAGATGGAAAAGTCCCAGGTTGTGATGGTCGGGGATTTTCACGCTCTTCATCAGTCGCAAAAGGCTCAGCTTCGGATTTTAAGGCATATTCCCAAGGAGCGTAAAGTCATTTTGGCGGTCGAGTTTTTTGAGGCCGCCGATCAGGATAAAATAAACAAGTATCTTTCGGGAAAAATTTCCGAGAAAGAGTTTCTTAAGGCGATTCAGTGGCACAATAAATGGGGATTCCCCTGGGAACACTATCGCCCCTTGTTACGTTGGGCCCAGAAACATAAGATTTCAGTTTGCGGTATTAATAAAGGGTATAAAAAGAGAAATGCGACCACGTTGCGTTCCCGCGATATATTTGCGGCGCAAAGAATTGCGGGGCTCGTTAATGACAATCCAGATCATTTGATCTTTGTGATTTATGGGGATCTGCATCTGGCGCAGGCTCATATTCCTCAGGAAATTGTGAATATCCTGGGGCCCTCTTTCGCAAAAAAGATCCTGCGGGTTTTTCAAAATTCCGAAAGAATCTATTTTCAGTTGCTGGCTCGCGAGTTGGAGGCAACCACAGATTTGGTGCGAATTTCACAGAATGTTTTCTGTTTGATGAGCGTTCCTCCTTGGGTGAAGTGGCAGAATTACCTTTTGTATTTAGAGCAGGCTTACGATCTGGAATTGGATGAAGAGGATGACGATTTTGACGAGCAATCTTTGGATTATACGGATCACGTGGGGAGATATGTAAAGATCATCTCAGAAGAGCTGGGGGTCCCGGTTACGGTGGCGGATCTATCTGTTTATACGGCTCGAGATGCTTCCTTTTGGACGCAAGTGCGGGATCATTACGATGCGAAGAAGTTACGTTGGATTGAGTCGATGATTGCAGACGGAATGTCTTTTTATTTGCCTGAAATTGGTGCGGCCTATCTTGCTCGCGGCACTGTGAATCACGCCGCCGCTTTGGCGATGAGGTATGTGCATGCCCGCATCAGTGACTCGAAAAGAGTTCTTTCTGAGATGCCCGCAGATTTCTTGGGTCAGATTTGGCTTGAAGGAATTGCTTATTTTGGTTCTAAGATTATCAATCATAAAAGAAAAACGGATACCGTGGCGGACATTAAAGCCAGTTTGTCATCGCGTGGACCTTCGGATCTTGGTAAAGAGGCCTTGCAGTTGGCTCTTGCGCAAAAGATGCATGAACTTATGGTGATTACAGGGGTGTCCACGCATCGTCTTCAGGCTCGTCCTCGGAAAAAGTGGAGCTATATGGTGTCCGCAGTCTTGCTGGGAGGCATGCTGGGGGAAAGACTTTATGGTGGTTATAGAAAGAAGATGATAGCTCCGGCCACAATCCTAAGTTTTTTGAAGAAGTCAGTGGATGCAGAAAGTTTTAGTGTGGCATACTACGACATCGTGGAAGTGATAGAGTCATTGCCGACGCCATTTCACAGTAAAAGGGAAAAGTTATGAAGAATACCTCGTCCTGGTATTACAATCGAAATCTCAAACCTCAGGGGCCTTTAACTCTTGAAGAAATGCGACTTCTTATTCATCGTGGGGAAGTGGGTCCTCAGGATTTGATTTCAAACGATGAGGAAGGCTCTTGGCGGCCGGCTTGGGAGTGGGGTGTTTTTGAAAGAACTCTCTTTCCTGCCACTCAAGGATACATCCCAGGAGTCAGTTTTTCTGAAGAAGAAAAAGAATGGGTTTTGCTGGTGCCCACGGTTGATGGCAAGGGGACTGTTCAGGAAGGTCCATTTTCTGCGCGTGAACTGCGTGAGGGATTGTTGAATAAAAATATCTCTGGGCAGCAGTATGTTTGGAAGGCGGGTCTGAGTGGCTGGTGTCGAATTGCCGACCGTCCCGAGTTTTCCGTTTAGTTCAATGCGTCTTTGAGATCTTTTCCGGGTTTAAAGCGAGGGACATACGAGCTAGGGATTTTCACGGTTTCCCCGGTCTTGGGGTTGCGGCCCTGGCGTGGTTTGCGCGCACTTTTAGAAAAAGTTCCGAATCCAACAAGTTTGACTTCGTCGCCCTTTTTGAGAGCTTCCTCAATGACCGTGAGGGTGGCATCGAGGACTTGTTCTGCTTGTGTCTTCGTTGTCTTGGTTCTTTTGGCGACGAGTTCGATCAGTTGAGCTTTGTTCATTTGGATTTGTCCTTAACTCGAAGGTTTTTAACCTAAATTTGCGATAGAAATTGGTCAAGTTAAATGAGTTTGCTGGGTCTAGGATGCTGCGCTCTATACCTACGACCAGAACTCTGTCTCTTATTAAGACAGTCTCAATATTTATCGGTTTTTGCCGATAAGTGAGACATGAAAAATCAGAACTCTTTTTTCATAATTTTTTGTTTGTGTATAACGGCAGGATTTCTGGGGCTCTATAGCGTCTTCGTGGGTCATTTTAATGGCCATGAACAATATGAAATGCGCTTGGCGGACCTGCAAAAACAGGTGGAAAAAGAGAGATTTAACAATTCATTGCTGACTTATCAGTTGAAGGATTTTCAGCAGTCCGTGGCGCAGGTTCTTCCTAATGATAAAACTCTTCAGGCAAAGTATGAGCTGCGTAATCTTGCCTCTGTGGTAAGGGCTCCGGCCAGTGATGAGTCTTTGGATCTCTCGTCTGTATTTTATGAAAAAGGAAAGAAGTACTTTAATAGTAAAGACTATGACAAAGCCATTCAGGAGTTTAGTCGACTATTAAATAAATATCCTTTGTCTTCACACGGGGTTGAAGCGCGCTTTTTTATTGCTGAAAGCTACTTCTTAAAGAAGGACTTTCGCAGCAGTTTAAGTGAAATTGATACCATGGTGACTCAATACCCGCAGCATGACTTGACGGGTTTTATTCTTTTGCGAATGGGTCAAATCAGCGAACTGAATAATCAGACAGAAGAAGCTTCTGAGATTTATAAAACTGTGTTCAAGAATTTCAAAAACGAAGACCTCAAAAGGCAGGCGAAAAAGCTTGCACAAAGTGTTGAATACTAATGAAGAAGTGGATTCGACTGACCTTATTTCTTTTGGCATTCCAGATGGAAGTTCGAGTGCGGGCTTCGGGGGATCTCATCGAGCAGCCTTCGTCCTGTTTGAAATCGAAAGAGGCCTGTGCGATTCAGGTTACTGGGAATGCGTTTCATTTGATTCAGGATTCAGTAAAGATTCATGCTCCGGCCAACACGGCTCTTGTGCGATTGAGCAGTCAGCAATGGCGCCTTATCAAGGGAACTTTGTGGGTTGAAAAGGGTTCGCAAATGAATCTAGAAACTCTTTACGGGGATCTGGCGGCGACACGGGGGCAGTATTGGGTTGTCGATCAAGGGAATCGAATTCTTGTTAGAAACATGAATGCCAACTTGGTGGTCACGTTGCGAGATGGAAAAACCTTGAATGTCCCAGAAGGTTTTGAATTTTGGATGTCAGGTTTGAACTCTCAAGGAAAGTCTGAATTCGGAATGATACAGCCGATCGATATGAAGGAACATCTGCCACTATGGAATTCTCTTTATGGTGGATCTAAAGAGTCTTTTATCAAAGAGGTTGTCCATCTTCGCGAAAACTGGGGTGATCTTGCTGAGAAAAGCAGCGTGATCTATCAAGGTCTCGTTGAGCGTAAAATCGCTTCTGAGGCTGAAAAGAAGAAGCAGCTCGAAGAAAAGAAGGCACGTCAGGCCGCTGAACTCCGTCAGATGAGAGAGCTTTATCGGCAAAGAGTTTTCGAACTCTAGACTAGAGTCCTGATTTTGAATTTCCCTGAATCTGAATTGAAGTTTCTTCTCAAGCTTCATGATAACCTGAGGTCTGGGAGGATAGGATGTCTTCTATTTCATCATCGGATCGCTCACGTCAGGACGAAAAACTTCGCCAAACTCGCGAAGAGTATGAAAATCGCGAAAGCGAAAACACCAAGCGGCGTAATGCTGAAATCAAGCGTTTAGAACAACGCCATAACGACGAAGTCCGCAATATCACAGAGAATTATGAGGGTCGCATTGCGGAGCTCAAAGATCGCAATCGCGAAACTATGAATGATAAGGATTTCGAGAACAATCGCAAGATCGAAGAGGTTCGTCAGACTTATCGCGAATCTCTGCGTAATAAAATGGAAGACGCTTATAATGCTCGGGAAGAGCAAAGAAACAGCTATGAAGGTGCTTTGCGTAAGCAAAAAGAAATTTCGGGAGCTCAGCGAGAAAATCTTACTTCTCAGATGAGTACCGAATTGAGCAGTCGTGATGAACGTTATATGGAGCTGGCGGAGCAAAACCGCATGAAGTCCAAGGAATCAGTTCAAGGCGTGACACGCAAACTTAACGAAGCCCATGAGAAAGAGAGAGACGCGCTGTTGGTCGGACAGCAAGATACGTTGCGCACCAAAGATCGTAATACCAAGGAAATGCGCAAGTCTTATGAAGCTCGTCTGCGTGAAAGTGAGCGCATGAGAGAAACGGATAATGCACGCTGGGCGCAAAAATATTCAGATACGGTCGTCAATAAAAGCGAGGAATTTGGCGATAGTCTGAAAATGAAGCAGATGATCATGGATGAAGAGCGAGAAGCGGTCCGTGGTAAGTATGAAAACACCTTGGCTAAGAAAAGTGAAGCCATGGATATGCAGAATCAGGAATTCCGCGATTCTGTGAATGAGCGAGTGAACTCGCAGGTTCGATCTCGTGACAGTCAGATTCAGCGTTTGAATAGCAAACTCAATAATGAGATCTCCAAAAACGAGCGTCTCAGAGGTATCGAGCGTCGCAATCTCACAAACGACTATGAAAAGCGCCTTGATTTGGTGGAAGAACAAAGAGAAGACGCCGTTGATAATATGAAAGAGCTTAACGACGAGCGTATCTCAAAAGTCTTGGATCAAAACCGCAAGCTTTTGCAGAATACCGATCGGGAGAACAAGTCTCAGACGAGCATGTTGAACTCCCGCCACCGTGAAGAGCGTGAGAACTTGCTCCAGCAGCATAAAGACCAAGTGACTCAGGTAGCAAATAGTGCGGACACCCGCGTGAAAAAGATTTTGGATTTGACCGGAAAGAACCAAAATCAAATGGAAAAGTATTATAGTGAGTCTTTGGATACGGTGAAGGCGAACTATATGGATCGTATGGATAGCTATCGTGAAAAGACAGTGTCTGATCAGGTAGCAACCAATAAGGTCATGACCGAACGTTTTAGAAACATGGAGTCGAACTTCAACAACAAGCTTGAGCAAACAATTAAGACTTATGAAGATAAGATTGCTCAGTTGAAGGACGGTCAAGATCGCGAGATGAAGCGTTTGGAGAATCTTTATTCTCAAAGAGTCGACGATCGTGAAAAATCCATGAAGATGGAAAAAGAGTCCTTGGCTATGAAGTACGAGGCAAAGTTGGCTCAACTCAATGAGTCTCACAACGATCAGTTGGACAGAATGAATAGACGCCATCAGGAAGATATGCAAAACTTGTCTGTGAAGATGAGTTCATATAGTAGGAAGGCGTAGGAAAATGTTAGCAGATCGTCGAGCAAAAATTGTGGCCACTATCGGGCCGGCGACTCGTGAAGAAAAGAATCTTGAAAAAGCAATTAAGGCGGGCATGAATGTGGCTCGCCTTAATTTTTCCCATGGTACTCACGAAGATCATCTTAAAGTTATTCACTCTTTAAGGAAGTTGTCTGTGGAACTGCGGGCTCCCGTAGCCATTCTTCAGGATCTGCAGGGTCCGAAGGTGCGGGTGGGGAAGTTTGAGAACGGCTCTATTGAAATCAAACCCGGAGAAAAACTGGTTGTGACGACCGCCCCTGTTTTAGGGAAGCCTGGCTTAATCCCTTCAGACTTTAAAGAGCTTCCGTTGGCGTGTGCCCCCGGGACTCGAATTCTTTTGGATGATGGTTTGATGGAGATCAAGGTTCTTCAGGTGCGCGGGGAAGAACTGGATGTGGAAGTTATTTATGGAGGAATCCTTAAAGATCGTAAAGGAATGAATCTTCCTGGAGTGAGTCTTCCGGTCGAGTGTATGACGCCCAAAGATCTAGAGGATCTTGAGTTCGGCCTTAACAATAAAGTCGACTATGTGGCTCTTAGCTTTGTTCGTCACGCCCGGGATATCCGCAAGTTACGTGAATTGGTTGAAGCGAAAAATTCTTCGGCCAAGATTGTTGCAAAAATTGAAATGGTCGAAGCTTTGGAGAACCTCGAAGAGATCTGTCGTCTCAGTGATGTGGTGATGGTGGCACGAGGGGATTTGGCGGTGGAAGTAGGGCAGAGTCGCTTGCCGGGCTTTCAAAAGCGTATCATTCAGGTGTGCAATCAGCTTGGAAAGCCGGTGATTACGGCGACTCAGATGTTGGACAGTATGGTGGAAAATCCTCGTCCCACAAGGGCCGAAATAACTGATGTTGCCAATGCCGTATTGGATGGAACAGATGCCTTGATGCTTTCTGCGGAATCCGCAAGTGGAAAACATCCTTTTAAGTGCATCCGCACCATGCATGAGATCATCTGTGAAGTTGAAAGAAATGAAGAAGAGTATTATAAACTCTCGTTGGAAAATGAATTTTTAAGTGCTCCTGCCGCGATTGCAGCAAGTGCTTCCTTGAGCGCTTTGAAGTTGAATGCCACGGCGATTATTTGTCTTACGACCTCTGGGAAAACGGCGAATATCATTTCTGGATTCCGTCCTCGGGCGCGTATCATTTCAATCACTCAGCATATGGATGTATTGAATTCTATGGAAATGATGTGGGGGATTCAGACTCACATGATCAAGCCTTATAAAACGATGGAAGATGTTTTGACTCAGATTGATCAGTTGATGGTGACTCATGGGTTGGCAAAAACTGGGGATCGAGTGATTTTGACTTTGGGGCAACCTATTGCTCAAGGGGCCAAGACGAACTCTATTTATGTGCATACGATCAACGGGGAGCAGTATTCGAAGCTTCCGGATGATCAGCTGCCACTGCGTTGTCAGGCGGATCCAAACGTTGAATAGCAAAAAAGGGAGCTAAGCTCCCTTTTTTTATCTCAGTTTTTTCTTCAGATTATTTACAATAGTCCAGTTGCGGGCCAAGGGCTCCACGTCCTCAAGGGAAATCATAATATAAACACCTTGTTCATCCATAATCTTTTCAGTGAGATATTTTTTCTCAATCAAAGGATTCACGTCGTCGGTGCGAATAAGATTGCCAGTTTCTTTCATAGACTCATTTTGAACGTCGTTCAGATTCACTTTACGGAATCCTTTGGCATTCGGTTCTGCTTTGCGAGCAAACAGGAGAACGCCATTTAGAATGCGCACTTCGGGTTCGGAGATTTGCGGTAAACGGTCTTTCTCTTGTTTGAAAAGCCAATCGTTGTACCAGTCTACGAAAGAAAAGAGATCCTGTGGTTTGGCATTGATAATTTTCTGAGTTCCATCGCCGCGATCTTCTTGAACAATGTATCCCAGATCCGTCAAGGCGTTTACAACACTTTGCATTTTGTTGGTCGCTTCTTGAAAGATCTGAATGGTGTAGTTGCGAAGAAGAACAGAAGAAAAGCTGACGCCACCATTTTCTTCGGCCTTGCCGTATTTGTGCCCGACGAGATTAAGGATGGAGATGTATTTATTCACGATATGAGGAGGAAAACGATCTTCATCAGGATTTGCGTTTTCCAAAATTTTGATTTTTTTATTGGCCTCACGAAGATTCTCGTTGAGCGTCTTCATGATGGCGCGAACCCATACAGGGAGCTGATCCATCTGCTTTGTTAACGACTCATAGGGGAGAGAGATCACCTCAGCATCTTTGGTGGCTTTGACGTTCGCGCTGCGCGGTTTGTTGTCGAAAAGAGCCATCTCGCCCACCATGGCGCCAGCATTGATTTCGGCTAAAACAATCTCGGAAGTGCCTTTTGTTTTGGTGATAGCAAAAGAACCAGATTTGATAATGTACATTGCATCAGGAGCATCGCCTTCTCTAAAAAGATAGGTGTCTTTGGATACTTTTTTTGCTTCTGCCACCAGGGGACCTCATTGTTCAGATTTGAAGTCCTATTATCACTGGAAAAAGAAAGAGGGGCAATTGGGAGCTGGACCTTGGAGTGATAAAAAAAAGGCCTCCCAAGGAATGGAAGGCCGGGTAAATTAGAACGTCATCGCTTTGCAATCAGGAGCAATCGTCATTTTTCCTTCGGTTGCGGCCAAAACTTTTTCAGGAGTTAAATCAGGAGCGTATTCTTTTAAAACGAATCCTTCAGGTGTGATCTCAATAACGCCGAAATCACTCACAATTTTCTTAATGCATTTAACTCCCGTCAAAGGAAGCGTGCACTTGGTGCGAAGTTTCGAGTTTCCTTCTTTGTCTGTGTGTTGCATGGCTACGATCACGTTGCGAGCGCCGGCCACGAGGTCCATGGCTCCCCCCATGCCTTTAACCATTTTCCCTGGAACCATCCAGTTGGCGATACTTCCGTGTTCATCAACTTCCATTGCTCCAAGAACAGTCAGATCCACGTGTCCACCACGGATCATTGCGAAACTGTCCGCACTTGAAAAGAAGCTGGCTCCAGGAAGTGTTGTGACTGTTTGTTTGCCGGCATTGATAAGGTCTGGGTCGACTTCGGATTCAGTCGGAAAAGGTCCCATCCCAAGAAGGCCATTTTCGCTCTGTAACATAACGAATTTATCTGAAGGAATGTAGTTAGCCACCAGTGTGGGAATTCCAATACCCAGATTTACGCAGTAGCCATCTTGAACTTCTTGAGCAATTCGTTGTGCGATTTGTTCTCTTGTTAATGGCATACTTTAACCCTTTCTGACGGTCTTCTGTTCGATGCGCTTTTCATAGTTAGTGCCTTGGAAAATTCGCTGCACGTAAACGCCGGGTGTGTGAATTTGATCCGGATCGAGTTGTCCCACTTCAACTAATTCTTCAACTTCTGCCACGGTGATTTTTCCGGCCGTTGCCGCCATGGGGTTAAAGTTGCGCGCTGTTTTTCGGAAAACAAGATTTCCGAACTTGTCGCCCTTCCAGGCTTTAACAAAGGCAAAGTCACCGACAATGCCACGTTCAAGGACGTAGTCACGTCCCTCGAAGTTTTTAATTTCTTTGCCTTCCGCGACCAAGGTGCCAACTCCTGTGGGAGTGTAAAATCCAGCAATGCCAGCGCCGCCGGCGCGAATTCTTTCGGCCAAGGTTCCTTGAGGGCAGAATTCCAACTCCAGTTCCCCGCTCATGTAAAGTTTTTCGAACAAAGCATTTTCGCCAACGTAGGAAGAAATCATTTTTTTAATTTGGCGATTTTGCAAAAGTTGCCCCAAGCCAAAATCGTCGACGCCCGCATTGTTAGAAACGCAGGTTAGGCCTTTAACTCTCATATCCCGTAAAACGGCGATGCTGTTTTCCGGAATGCCGCAAAGACCAAATCCACCAAGAATCAATGTCATATTATCTTTGACATCAAAAAGTGCGCTCTTGGCATCCTTAAAGACTTTTTTACTCATAAACGAGCTTCCTCAAAAAGGGTTCCGATAAGCAACCGAGGTCTTTCTTTAAAGACCTCGGAGACTCATGCAAATTGAACTTAAAGTTTTTAGACTTTTTCTACGATCAAAGCGACGGCTTCCCCGCCACCAATACACAATGTCGCTAGACCATAG
This sequence comes from Bdellovibrio sp., assembly GCF_047637665.1. NCBI lineage: Bacteria > Pseudomonadati > Bdellovibrionota > Bdellovibrionia > Bdellovibrionales > Pseudobdellovibrionaceae > Bdellovibrio > Bdellovibrio sp. The sequence continues at coordinate 41,294 of NZ_JBLJBT010000040.1, read as the reverse complement.
CGTTTGTTGTGTGTGTGAAGAGCGTGAACAAGAGTCGTCAAGATACGGGCTCCCGAAGCGCCGATAGGGTGTCCAATGGCGACCGCGCCACCGTGAACGTTGACTTTTGCTGCGGGAATTTCAAGTTCTTTCATTGCAACTTGAGTAACCACGGCGAAGGCTTCGTTGATTTCCCAAAGGTCGATGTCGCCGACTTTCAGGTTGGCTTTGTTCAAAGCCCCTTTGATCGCGCCCACCGGAGCTGTGGTGAAGTATTTTGGATCATGAGCAAAAGTTCCGTGCGCCACAATTTTCGCCAAAGGTTTGATGCCGCGTTTTTTTGCTTCGCTTTCAGACATCAACACGTGTGCGGCAGCTCCGTCATTGATTTTGGAAGCATTTGCTGCGGTGATTGTGCCTGCTTTGTCAAAGGCAGGTTTCAAGCCAGGAATTTTGTCGAAGTTCGTATTGAAGGGTTCTTCGTCCTTGTCGATGGTGACAGCGCCTTTTCTTCCTTCAACAACGACAGGGGCGATTTCATTTTTGAAAACACCTTTGCTCCACGCTTCTTGCGCTTTTTTGTAAGAGTCGACAGCAAAAGCATCTTGTTGTTCGCGAGTGAAGTTATGCTCTTTCACGCAGATTTCAGCTGCATTTCCCATATGGAAATTGTTGTAGGGGTCCCACAAACCATCTTTAATCATTGAGTCCATCATCTGAGTTGGGCCCATGCGATAGCCCGAGCGAGAGTTTTCCAGAAGATGCGGAGCCAAAGTCATGTTTTCTTGTCCGCCAGCAACAGCGATCTTTGTGTTGCCAAGGGCGATAGAGTCTGCGGCCAACATCACGGCTTTAAGGCCAGAGCCACAAACTTTATTGATGGTCATGCAGGGAGTTGAGTTTTTAAGTCCAGCGTACAAAGCCGCTTGGCGAGCAGGAGCTTGTCCCACGCCTGCAGTAAGAACATTGCCCATGATGCACTCATCGATTTCGTCAGGAGAGACGCCAGCACGAGCGACCGCTTCTTTGATTGCAACGGCACCAAGCTTTGGTGCGGGAACAGAAGAAAAACCTCCTTGGAAAGAAGCTACCGGAGTTCTTACGCTGCTTACAATTACGACATTTTCCATATTTCACCTCAATTTGTGTCGAGGACTTTGGTCCCCGCCCTTTCGGGTTCACTTAGAATTGCCTCGGTGGCAATTTTATTGTCAATGCCCCGATACTTTTTTATATTTTAAAGTCAGAGTCAATAAAATGCCTGGAGGCATTTTGTCGTGCAGAGGAGTCAACGCATGTCAGCGCTTAGTTTCATTCTTGCTCATGTTCTATTTCAGCCTGTGATGGCCGCCACGTTTGAGGTTCCTGTTGCCGACGGAGACCGTCTCGTCCTGAAGGGTTTAGAGGCCCAGGTGCAAGTTGTGGGACAGTCCGGCAATTCTTTGAAAGTGTCGGGTGTGGACGAGTCCGGCGCCGAGGGTGTTTTCACCGTTACGAAGAAAGATAATATCATCGAAGTTCGTATGAACGAATACGGTGGGAAGAAGTCTTGGTTGAACGTCTTGTCACATGCATCCTCACAAGTGAAAAAAATTGAGATTTGGGGACTCTCCATTCCTGCGGAGATTCAATTGCGGGGCGGAGCTGTGACCGTGCAAAAGTGGAGTAAAGACTTGAAAGTGAGTGTAACTCAAGGGCGAGTCAGTGCTTTGAATGGGGCGGGGTCATTGCAAGTCTATGTGCAAAAAGGGGATGTGACTATTCAAGATCACAATGGAAAAGTTGAGACGGATTCTTATAACGGCTCTATGACTTTAAGAAACATCCAAGGCGATGTGGATGCGAGTCTTTTTGCTGGGCAGCTTCAGATTGAAAAAGTCCGAGGTTTTTTATCTCTGGCAACCCAACAGTCCAACGGCAAGATCAATCAAGGAAGTGGAACCATTCAGTTTGAAAATGGAAAGGGTTCTTTGAATGTCCAAGGGTTCCAGGGGCGCATGGAGGGGCAAAATCAGGACGGATCAGTCACGGTCTCTATGGCCCTGGATTCAGAGGTGGACGTGAACTCGAAGTCTGGTAAAGTGGCGGTTCAGTTGCCTCCAGCCTCAGGGGCCCTTTTGAATCTTATGACAGTCGAGGGGGAGATATTTGTTCCTTCTGAATTAAAGGTCACAAAACTGAGCGCGGAGAAAAGTGTTCGCGGTCGATTGCGGGGCGACGCACAAAGAGGGAGTGTCTTTGTGCGCAGTCAGGACGGCACAATTTCAGTGAAATGAGTTGACGACCCTCTTTAAATGATTCACACATGGAATGAACAGAGTCTTATCTAGGTAGAATTATGGCAAAAATCGTTAAAAAGAAGCCCGCAGCGAAAGCTGCTTCAAAACCTGTTAAAAAAGCTCCGGCGAAAGCGGCGGCTAAGCCTGCTCCTAAAAAAGCAGCGCCGAAGGCTGTTGTGAAGAAAAAGGCTGAGAAGGCTCCTGCGAAGGTCGCTAAAAAGCCTGAAATGAAGAAAAAGCCAGAGGTTAAGCCAGCAAAAGTGGCGGCGAAGCCTGTTAAAGAGGTCAAGGAGACGAAAGAAACCAAGGCCGAACTAGCTAAGAAGCAAGAGAAAAAAGCTCCTGTTCCTCAGCCCGTTGTCGAAAAGGCCCCTAAGAAGGAAGCGAAAGCTCCCAAAAAGGGTAAAGCCAAAAAAGAGAAGGAAAAGGACGAAACCGATCTTGATGATGATTTTATCGCTGATGACGACCTCATGGGCGATGAGATCGGTGAGTACGAGGAAGAGCTTAAAGCGGTCGAAGAGGCCGATGAAGAAGCTGAGATCGTCGAAGAGTGGACGGGTGAAGAAAAAGTTAAGACCGAAGAAGAAGTCATTTTGACGGATGCGGAAGGTCGCCGTTACTGCCGCGCCCGTGACTGTGATCAGATTGCGGCTGTGGATGCTTATTGCCGTTATCACTACCTCTTGTTCTGGAAGAAAATCCAAGTTCGTAAGAAGATTTTGGCTGATGGAAAACTCGAGCGTTATGTCGAAGAGCTGACCTCTCGTTATCCAGATAAATTCCTTGAAATGATCCGTCGCGATCTTCGCACCGAAAAAGACTTCTTAGGAGCGATCCAAGAGTTGGAAATCGACGAATCAGCGGGTGAAAATGAATTTGAAGAGGATACAAGCGCCTTTATCGAAGAAGTTCGTGGTATGGGCGAGAATGGTGCCTCTGGTGTTGAGGACGATGAGTACTAAGTCTTAAATAGTGCTTAAAATCAGTGCTTTACAAAAGCCTGCGACGCGAAGCCGCAGGCTTTTTTTATTGCAAATGAGAAAATCGGCTGTTACTCACTAACCCAAGTTACTCGGATATAAGTCAGAGATAGGGTCTGACGTTTCTACTTGCCACCGTAAAGGGCAATCTATTTGGAGGGGTCATGCTAAAGAGTTCAGCTCTTTTGGTTCTGGTGTTGTTATTTTCAACCTTTTCTCACGCAGGTGAGAGCTTCCCGAAAGGGCCGGATGCAGCGCTGACTCCCGGAGTCCTTTGCTCTAATCCTGATGAATATCGCTATCCTGAAAAAATTAAATATTGTGAGCGAGATGTGTCCACATCTCAAAAAGCAGCCATCTTTCAAAAATACGATCAAATTGGCTACCGTACGCGCTCTCTGAAGCGCCAGGCTTTCAAAATTGATCACTACATCCCATTGTGCGCAGGCGGAAGCAACGACAGCCGCAATCTTTGGCCACAGCACGAATCTGTTTATGAAATCACAGACAAGTTGGAAGCTGCCATCTGTGAAAAAATGGCTGCGGGTCGTTTGAAACAAAAAGACGCTGTCACGATCATCATGGAAGCTAAAAACAATCTTGATGAAGTTCCGGCGATTGAAGCTCGCGTAAGAGCACTCTAGTTATAGAATTTATCTCATTGGTGAGGGGGAGCCCACGTCTGAAAAGGCGTGGGTTTTTTTGTTTTCCCTAAAGATTAATGAAGATCGTCTTTCTTCTTCTTAGGGCCGCCACCAAACATACGAGGTCCTGAGTCCTCCGTGTCGTCCTCATTGTCTTCTTCATCTTCTGAAGTAAAGTCGTCTTCATCGCGAGGTGGAGACAGCTCTTCGCTTTGCTCTGCTCGAGACAAGGCGTCTTCATCACTGTCATTTTCTTCGTGAACCATTGCCGCCTCAGAAAGACCTAAAAGCTTATCGGCTTCGGCCTCTAGAGATGTGTTTTCGGTCGTGAACTGCAGATAGATTTTCTTTCCTTGGAATGGGAACTCTTTCCAAGTGTAGGGGAAGTCCACTTCTCCGTCGTTTTCCAGATACTCCATCATCATGCTGGCCGCCGCGTCCACGCAGTTGTGGATTCTTTTAACGGCATCTTGATCATCCTGAGAGTAGTTCATAGAAACTTCGAAGTTCGCTTGAGCCAATCGCCCTTTTTCGAGATAACCAACGCGCAGCATAATTTCTTCGGGGTAAATACGTCCTTCGATAATGAGGTCGCCTTGGTCTAAATATTGAGCAAAGTTCTCTTTGAAAACCGCCTGGATCTGATCTGAGTATTCCTTAGGAAAAGACGTCCATTTTTTTGAGCTTTTCAGTCTAGGGTTCATGACTAAGGCCTCCATCAAACAGCAATGGTTTTTTTGACATTTTTAAAACGCTCCTCTATAACTCACTTTCTTTAATGACACAAGAGGTAAGAACCCGTGGAAAACACTTCGCAAAATACCGAAAGCCTTCAGCAAAATCATGATATCGGGCAAGGCCGTGGTGTTTATATTTCCACCTACGGTTGCCAGATGAATGTGAACGATACGGAGCGCATGTATTCCCTGCTCGAGATGCAAAATTTCACTCCGGTTGAAAAACCAGAAGACGCTTCTCTGATCATCATCAACTCCTGCAGTGTGCGCGAAAAACCGGTTCACAAGGTGTATTCCGAGGTTGGAACATTCCGTAAGATGAAAGAGAAAAATCCAAGTCTTAAGATCGGCGTCGGCGGTTGCGTCGGTCAGCAGGAAAAAGAAAATCTGATCAAGAATCAGCCCATGATTGATTTTGTTTTTGGAACGGATCAGATCGACAATCTTCCAAATCTTGTGGCGCAATCTTTCGAGGGCGAAAAAAGATTGATCAATGCCAAATTCGAACACCGGGCTCCTTATCATATCGAAACCATGGTGCGAAACCCAGGGGTGGCCACGTTCGTGAATATCACGAAGGGGTGTGATAATTTTTGTACGTTCTGTGTTGTGCCGTACACTCGCGGTCGCGAAAAGTCGCGCCCTCTTCAACATATCCTGACTGATATTCGCCACCTTGTAAAAAGAGGCGTGAAAGAAGTGACTTTGTTGGGGCAAAACGTGAACTCTTACAAGGGCGAAGAGGACATTGATTTTGCGGACTTGTTGGCAAAAGTCGCGACCGAAACCGATGTGGAAAGAATTCGTTTCACAACCTCTCATCCGAAAGACTTTAATCAGAAGCTTGCGGATACGATGGCGGCTCATCAAAACAAGGTGATGGAGTATATTCATCTTCCGTTCCAGAGTGGTAACACACGAATTTTAGAGAAAATGAATCGTAATTACACGCGCGAGGAATACTTGGAAAAGATCGCGATGTTGAAAAAAACCATTCCGAATGTGGTTTTCTCAACAGATATCATTGTTGGTTTCCCAGGGGAAACGGAAGAGGAATTTCAAGATACGGTGACGATGGTTCAAGAGGGCGGTTTTGAGACGATCTTCGCATTCAAATACTCTCCGCGTCCATTTACTAAGGCGGCGAAATTTGAAGATCAAGTCGATGAAGAGGTGAAGACCGAGCGTTTGAATCGTCTGTTCGATGCTCATGACAAGATGGCTTTTGATCTTGTGAAGCGCTATGAAGGTCAGACAATGCAGGTTTTGGTTGAAAATGTGGATCGTGAGCATGGAAAGATCCAAGGCCGCAGCACCGGCAACAAACTGGTGCATTTCTTGGGGGCTCCGGACTTGATTGGAAAAACGGTGAACGTGAAGATCACCAAAGCCTTCCCTGCGGTATTTAGAGGAGAATTGATCTAAGCCATGAAAGATCTTCTGGATTTAAATAACGTTAAAGCTCAGATTATTTTTGCTCAGCAGTCGCAAGAAGAAGAGACATTTCATCAGAATGATCTCGTACGACTTTTTCCTTATGGTTTGTCGGTTACCACAGATGCGGCTCGTCCTTTTCTGTTGTTGAAAGATGAAGCCCATCAGTACACTCTGCCCGTGGCGGTGAGCCCGATTGATGCCGGCGTTGCGTTGTCTCAGTCGAATAAAATGACCTTGGAGTCGTCTCCGCATAAGTTTACCGCTTTGTTGCTGCAAAGTTTGGGGATTGAAATAAAGCAGGCCGTATTTGTAGAGATCAAAGGATCTCATCAGTATTTGCGTCTTTACATTAGCGGTCACGCCAATATGAATTCTATGAAGTTGCGCGCGGACGAGGCGATGTCTCTGTGTTTGTATTTAGACGTTCCTCTTTTTGCGACAAAGAATTTTATCGGTCGCTCGAAAGTGATGAGTACTGAGGTTGAGAGCGGCGCGCAAAAGCTGCAAAATTTCGGATTCTTTGACAAAGGGTCTGGATATCTCAACTAGTTTTTGTAAAGATGAGGCATGACACATCTTCCTCATCTTATTACAGATCTAGGTTTCATTCTTATCATCGCAGCTCTTGCAACCTTGCTCTTTAAGAAATTAGGTCAGCCCCTTGTTTTGGGGTATCTCATTGCGGGGCTCTTGGTGAGCCCTCATGTGCCATTTTTTCCAACCGTCACGGATCGCGAGAGTATTCAGGTTTGGTCTGAGATCGGCGTGATCTTTCTCCTTTTCAGCTTAGGTCTTGAGTTTAGTTTTAAAAAGCTTTTTAAGGTGGGCGGCTCGGCCGGCTTTACGGCTATCTTTGAAATCTTATTCATGGTGGGTCTGGGGTATCTGGTCGGGCAGATGCTGGGATGGAATAACATCGACAGCCTTTTCTTCGGAGCCATTCTTTCGATGTCTTCCACGACCATTATTGTTCGTGCCTTCCAAGAGTTGGGAATGAAGGGGCAAAAGTACGTTGAATTTGTGTTCGGCGTTCTGGTTGTTGAGGATATCGCCGCTATTTTCCTTTTGGTGCTGTTGACGGCGATATCAAGTTCAGGTGCTTTTTCGGGACTGGAGTTGGCGTTTTCAGGACTGCGCCTTTTATTTTTCGTCGCACTGTGGTTCGTCGTGGGAATCTTCATGATTCCCATCTTCCTGCGTAAAATTCGCGCCCTGTTAGAGGATGAGACCACTTTGCTGGTTGCTATTGGTCTGTGTTTTTTAATGGTGATCATCGCGGCCCAAGTGGGTTTTTCTCCAGCGCTGGGGGCTTTCGTTATGGGTTCTTTGTTGGCGGAAACTCCTGAAGGGCACAAAATGGAGGAACTTCTACAATCGGTGAAAAACCTTTTTGCGGCGATCTTCTTTGTGTCTGTCGGGATGATGATTGATCCTAAAGTCTTGATCGAGGGTTGGGATCTGGTGTTGCTTGCGACGGTCGTGACGATCATCGGTAAATTTATCAGTACCTTTTTGGGGGCTCTGCTTTCAGGGCAGCCGCGAAAAAAATCTTTTCAAGCCGGTATGAGTTTAGCGCAAATCGGAGAGTTCTCGTTTATCATCGCTTCTTTAGGGGTCACTCTGAAGGTGACCAGTGATTTCCTTTACCCACTGGCAATTGCGGTTTCCGCGGTGACGACCTTTACCACACCGTATTTGATTAAAATCTCTTTGCCCTTTAACAACTGGGTTGAATCCAAGCTTCCTGAGGGAATTAAAAATAATCTGAATCGTTATCATGCCTCTTTTAATCAAGAGGGCAAACAAGGTGTCGGCGCTTTGGTATTTAAAGCCTACGGAATGAAAATCATTTTGAATACAGTCGTGGTGATTGCCATCTTGGGTGCCTTTAAAGGTTTGTTGATTGGTGAAGTGCAGCAGTTTTTGGCAGAGAGGTCCTGGGCCGGAAGTGTTTCATTGATGTTGTGTTTGACTCTGTCTGCGCCTTTCTTGTGGGGAATTGTTATGGGTGGTCCTTCCTTGGGCACTCAGAGAGAATCTGAAGAGCTGAAGAAGCTCAAGGGCTTACAGTTTGGTCTTTTTGTGGGGCGCCTGGTGTTGGGGCTGATTTTGCTTTCGGCCATTCTATCTCAGTTTGTGACCTTGCGATTGGCTTCAGGGGTGACTGTCGCAGTTGTTCTGATAGCGGCGGTTTCGGCGCAGTTCTGGGTGCGAAAGCTTTATCAATTTATTGAAAAAAACTTTTTGAAAAATCTCACAGAGAAGGAAAGAAAAGAACTGGTCAGCGCGGAGGTGGCAAAGAGCTTCCTTCCTTGGGAAGCTTCATTGGGCACTTATGATGTTGGTCCAGAGTCTGCAATCTGTGGGAAGGCGTTGCGAGAGCAATCCTTTAAGGAAAAATACGGAGTCACCGTGGCTGCGGTGTTTCGTGGAGCGAAAAGATATTTTGCTCCCGACGGAGAGTTCGTGGTTTGGCCTTACGATAAGCTGATTTGTTTTGGAAGTGAAGAAGAGCTCATTCGCTTTCATTCTTTTTTGGAAGAAGAAAAGAGTCATGCGGCGACCCTGGTGAACAGTGCTTTTGCAAGGCAGGAAGATTTCAAGCTGACTTCTTATGTTGTTAATGCTGAATCACAGTTTAAGAACAAATCCATTCGTGAAAGTGGCATCCGGGATTTCTTCAAGGGCATGGTTGTTGGCATTGAAAGAGGACCTCAACGCATTTTGGGCCCCACGGGAAGCTTTGAGATTCGTGAAAATGATCTTTTGTGGGTGGTCTCTGACAGAAAACAGCTCTAAATATTTTTGTCTCGAAGGAAGAAAATTGTAAGATTGATGGCTGGGGAAGGAGCTTTTGCATGCCCCGGTTGGGTCTTGTTCTTTCAGGGGGCGGAGCACGAGGCGCCTATCAAGCTGGCGTCGTGGCTGCCATTGCCAATATCGCGTCTCGGGTCAGAGTTCGTGATCCTTTTCAAATCTATACAGGCCTCAGTGCCGGAGCCATCAATGTGGCTCTTTTAACGGGAACCCCGGCAAACTTTGTTGAAAGCGCACAAAGTCTGGTGAATCTTTGGAGTCGTATTCATAGCGATCAGGTTTTTTATGCCGATCTTGTCGCTTTGTCTCGAGGGGGGTTGCAATGGATGACGGAACTGTCATTGGGAGGATACAAAAAGGAACAGGCTTTGCGCTCGATTTTAAGCACACGCCCGCTTCACAGTCTTATCTCCAGCATTTGTAAATTTGAGGAAATCGAAAAAAAGATAAACCAGGGACAGCTTCGCGCACTGAGCGTCTCGGCGTTGGACTATGGAAGTGTTTCGACGGTCACTTTCTTTCAAGGGGCGCCCGATATTCAGACTTGGGAAAGGGGAATGCATCGGAGTGAGAGGGCTCTCTTGAATACGGACCATATTTTAGCCTCCTCGGCGATCCCACTTCTTTTTCCACCGATAAAAATTGGACAACGATATTACGGGGACGGGTGTATTCGAAATCAATCCCCTTGTGGACCGGCTATCTACATGGGGGCGGAAAAGCTCATCGCCATTGGAGTGAGACGCCGTCAGGACACGTTGTATGCGTACCATCAGGGAGTTGAGTCCCGTGTGCCAACGGTTTCAAAGGTGGCGAATGTTTTAATGAATGCCGTCATGATGGATGGGTTGGAGTCAGACATTCATCGTATGGAGCAAATCAATCAAAGCTATTCATTGCTTACCGCAGAGGAAAAGAAAAGAGTTTCCTTTCGAGAAATTGAGAATCTGTGGATCTCTCCCTCGGTGAATTTTGCGGAACTGGCTCATCAAAAAGATGGAGAGCTGCCTCGGATTATCCGTTACCTATTGCGCGGACCTGGGGCGTTGGAAGAGTCTGCAGAAATGCTGAGTTATTTATTATTTACGCCCGCCTATTGTAAGCAGCTTATTGATATTGGATTTTCCGATGGAATGAAAGAAAGGGACAGAATTGAAAATATTCTCTTATCTAGCCAAGAAAATCAATCCACGGAGCGAAAGAACTCATTAACATCGCATTGAATCTTGCATTGCAATACAAAAAGGTACGGCGTACCTTTTTTTGGGGGAGAGTTTTTTATGAGTGATATTTTTGTGCGGGCGCGGGGGATTTCTCCGGTTGTGGCTGAGGATGTTTTTATTGCCGACAATGCGCGTATTATTAGTGATGTGGAGATCGGTGCGGGGTCTTCTGTTTGGTACAATGTGGTGATTCGCGGTGATGTGATGCCCATTCGTATCGGGAAAGAGGTCAATGTTCAAGATGGCTCGGTCATTCATGGGACCTATGGTAAATGGGGAACGACGCTCCATGATCGCGTGACTATTGGGCATTTGGTCATGCTTCATGGTTGTGAAATTGGTCGAGGGACGCTGGTCGGAATGGGCTCTATCGTGATGGATGGGGTCAAGATTGGGGAGCACTGTTTAATTGGAGCGGGCTCTCTGGTGACGGAGGGAACACAGATTCCTCCGCGCAGTCTGGTTGTTGGGCGTCCTGCCAAGGTTAAAAGACCTCTGACGGATGAAGAAGTTGAGGCTTTAGAAAAATCCGCTGATAACTATTTGCTCTATAAAACTTGGTATTAAATAACAGACTTCTATTGAACTCTGCAGGGTTTCATCTGAGAATGAGGAAACCCTGCCAGGAGTGAGTTTATGGAACGCGAAGTCCCTTATGCCTTAACGTTTGATGACATTCTTTTAATTCCTCAATATTCCGAGATTACTCCCACCGAAGTGGTTCCTCGCTCGCTATTTGCCCGAGGAAAATATTTAAATACTCCCATTATCTCTGCAGCCATGGACACGGTGACTGAAAATCGAGTGGCTCGTGTGATGGCGCAAAACGGGGGCCTTGGGATCATTCATAAGAATCTCGACATCGATAAGCAGGCTTTGGAAGTTGAAAAAGTTAAAAAATACGAAGCCGGAATGATTCTCGATCCGATCACTTTAGGCCCTGATCACCTGGTGCAAGAAGCGGTCAATCTGATGGAGAAGTTTTCAATCAGCGGTGTGCCGATCACAGTGGATGGGACTTTGATTGGCATTTTAACGAATCGCGATCTACGTTTTGAAGAAAACTTTGATCAACCTATTCGCAACTTGATGACCAAAGAAAATCTTGTAACTGCGAAGATGGGGACCACTCTTGAAGAAGCAAAAAAGATTTTGCAAAAACATCGCATTGAAAAGCTGCCTGTCGTGGACGACAAGGGGAAACTCAAAGGTCTGATTACGATCAAGGACATTGAGAAGGCGAAAAACTATCCTCAAGCCACCAAAGACGAACATGGTCGTCTGTTTGTTGGGGCGGCTCTTGGAGTGGGAGCGGATTCGCGAGATCGCGCGGAGGCTTTAGTGGTTGCGGGGGTCGATGTGCTGTGTGTGGATACGGCTCATGGGCACTCTAAAAACGTGATAGAGATGGTTAAGTATATCTCGCAGAAACACAAAGATGTAATCGTGGTGGGTGGCAATGTGGTCACAGCCGATGGTACCAATGCGCTTCTTGATGCGGGTGCTGAGGTGATCAAAGTGGGGGTCGGTCCCGGAAGTATTTGCACCACTCGCGTTGTTGCGGGCGTGGGAATGCCGCAGATTTCCGCCATTGTTGAGTGCGCAAAAGCCGCCAAGGCTCGGGGTAAGACTATCGTCGCCGATGGAGGAGTTAAGTATTCCGGCGACATCACCAAAGCTCTGGCTTTGGGTGCTAACTCTGTCATGATTGGAAATCTTCTTGCGGGAGCAGAAGAGTCTCCAGGGGAAACGATTTTATTCCAAGGTCGAACGTATAAAGTTTATCGTGGTATGGGTAGTATTGGAGCCATGTCGAGAGGTTCTAAAGACCGCTATGGTCAAATGGATGTCGAAGAAAACGAAAAACTTGTTCCTGAGGGGATTGAAGGAAAGGTGGCCTACAAAGGGGCCGCCTCTGGAATCATTCATCAGTTGGTCGGCGGTTTAAAATCCGGCATGGGTTATCTGGGCGCGCGCAATATTGATGATCTGCAAGTGAAAGCGAAGTTTGTGCAAATCACCGCCATGGGTCTTCGTGAGTCTCATGTTCACGATGTCAGCATCACCAAAGAAGCTCCAAACTATCGTATGGAGTCTTAAGGTATGCGCGGATTTATTATTTTAGATTTTGGTTCGCAATTCACTCAATTGATTGCCCGTCGTTTGCGAGAGTTGGGTTTTTATTCAGAGATTCATTCTTATCAATATCCTACGGAAGAGATTATTAAAAAAAATCCTTATGGGATTATTTTAAGTGGCGGGCCAAATTCTGTTTATGAAGAGGGATCCCCACAAAGAAACATTCAAGAGCTTCGTAACATAAAACCTTTATTGGGAGTGTGTTATGGGATGCAACTTTTGACTCATCAGTTGGGTGGAAAGGTTGTGAAAGCAGAACATCGTGAGTACGGCTTAAATTATGTAACATGGACTTCGGTCGTAAAGGGTGTTCCGCAAAAACAAAAAGTGTGGATGAGTCATGGGGATGTCGTTGAAAAGGTGCCGGATGGTTTTCAGGTGATTGCGAACTCTGATGGAAATCATCCAGCGGCAATGCAAGGCCCCGGTGTTTTGGCGTTGCAGTTTCATCCTGAGGTGGCACACACGGATCATGGAAATGATTTGTTAAAGTATTATGCCGAAGAAATGTGTGGGGCCGTTGCAGATTGGGATGCGCCACACATTAAGGATATGCTGATTAAAGAAGTTCAGCAAAAAGTGGGATCTTCAGATCACGTTCTGGTGGGTCTTAGTGGTGGTGTTGATTCAACAGTGGTGGCCACTCTTTTGACGAAAGCTTTGGGGGCTGAGCGAGTTCATTGTGTTTTTGTCGACAATGGTCTTCTTCGCAAGAATGAGTTTGAAACGGTCCTAGAGAGCTATCGTAAAATTGGATTGAACGTTCGTGGTGTGGATGCCTCTGAAGAGTTTTTATCGGCACTGGCGGGCAAGTCCGATCCCGAAGAAAAGCGTAAAATTATTGGACGAGTTTTTATTGAAGTCTTTGATAAAAGTTATGACCACAAATTGCCGATCAAGTGGTTGGCGCAAGGGACTTTGTATCCGGATGTGATCGAGAGTGTTTCTTCCGTCGGAGGCAGTGTGACCATTAAATCCCATCATAACGTCGGCGGATTGCCTGAGAAAATGAAGTTAGGCTTGGTTGAGCCTGTGCGAGAACTTTTTAAAGATGAGGTTCGCGCATTAGGGGCAGAGCTGGGACTGCCGCACGAGATGCTGTGGCGTCATCCGTTCCCGGGGCCTGGTCTGGCTATTCGCGTGTTAGGTGAAATCACCAAAGAAAAACTGCGCATCTTGAAAGAGTGCGATGAAGTGTTTATTTCAGAACTTCGTCGCCGAGGATTGTATGAAAAAATCTGGCAGGCCTTTTGTGTGCTGTTGCCGGTAAAAACAGTCGGAGTTCAAGGGGACTCTAGAACCTACGATCATGTTCTGGCTCTTCGCGCGGTGACCTCCAGTGACGGGATGACAGCGGATTGGTATCCGTTTGAGTTCCAGTTCTTGCGCGAGGTTTCAAACCTCATCACTAACAAAGTGAAGGGTGTCAATCGTGTGGTGTATGATATCACCAGTAAGCCGCCGGGGACGATTGAGTGGGAGTAGGTTTTTAAAGTTCCCGAGTCTTCATGTGGCCTTGTTTTCGAAGTAGGGGATTTCTATGATAGAACGAAAACCCTTTCTCGCTGTGACTCCTTGAAAAATAGTTCGAAGACCTTGGATGGTTTTACCTTTTGTTCCAATGAGTTGACCTAAATTTCGCTGGCTGCATTCAACCTGAAACACAGTTGTTCTTTCCCCGCAGGAAAACTGCACTTTGATATCCTCGGGATAACTGACAAGTTCTTTGATGATGTTCTCTAAGAGTTGGCGAATAAACTCTCGATCATTCTCTTGATCAGGTTTTGAGGGTGAATTCCGTTTTGTGATTTTAACAACATCTACTTTTAGTACGTTTTCTTCATTACTCATTCTTCTATTTTCAGAAATTCTAAAGCAAAAGAAAGAATTTAGTGAAGTACTGTACTACAATGTGCTCCCTCTCTTTCGAGAAGGTAGCGTTTTTTTGTGCTTTTTTTATGGGCCCTATTTCATGTTGATGAAATAATATTGGATGACGAGCAGTAGCTGGTGATGGCTAACGGCACTCCTGATGAATATATGCCAGGACGCCATTGATCATCGCCTCATTAGCCAAATGAGTGATTTGGTTGGGTGAGGGGTTTATGACAGGATGGATGTTTTGTGAGTTGAGGAAGAAGCGAGTAATTGGGATATCTGGACGATGTGTTTTCATTTTCGTCGCAAATCTTAAAGCTTGATCTATCGGCACTAAGTTGTCCTGAACTTGGTGGGCTAGCAATATCTTCTTAGCTTTAACTGTAGCAAACTGATGTGTCGGTGAGTATTTTATCAAGTCGGCGCTATTATTCCCAAAAACCGATTGTATTAAGTATTGAGATACCGGATAGCTCGAGTTTCTCTCTCCTGAGATGAGATCGGTCGGGCCGGCGCCACTAATGACACAGTGAAACTGATTGAGGTTGTCCTCTCTGGATGCTTGGACTAAGGCTAAATGTCCTCCCGCAGAACTGCCTCCGATTGAAATATTATTTGGGTCCCCATTGAATTGACCGATCGCTGATTTGACGTATTTCACAAGATCATTGATGTCGTCAGGTCCAGCTAAATATATTTTCGCTGGTAGTGTAACTTGAGGGTATGTCGCAGATGTTGAGGGGCTCAAATTATAATTTGCGTTAATAACAAAGAAGCCTAGGTTTGCTATTTTTATCGCCGTCGCTTCTTCATCCTTCTTATCTCCGCCGCTCCACGCGCCACCATGTAGCCAAATTATCACGGGAATATTTTTTATCGAGGCATAGTTTGGCGGATAAAAAAGGTCGAATTTTATATTTCCACCTTGTCCCTTATATTCAAGATCTGATGCCTTCAAGTAGGAGTTCTCTGGTAGATTGTTCCCAACAATAACCGATGTTGAAGCGGGGATATCAGGAAGTGGTTCTCCTTTGGTTGAGATCGCGCTTCCTGACTTAATGGATAGACTGAGAGGTCCGTTGCCTGAGCACCCCGTAAGGGTGATTGTTCTGGCGCTAAGTCCATCTCCTGAAATGAATTTCTGACAACCAACAGCGCCAGCACCAAGCAGTGTAACTTGCGAGCTGTGAAGGGTGATCTGCGATACACCAGTGTATTGAATTGGAAATTTAAACTCAGTCGAAGAGCTTCCGTAATGAATATTTGGGATGCCAATGTAGCCATTGGATTCAAGGATTGGGCAACTGAGAGCACCTTGGTGCCAACAGTGATCAAAAAAACTCGCGTAAGAATTAACGAGCTCATGAGTCGGTACGCATGAATTAGATAAAGAGGTGTAGGATTCGCCACATATGTTGGGAGATGTAATTTCATCTACAGTCACCGACGGCGCCGAAGTGTCGATCGTCGAGTCTAAATAAGAACCAGTTGCAACATCATCCTCCAGTGAGGATTGTGATATGTTGTCAGTCGTTTGGATGGATTCAAATCCACCAGAGCTACAGTTTTGAAATGGCAAAAGGATAAGTATGAGTAGAAGAAACCTTGGAGTTTGGTTGAGATTCCGTTTGTTTCTAAACATCTACGATCCCTCTTTCAACAGTTGAGTTAATACTTATCGACACTATTTAATTCCCTATTGAATCGATAATTCATTTCAAAATAATTTTAAGAACAGTTGAAAAACTACTGCTCCCACTTGGCAATCTGGGAGCGGAAATATTCTGATCTAATGAGTTCCATCCCGAGCGTAGATGTTTTTCTGTTGCGGATTGTGGCACTGCAAAGAAATGATGTAAGAGATGGAAATATTTAGATAATTGGGAGTATTGAATATGAGGAATGATCAAGTTAAGGAGATCCTTAGATCTATAATTTGGAAGCGCAAAAGAGACAATCCAAGAATGTCGCTTCGGCAGCTGGCTGCGAGAATGGGAATCGCATCCGGTAGGCTCTCAGAACTGCTCAGTGGAAAAAGAACTTTGACGAAATACTATTTCGAAAAAATTGCGAAATCCTTGGTGTTGGAAAAAAATGAAGAAGATCAACTTCGAATGGCCGTCGCCGGATCATCAAGTGTAAGTGATTTATATGGTGGGACAGACCAATTTGACAATCCAACCATTGAATTTATGGGCGATTATGAGGGGGTCACTTCATCTTTCGATGGAAAAATAAAATCAAGATTGCGCAAGATTCTTTCGAAGTTTGAAAGAGATCTGAATCGCACCCTTCGGGACGAGGAAAATAAAGAAAGATATTGTGTATCCGTAAGTATTCTCCCAATTCGTAACAGATAGCTATTTTAAATTATTCTTTGAAATCGAAGAATAATTTAACATTAATAAAAGAAGCCTTTTTTAGGTTTCCAAGTTCGTCAAATTCTAAGCTGTTATTTCTGTTATATAGAATACAGTCTGGCGCGTAAGTGCTGGGCTCAGAAAAAACAAGCTGCTTTATACGGCCGGTGGGGTAGAACTCAACCCAATCTGTGAACCCTAGTTTTGGAATTGGGTTAGGGCAACTTCTGCTGAAGACTTCATTGCTGGATATTTTAATTGTAAATGTGGGCGCCAGAATCGCTTTTCGTATACCACGGGAATTGGGAAATCTAAGAATCGGCGTGTTTGCGAAGTCGCCAAAGCGTTTCTTGTAAGTAAGAATTATGGGTACGCCATTATAATCCGCATTTTTGAAGTTGGCTTCAGTGAGCTTTCCAAGCCACTGATCTTGATTCATCGTCTCGATATTGGAAAATAGCCAGCTATTGAGGTAGCGAGAGGCCATTGAATTGAGATGATTATTTTCAGGCAGTCGAGATTCGCGGAATAGAAGTTCGTGTATTAAAAGGAATGCTCGATCTAATGGAGAAGAATCATCCCATAACGATTTGTCAAAGATAAAGCGAATTTGTGTTTGATCTGAGTTTGCTATAAACACGGCGGCTTGTCTTAGTTCACAACCAAGGGGAAGAATAACTACATTCCCATCGTTAACTGGCTGAATGTATAGACCCTCGACGAATTCTCGATGTGAAAGAAGTTCGTAGAACCAACGTCTGAAAAGTTGGGCTCTTGTTGGATTAATCTGCTCTAACTTTTGTAACACGTTAAGGACGATTTCATTTTCATCCTCATAGAAGTGCAGACGCGGATCAGGTTTTAATTGGTAGAGTTTCTCTCCTTCAATTCGATCAAGGCTATATACACCTTTTCCAAGGGAGCTCTGTGGTTGGCAAAGAATCTGAAATCCTCCGTTGCCACGCTCATATCCGGAAGGAGATGGGGATGCATATGCACTCATTGTAGAAAGAAAGATAAGAGTAAGGAGAGACTTCATTTAGTCACCTTTTTCAAAGATGGGGAAGAATTGAATCGAAATTTGATAGACTTCCTTTTTGGATCCTTTTTCTAGAGTCTCGGCGAACTCTCGGCGGAAGTTACGAATCATCTTTTTTGCCTTGGTCATGTCTTTTGGGTCAATTGCAATAGTTATGCTGCTAAAGTCCCTGCGAGATAAATTGACGGATGGAAGTCGCTTTTTTGCAAGATCGAGATCTCGAACATGAGAGTTTTGGATGAATTCATTGGGAATATCATATCCTGTCGTGGCATTTTCATAAGTTGGGAGCCAACGATCCGAAACCCAGTGGATCAAATTATGCGCTAGCAGCAAAGATATAAGTGATGAAATTTCATTAGATGAGAAGTTCATTTTCTTTGCCAAGTGTTCCACTTGTAAAGCTTTTGTAGGGTGGTCTTTGGCTATGGATAAATAAGCGGTAGTCTGTAGGAAGCTCATAAAAGCATATGGCTTCCAATCCGTAAGACCTTCAATTTGATTGTCCGTAAGAAAGCTTCCATAGCTATTCTTTTTTATCTTCTGATTGCTGCTGCCGTTGTTTTTTCTTAGAAGTGCTACGGTTTGTGGAGGAAGTTTTAGGGCGGAGCAAATCTTATCCAGGTAGTAGTCAGAGAGAGACCTTTTTCCGTTGAGAATTTCCGATAGGCGCCCAGATGGAATATCCATTTTTGCAGCGATCGAGCGCAAAGAAAGACGCGGGTTGAGCTGCTTCTTTTCAGAAATTATTTTCTTTAGAATTTCGTGACTCATGGGTGCTTTGTATAGCGGCTCCATGTGGAAATGTCATTTGTCAGTGTGATTATTGCTTCATTTGCGCTCCCAATTGATCAAAGTGGGAGCATGGAAAAAATTCTCGAGATATCTGTCGCGCCCTCAACGTTTGGGTTAAAAGCGAATCTGCGCCATGATGGCGCAGATTCTTGATTCAGTCTTGTGAGTCATCAAAAATAGATTCTTATTTATACCAATCGGGATTTGCATCAATATATGATTTAATTTGCGCATCCGTATACCCAGCCTCTTTGGCTTGATTGATAAGCGAGGCTCCTCTTGCTGCGGCCGCAGGGTCGGCGGCGATAGCGCTTTTAACGGCGTCTTCACCGAAGATCTGTGCGGCAGTGCCGACTCCGGCGGCGACCTGAGCTGATGTTCCCGCGTTGCTCTTAATATTGTCGATGACCGCCTCTTTTCCAACAACGGAAGTTACGATGGAAGTTCCATAGGCCACATTGAGGGCGCCGGCCGTGTTTGATTTTATTGCATCAGTGACTGCGGCGCTGCCTGCGGCACTATTCCAGGTAGCGGTTCCATCAGCAACAGCGTAGGTTGCTGATGTATGTTGCTGTACGTTTTTGCCGACCGCATCAGAGCCGACAATGCCAGCCCATTGATCTGTCGCTTTAGCGATGCTGATCGCAAGGTCGTTGTTTCCTGTTGCAGCTAAGGTCGTGGTTATGTAGCTAATAACGGTCGAAACATTTCCTTGAACGTTTTTAGCCCAAATACCGGTGCCGTTAGCAATTTTCACTGCTTCAGCAGGGTTCGCATTGATGTATTCAACAACTGCTTTTAGGGCGACGGGATCTTTACCCGCGCTAGGGTTGAGGGCGGCATTAACGGCTGCTGCCGGCATGTTCTTCGCCATCTCCGTTGCATTAGCAAAGCCGAGAGCATCGACCCAAGCACCAATTCCAAGAGCCGAATTCAGAGTTAAATCGGGACTTTTTGTTAATGCAGATCTTAAGATCGTCTGCGTGTTTGAAGAGGTTTCAGAACCCGCATCAAACATGGTCTTTAGAGTGTTAAGACCTTCGCTGGTTGTCAGCATCGTTCTGCCGGAAGGATCCAAGGTAACGGCTTCGACAACCCATTGGTCGATTGTATCTGGTTTTTGGGTTTGTCCGCCATATCCATGAACTCCGGTTTGAACCAAGCCGGCTTGATTTACGGATGCCAGGAAATTTAACTTTCCAAGAGTGCTCATTGAGTCCACATAAGACTTCGCGATGCTTGTCCATGCGGCGGTTCCGGCCATCCACTCATCCGCTTGCCCATAGGGATTTGGGCTGCCGTTGCGAAGAAAGAAGTCGTAGACGGCACACTGTTCAATTGAAGTACAGACTCTGGGTGCGGAAGCTGGAGTGCTTGCCACGGGGGGAGGGTATGCTGTTGGCTGTGCGGCAGCTGTTTCTGAGGGTGTTGATGGTGTTGAGGGGTTTGAAGACCCTGATGTCCCTGAGGCTGGAGGTTGCACCACTGCCTGTGTTGGGGGAGTGAGGGTGTTTTGTGGAACGGAGTTGAATACAAGCTTGCCCAGTGAGCACTTGATGACACGGCCCTCAGATGTTGTCATTAGGCTCAGGGTTCCGACGGGACTTTCTTTAAAATGAGAGATCTGTTTTCCATTTTGTCGACTATAGGATGATTTAAGGGTTCCCAGATAGATCTTCATTCCCAGGGGATTTGTCTCGCTGACAATAAGATCATTGACTGAAATACTTTGAATATCGATATCGAGAGTCTTGTTTTTCTGACCGGCCTTGAAGATGCCCAAACCTGGGACATTAAAATTTAAAGGTACTTCTGCATTTGATTTGATGGTTGTCGGCTGTAAGGACTGAGTACAAATGTGTTCATAGGCCAGATACACTTGGAGGCTTTGATTGGCCGAATTTGAAATAGATTTCGAGGCAATGCTTCTTGAGTTTTGATGAAGGGAACTCATGGTCTGTGCGGCTACCATCGCCATGATGGCCGTAACACCAACTCCCATTAATGCTTGAATCAAAGAAAATCCCGCCGAGTTTTTAATTGGCTGAGATAAGGTCAAGAGCACTTTTTCTGTCTGCATATATAACCTGCCTTCAAATTAACGAGACCGTTGGTTCTGGCCTTTTATATAGAACGGTCTTTAACTGGAATTTCTTGAGGGAACTGGAGTGTCGAATTGAGAGGCGTGAATTTCTGATATTGTTCCCTAACGTGTTGGATTCTGTTGAGTAATTAAAATGCGCAACCGCTCCCGCGTGATCCCATTGGGAGCGGTTTAATTTTCTAATCTCATTTGTAGAGTTGAGCTTCAGTGTGCTCCCGCAACTGTGAGCTTGGGAGCATAATCATACTCTGATTTGTAAATGTTGACCAAAGAGTATCCGATAACTTTGAAGTTCAAAGGGCTTGAGTCCTTAGTGCAGGTGAAGTGTTCTGAGGTGTTGAGTGAATAAAAAGATATCTAAAACAAATATGTTCACACTGCTGGTGGTATCGAGCTTTCTATCCGCTTGTTCTTTGGACGCGACTCTTCTTAAGCAGGAAGAGTTGATTTCGACGATTGAGAATCTGAACAGAAAAGAACCTGATTTTATTCCCGGCGAGGTGGTGACAACGGCACAGGGATATCGAGTGAAAGCAGTTTTTGGTGAAATCACAGAAAAAAACACAACTACAAATGGCTGGAAAATCGAGGGCGTATTTTATGAGTAAGCAAAAAAACTTTGTGTTGTTGGGTCTGTTTATTTCGAGCTTATCTTTAGCGTCGCAGGTGTTTGCACAACACAAAGGAATCAGTTTTCAGGCTGTTCTACAGGATCCTGAGGGACACTATCCGACCGCTTCGGGATTGACCGTGACGCTGCAAATATTGGATCCCGTTAATAACTGTGTTCTTCGTGAAGAAGAGCATTCAGGAGTCAATATTTCTAATGGATATATGAATCTTGTTGTCGGGGGATCTTCATCTACGATCTCGGTTCCGAGTGATAGCAATCCTAATCCGATTTTGCCGTTAGCCCAAGTGATGGATAATTCAAAAGTGATCAACGGATTTAACTGTACTTACAACCCACAAGGTCATCACGGAAGAAAACTTCGTTTAAGTGTCTATATTCCTAGAAATTCTCGGGGGCCAGAAAAGGTCACGGCGGACTTCAATATTCGTGCGGTGGCTTTTGCCGTAAACTCCGAGACTTTGAATGGGAAAAGTCAAAATGACTTTGTAAATACTAATGATAATAAGAATGTAACCCAGGAAAATGTCGAAAGTGTCTTTGAAAGATTCACCAAATTAGATGGCATTCTAAATGCCTCTAATAATGCGGGAAATACGTTAGGTGTTAATATCACGGGGACAGCCGCCTCCGCCACCATTGCTGCGAATGTCACGGGGATCGTGGGTCTTGCTAATGGCGGAACAGGAGCGACGACGGCGAGTGATGCCCGGGCAAATTTAGGTTTGGGCCCTCTTGCAACGCTTTCTACTAGTGGTACTCCTAATGGCTCTAAGTTTTTACGCGATGATGGGGTGTGGTCTGCGGTTGCTGGCGGGGTCGCCAGCGTTGCTGGTAAGACAGGCGTCGTGACCTTGCAGGCGGCAGACATTTCTGACTTTGATAATGCTGCCGATGCAAGAATCCTCGCGCAAAAAGGGAACTTGAACGGCTTAGCAAGTTTAAATAGTTCAGGGAAGGTTCCAAGCTCTCAATTAAGTCTTTTGGCTTCGGACATTCCGAATTTGAGTGCCGCACAGATTACTTCCGGAACAATTTCCCGTGATGTGAGTTCTGCGAATGTCACGGGTACTAATTTAAGAATTTATGATGGCACGAGTGAATATTTAACCTTTAAACTTCCCAACGGAGGAACTGGTTACACCTTGAACTGGCCAAAGACCGCCGGTGCTGCCAATGAGTTTTTGCGGACGGATGCGTCTGGTAACTTATCCTGGGCGACGATACCCTCAGCGTCAGTAACAAGTGTTGCGGGTAAGACCGGCGCCGTGACTTTAGCGAATACGGATATCAGTGGTCTTGGAACATCCGCGACCTTAAATGTTGCCTCGAGTGGGAATGCCTCTGTGGCAGAGGTGGTTAAGGGCAATGATACAAGATTGACAGACAGTCGCGCCCCATCCGGGGCAGCTAACGGAGATTTGTCTGGCACCTATCCCAATCCTGCTGTTGCAAGAATCAATGGGGTTCAGGTCGCGACGGCGGTAGCGGGGGATGATCAAAAGTTTTTAAAGTATGTGGATGGCAGCGGTTGGTTGCCTCATTATGTAAAACTATCTGAGCTTAAGAATAGTACCGGGGGTTCGGTGTTTAATCTTGTGGGTTGTACGCAATCTCAAACCATGGCCTGGTCCTCGTTGACGGATCAGTTTTCGTGTCAGGATATATCTATTCCTGCAACGAAAGTGACAGGATTGGCCGGAGTTGCGACAAGTGGAGACTACAGCAGTCTTAGCAATAAACCCCCGCTGGGCGGATTGGCTTCGTTGAACTCATTGAATTCCTCTTTAGTCACCGGGTTAACAGCAAATCGTATTTTAGGGGTTAACGGCGCTGGCACTATGACTTCTGTGACCTGCGCTCAAGGACAAATTTTAGGCTTTGATTCCAGCGGTGTCTATGGATGCTACAACCCTCATGACTATTCAATGTTTTCACTAGGTGGTAACTCCGTCGGAGGTACGGCGGTTTTTGGAACGAAGTCCAATCACAACCTTTCGTTTATTACGAATGATACTGAAAAAATGATTTTACAGAATGACGGTAAGCTGGGGATTGGTAAAGCCCCGTCATATCTGCTTGATATCAACGGCACGGCCAATGCGACAGAGCTTCGCATCGGCGGGCACGTTTTGGGGGACGGTTTGCAGAATTCTTTACGAACTGTCGCTAGCATCGGGGACTCTTGTTCTACGGTTGGAGTTATGGCGAAAAGTAGCGATGGTGATTTGTTGGTTTGTGATGAAGCGACATCAGTCATTGCGGGCACTTCTTGTGCTGCGATCGGAGTGGGAGCAATGACACTTGATTCAACGGGGGGATTGTATGTTTGTGGTAACGAATAAAAAGAAAGTTATGTTTAAAGTTTTGATGATTCCGCTGTTCTTATTCGGAGACATTTCTATGTCTATCGCGGCCCCGACCTGGAGGAAGGTCACTATTTCTAATTCCGGCGGCGGTGGTTCGACTCCATCAGGAGGCTTTAACTGCGTGAGTGTGATAGGTACTCAGAAAGTCATTCCCGCAGCGGCTGCGGTGGCTCTTCATGGAGTTCAAATAACTTATTCGATGGTGGGTGGGGGAAGTGGGGGACACCCGAGTTATCCGGGAGTGACTGGCGCTATTGTTGCGGGTTCATTCACTGTTGATGGCAGTAAAGAGTATGGTTTTTACGTTGGCGGCGGCGGTGGTGGCACGGGGCCAAATACTGCGGCTGGTGTTGGCGGGGGTAATGGCGGCGCAAGTACAATCACCGTCGGAGGAAGTAATCTTGTTGTGGCGGCTGGAGGAGTGGCTTTTCCTGCCGTTGGCGGTGCTGGCAGTGGTGGTTCAGGTAGGTCGAAAGGATCTTGTACTGCAAGTTATGGGGGCGATAATGGTTCCAACTCTAAGGGCGGCGGCGGCGGCGGATGCGGTAGCGGCGGCAATGGAGGCGGTACGGCGAGCTGGGGTGTGGTTTCTGCAAATGACGGTCAAGACGGGGCAGCAGGCCCCGGAGGAAAAGGGGCCGTCAACTGGCTAACTCAAACTCTGCCCATTCTTCCAGGATTGGCGGGATTGGGCGGAACTTATATGGGCGGCGGAAACGCAGGCGCCATCGTTCTTTCTTATGTCGGACCAAGTTGTTTGTTTTAAAAAAGGATTTTTTCAACTCAACTATTCTTAGTATTTGGAGTTTCAGAATTAATACTTTCTCGGGGGAGTGAAGTGTATGAAGTTGTTGTCTAGATTTATTCGCAGAAAAGCCGTGATTCGATTTTCTGTATTCTTATTTGTCTCATTAGGAATGATGACCGTCTTTCAAAACTGTTCGCCGTCTTCATTTCAAGCTTCTGATGCTCAGGCTGGGTTTGATAACTTCAGCAGCAGCTCAGGAGGAACCTGTTCTGATGTTTTGCGACCTGAAATAAAGCAGTCCTTTTTTTGTCCGAGTGGTGCCACAGGTTCGGCATTTCGACAACGTCAGGTTTCATGTTCTGAGTCAGGTTGGTTAGCAACCCCGTGGTCAAGAATAGATTTCTCTGGTTGTAGCTGCTCCATGGGCAGAGTCATCAATGCCGAAACTGGATTTTGTGAATGCCCCAATGGGAAATCTTTGGTTGGAGGCACTTGTGCGGTGACGACCTGCAGTCCCACAACGAAACCTGCAGAATCCGAAGCTGAATTGTGTCCTTCAGGTAGCGGTGTTGCGACTCGAAATCGCGGTGTTACTTGCAATAGCAACGGTTGGAGCGCTTCAAATTGGAATTCCTATGATTATTCAAAATGCGGCTGTCTCAATACAGGAGAAGTCCTGAACCAACAGACGGGACTTTGCGCTTGTCCAAAGGGGCAGAGTGTTCAGAACGGAATTTGTAAAAAAACAGATGTTGTTTGTTCGGGCGGGCAGACCTCGGTGAGTTCTCCGACGGACAGTAATGGACGAAGACGGACTTGCTATTTTACTTGGGAGCAAGCCGTCGCTGGTGAGACAAAAATCTTGAAGGGAACTGACGGTGGTACCGGCAGTGGGACTTGTCAGGAAAATGGTGAGTGGAATTACAGCTACTCCTGTCCTCCCGTTGAGAACGTGGTCACTTGCCCGGGAGGCGTGATGGAGATCGCTTCTCCAGCGAATAGTGTTGGGCGAACACAATCTTGTTCTTTTAGTTGGGAACAAGCCATTGCAGGTAAAACAGCTCCTATCGTCGGAACAAATGGCGGAACCGGAAGTGCAGTCTGTCAAGCGAACGGAGAATGGAGTTATACCTATAAATGTCCAGCTCCGGGGGGCGTAGCGACTTGTGCAGGGGGATCTATCCAGATTACTTCACCAGCAAATAGCTTGGGGCAAACTCAGTCCTGCACATTTAGTTGGGGACAAACGAATGCCTATTCGACAGTGCCGATCAATGGAACTAATGGCGGAAACGGAAGTGCGACATGTCAAGGGAATGGAGAATGGAGTTATAACTATAACTGTCCTGCTCCGGGATCCACGGTGACGTGTTCGGGAGGATCCACAGTGGTCTCTTCTCCGGCAAACAGTCTGGGGCAAACACAGTTCTGCTCGTTTAGTTGGGCGCAAGCAACGGCTGGAAATTCCGTCGTGGTTACAGGAACCAACGGAGGGACTGGGAATGCAACTTGCCAAACTAGTGGCCAGTGGAATTTCGGTTACTCCTGTCCCGCTCCAGGTAACGTGGCAGTTTGTCCCGGCGGAGCTGCAGAGGTTCCCTCAAGCACCGTTTCAGGAAGGACGTGTACAATGTCGTGGTCACAAGCTCTGGCTTCATCTGGTCTAGTGACGGGCGCAGGAACAAACGGTGGAACGGTTTCGGCGATCTGCGGAGCTACGGGGGCCTGGGAATCAGTTCAATACAATTGTCCTTAGTATGATAGTTTAATATCTGTGAAATTAAAAAAGGCCTATCAAAAAAAGATAGGCTTTTTTTTATAGATTGAGTGCTCCCAAGTTGCCATTTGGGATCGAAGATTTTTTAAACAACCTCCTGAGTCATCAGTTAAGGACCGATAAAGAGAGTA
The DNA here is from genome assembly GCF_047637665.1 of Bdellovibrio sp. Lineage (NCBI taxonomy): Bacteria > Pseudomonadati > Bdellovibrionota > Bdellovibrionia > Bdellovibrionales > Pseudobdellovibrionaceae > Bdellovibrio > Bdellovibrio sp. The sequence continues at coordinate 15,224 of NZ_JBLJBT010000040.1, read as the reverse complement.
GGTCTCGGTATCTTGAAGATGTCGATTGAATAATAAGAACTGAAAAAATGTCTTTGAGGGAGTTTATGAGTCTCGGGCGTAACACACGGAATTCAATGCAAGCGTTTTTGAAGTTGTTGTTCGCAGCGGTGATTGGCTTGAGTCTAAGCGGTTGTGGAATGTCCTCCAGAATTGAAAGCCTGATTGGCAGCGATGTCTTTGAAATCACCGGTGCACCCACGATAAATCTTGGAAATAAGACCTCTGTGGTTTTCACGGGCAAGTGTGCTGGGGGAATGACTTCTTTTGAGATTACGGAACCTGCTCCAGTAAAGACAGTTTCTTGCGGGGCCGATCGAAACTGGAGTGTCGAGTTTGACTTTAGCTCTAAGCCGGATGGACAAATAAAAATAGTGACTGATTATATCAATCCCACGACGGGAGCTAATTTTGAATTTGAAGTTCTCAAAGACACTCAGCCTCCTGACCTTAAATTGAGAAGTGATGTGTCCGGAGAAACAAATCTATCATCGATTCCGGTTGACGTTGATTTTAGCGAGCCGGTCACGGGTTTTTCTGAATCGGACGTCAGTGTTGACAACGGCGTAGTCACTTCCTTATCCGGAAGTGGAACTTCTTACAGACTTTATATTCAGCCTCAAGCGCAAGGGCCTGTGACGGTGGATATTGCGAATAATATCGCACGCGACCTAGCTGGGAATATGAGTAGTACCGTCTCCGGCCCGTTGACGTTCGTTTACGATGGAACCCGACCCTCTGTTGTTTTGAGTTCATTAGAGTCCAATCCGACCAATAATAGTTCGATCTCAGTGACAGTAACATTCAGTGAAGATGTGGTCGGCTTGGTGCCTGCTGACTTTGTCGTTACGGGAGCGGTTCTTTTAACGGTGAATGGAAGTGGTTCTATTTATCAATTGACGTTGACGTCTTTGATTTCCGGATTGGTCCAGTTGCAGTTACCTATTGATAGAGCCTCGGATGTCGCTGGCAATGGAAATTCAGCTTCTAATATTCTTGAAATTACTTATGACAATCACAATCCGATTCCGACCTTAAGCAGTCTGGTGACTAGCCCCAGTAATGTGACGGTGATACCAGTTGCGGTTCATTTTGACAAAGCGGTGAATGGGATCAATGCAAGTGACTTCATTGTTACGAACGGTACGATATCAGATCTGACAGGGAGTGGCAGTTCTTATACGTTCAATTTGACTCCGACTTCAGAGGGCACAGTGGAAGTCAGTTTGCCGGCGGCAGTAACTCAAAGTCCAGTCGGTAACACCAACGCTGCATCGAATACTTTGAGTATCGTGATTGATAGAACTCCGGGATCTCTTAGTATCTCGAATCCCAGTCCCGCCAGTGGTAATGCCGCAACCAACTTTGTATGGACGCTGACCTATTCGGACTATGATGTAATCACTTTGACAAATGCAGATATTGATCTCGTAGCAACGGGAAATGTAGTTTGCTCTAATAAAACAGTGACAAGCCCGACGGCGAGCACAAGAGCTGTCACGGTGAGTGGTTGTACGGGAAGTGGAACAGTCGCTCTTGATGTTGATGCGGGAACAGCAAAGGATACAGCGGGAAATCTTTTTGCCTCTAGTTCTTCCAGTACTGCTACTGTAAGTAATCCGCCGCCGACGATTACAATCGGTGCCCCATCCCCACTTTCAGGAGGCTCAGCGACTAATTTTACTTGGTCTGTGACCTACACGGCAGCAACGACGGTGACGCTGTCTGCTGCGAATGTTGTGCTGCACGGAGATACCGAAAACTGTGGTGGGGTGACGGTAACGGGTGCCGGCATGACAAAGCAGGTGAAGGTTTCAGGCTGTACGAATGTGGGAAGTTTGGCGATATCAATTGCCGCTGGCACGGCGATTGGTACGGGTGGAACGGCTGCGGCTTCGACGGTTTCCACGCCAGCTATTCTGACAAATCAGGTATTGGTCTCTTTCACCGACTTAGTCAGTGTTGTAGATAAAAATGCTTCAGGAACAAGTTCTCAATCTTTTTTGTTATCCTTGAACAAAGTCTTCTCGAAGGATGTTGAGATCAGCTATGATCTGGTGGAAGCACAAAGCACGGCGACGAATCCCCTTCATCACAATATTCAGAAGGGTTCAGTGCTTATCCCTGCAGGACAAACAACAGCAAGCATCGAATATCAGTATAATGATGGGACGACAGTGGGGTCTAAGTTTGTTCAAGTCGCACTGATTGGAACTTCGGAAAAAGTGGTGGGAATAAATCAATCTTTATCCCGTCGTTTGGTCAGAGATCTCGATGCTTTGGATGCGGAATATATATCCATGAGCGCAGGAGGTTATCACACCTGTGCGGTGAAGAACGGTGGTGGGTTGTGGTGTTGGGGAAATAATGCCTGGGGTCAGTTGGGCAATAACTCGAGCACAGACAGCTTTGTGCCTGTATTGGCAGGAAGTGGATTTGCAAACGTTCGTGCGGGAACAAATCACACCTGTGCGTTGAAAAGCGATGGTGAATTGTATTGTTGGGGGGCTAATGGTTCTGGTCAATTAGGTAATAATTCGACGATGAGTAAATATGTTCCCACGTTGATCGGCAGTGGATATGAAAGTGTCAGCGCAGGAAATTCTCACACCTGTGCGCTGCAAACCGATGGTGAGTTGTTGTGCTGGGGATCTAATAGTTATGGTCAGTTGGGTAATAACTCGGCGACAAATAGTTCTACCCCTGTATCAATCGGGAGCGGATATGCCAGCGTCAGCACAGGCGCAAGTCATACCTGTGCCGTGAAGAGCGATGGCGAATTGTGGTGCTGGGGAAATAATGCTTCTGGGCAGTTAGGTAATAGCTCGACGACAAATAGTTCTACCCCTGTATCGATCGGGAGCGGATATGCCAGCGTCAGCACGGGCGCAAGTCATACCTGTGCCGTGAAGAGCGATGGCGAATTGTGGTGCTGGGGAAACAATGGTTCTGGTCGCTTGGGTAATAACTCGGTGGTAAATAGCTCTGTTCCTGTGTTAGTCGGTAGTGGTTATATCAGGATCAGTGCAGGAGATTCTCATACCTGTGCCGTGAAGAGTGGGGGGGGCTTATATTGCTGGGGAAGTAATGACTCTGGTCGACTGGGAAATAATTCGACGATTAGTAGCTCTGTCCCCCTATCGATTGGTAGTGGATATACCAGCGTGAGTGTGGGAAATGATCATTCCTGTGCGATGAAGACTGGTGGAGATTTATATTGCTGGGGACGTGATGTCTATGGCCAGTTGAACAATAACTCGACGAAAAACAGCCGTGTACCCGTATCGATTGGTAGTGGATATGCAGGTGTCAGTTCAGGAGAGTCTCACTCCTGTGCTGTAAAGAGTGATGGTGTATTATTTTGCTGGGGAAGTAATGACTATGGTCGACTGGGAAATAATTCGATGTCAAACAGCTCTGTTCCTGTATCGATCGGCAGCGGTTATGCCGCCGTGAGTGCTAGTGTAAGTCATACTTGTGCGGTGAAAAGCGATGGTGAGTTGTTGTGTTGGGGAGCTGGCTCTAGGTTGGGTAATAGTAACTCGGGGACCAACAGTCTTGCCCCTATCTTGGTCGGCAATGGATATATAAACGTCAATGCTGGTGGGAGTCACACCTGTGCGGTGAAAAGCGATGGTGAGTTGTGGTGCTGGGGAAATAATGGTTCTGGTCAGTTGGGCAATAATTCGACGACGACCAGCTCTGTCCCGATCTTGATCGGCAATGGGTATGCAAGTGTCGATGCGGGTGAGGCTCACACCTGTTCGGTGAAAAGCGATGGTGAGTTGTGGTGCTGGGGAAATAATGGTTCTGGTCGGTTGGGTAATAACTCGACGGTAAGCAGCTCTGTCCCCGTATTGATTGGCAGTGGATATGCCAACGTCAGCGCTGGAGGAAGCCACACCTGTGCTGTGAAAACCGATGGTGACTTGTATTGCTGGGGAAGTAATGGCTATGGTCAGTTGGGAAAGTCAGGGGCAAATAGTTTTGTCCCCTTATTGATCGGCAGTGGATATGCCAATGTCAGTGCTGGAGCAAACCACACCTGTGCGGTGAAAACAGATGGAGAGCTGTATTGCTGGGGAAATAATGGTTCTGGTGAGTTGGGAAGTAACTCGGGTAACAATAGCTCCGTCCCCGTATTGATCGGCAGTGGATATGCCAACGTCAGCGCTGGAGCAAACCACACCTGTGCTGTGAAGAGCGACGGGAAGTTGCAGTGCTGGGGGGCTGGCACACAGCTTGGTGATGGGTCTATTTCGCCTAGGATACCATCCATCGTCATACCATGAGTTTTTTTAAAAGATGAGATCGTGCATTAGGGGACTGCTAGCTGTAGATTAGATCCCCGTCATGATCCCTTTGTAACTCGTCATGGGTGAGTCATTTTTGTAGCTTTCTTCGAATGAAAACAAAAATACTCGCTCGTACCTCTAAAACAATTACTTTTATTATTGTCCTTTCTTGTCTGGCAGCATTGGCTTCGGCCAGTCAGCTTCTTTACGAAAGTTCTGGGATCTCGAATTTCAAACTTGTTCAAAGTACCGAGGGCTCGCGCACGATAACCAAAACCTCTCAAGACTATGAGGTCTTTCGCAACTACACAGAACCAGGTGGCGAGGAACTTTATTTAGTCAGCAGCGCAAAAACAGTGACGCAATATTTAGATGCCGAAGGCATCACGGGAGGCGTGTCTTGGAGTGTGCGCAAGGGACCACGGTTGGAAAATGTTCTTTGGGGAAAGTCTGAACAAGCCACAGAGTTGAATGTGCATGGAGTTCAGCCTGTTTTAGTGTCGGGCTTGGGAGGATGTTGCGCGGAAATGACGGGCTATCGTCTTTTTGATATTCCTTCAGGACGTTTGTTGATGTCGTTCAATGATTTTTCATGGCGCGAAAAGGTGACTCAGCCGTTTTCTTTAGAGGTCCCAAACTCCACCTTGGCGTTTCGTTATATCGGGGCCATCTCTCAAGACAGCACCCGAGACCGTGACTTCGTTGATCCTACACCCGGAAAACAAGCGGCCTTGTTGCTTAAATATGCGAATGAATCTTTAAAACAAAAAATTCAGGTCGATATGGAAGTGGAAACGGGATATGGAGTGAGTGTTTTAGAGTTTAAGTTGGAAAAAGACCCCACAGCCCCCAACAGTGACAAAGTGGAAATCCAAGACAATCAGGTTCGCCTTTGGAATATCGACGGGGCGACGAACCCCAGTCAAATTAGCGGAGTCCTTCTTAAAGTCGTTCTGGATGCGGGAAAAGGCGAAAAAATTCTCAAAATTCCAGTAAAAAATGATCAATTAGATCTGAATCAAGCGATAATTCCCTCAGGAGTCACCATTCATCCCATCGTTCAGTTTAGAACCCTTTAACGCAGCGAGAGAAGTGGCTCTTTGCTCCCCCTTTTATTGAATAAAAAAGGGGGCTAAGATATGAAATTATCATGTCTTTTGTACATCTTCACGTTCACTCTGAGTATTCCCTTTTAGAAGCAGCTTGCCGGGTAAAAGCTATTGCAAAAAAAGCGGCCGCTTTGCAGATGCCGGCCGTGGCATTGACTGACAACGGCAATATGTTCGGTGCTGTCGAATTTTATTTTGCCTGTAAGGACAACGGCGTAAAGCCTTTGGTGGGTCTGGATGCGTATGTGGCGCCGGGATCTCGTTTAGAAAAAAAACAGGATCGCGATCAGGTCAATGTTGGACCTCGTCGTTTGGTGTTCTTAGCGCAAAATACGGATGGGTATAAAAATCTTTGTAAGTTATCGACCATCGGGTATCAAGAAGGCTTCTATTGGAAACCTCGTATCGATTATGAGGTCATTCAAAAGTACAACGAAAATCTGATTTGCCTGACCGGGGGCTTGCGGGGCGAAGTCGCGGATGCTTTTTTGCGCGAAGGTCCTGATGCCGCGTTAGCGAAAATTCGTCAGCTCAAAGAAATCTTTGATGATCGCCTGTATCTGGAGATGTGCCGAACCGGGGTCTCTGAGTGGGATCAAATCAATCCCTTCTTGCTAGAGGCCTCTAAAATCACCGGCGTTCCAGTTGTAGCCAGCAACGATGTTCATTACATGACTCAAGACGATCAGTTGGCTCAGGAAGTTTTGATCTGTATTGGTTCGAATAAAACTCTCAGTGATGAATCCCGCTTTCGTTTGGGGACGGATGAGTTTTACTTAAAGAAGCCCGAGCAAATGATTGAGCTCTTCGCGGATGTTCCCGAAGCAATCAGCAACACTTTGCAGATTGCCGAGCGTTGCGATGTAAAGTTCAAGATCAAAGATGACAGTGGAAAACCTATTTACCACTTGCCGACGTTTCCGACGGAAGGTGGTCAAACTCTGAACGAGTACATCGCAGCAAAGTCCCGTGAAGGACTGATGGAAAGATATGAAGAGGCCGCTACGCGTGGTGAAGCGGTTCCTGAAGAAAAAAAGCCTGAATACGATGCTCGTTTGAAATATGAGCTCGGCATTATCGATCGCATGGGCTTTAACGGTTACTTCCTGATCGTTCAAGACTTCATCAACTGGGCGAAGAACAATGATATTCCCGTAGGGCCAGGTCGTGGTTCCGGAGCGGGTTCTCTTGTCGCGTACTGTTTAAAGATCACGGACTTGGATCCGCTTCCCAACTTTCTTCTGTTTGAACGTTTCTTGAATCCAGAACGTATCTCGATGCCGGACTTTGATATCGACTTCTGTCAGGACCGTCGTCAGGAAGTGATTCAGTACGTAACCCAGAAATACGGGCAAGAGTCTGTATCGCAAATCATCACCTACGGAAAACTTCAGGCGCGCGCGGCGATCAAAGACGTCGGCCGTGTTTTAGGAATGACCTTCCCTGAAGTCGATGCGGTGACTAAACTGATCCCCGAAAAGTTAGGAATTTCTCTTAAAGAAGCTTTAGAGATGGAGCCACGAATTAACGAGATGATGGAGATGAACCCCACCGTCGCCACCTTGATGGATCTGGCACAACGGATTGAGGGGATGGTTCGTCACGCCGGAATCCATGCGGCCGGGGTGATTATTGCCGATGGGCAGTTGGTTCGTCATGCGCCTCTTTATAAAGGCGCAGATGGGGAACAGGTTGTTCAATACGACATGAAACATGCTGAGAAGATCGGATTGATTAAGTTCGACTTCTTGGGGCTAAAAACTTTGACTCATATCAATCATGCGTTGAAGTTGATTAAAAAGAACCGTGGCAAGACTTTAACGACAAAACAAATTCCCATGAACGACATGGCCACATTCGAGATGATGTCACGCGGGGATACCGCAGGGGTGTTCCAGTTCGAAGGTGAGGGCATCACTGATGCCACTCGTAAGATTCGTCCCTCAAGTTTTGCTGATATCACTGCCATCACGTCTTTATATCGTCCGGGTCCGATGGCGAACATCCCTGACTTTACTGATCGTAAACATGGCAAAGCCCCGGTTGAATATCTTTTGGAAGACACGCGCGATGTGCTTTCGGAGACCTACGGAATCATGGTCTACCAAGAGCAGGTTATGGGGATCGCCTCACGTATTGCCGGGTATTCCTTGGGTGAAGCGGATATGCTTCGTCGTGCGATGGGTAAGAAGATCAAAGAAGAAATGGATCGCCATCGTGAACGCTTCATGCAAGGGGCGACAGAGCGAGGACATGATAAACAAAGATCTTCGGATCTGTTTGATTTGATGTATAAGTTTGCTGACTACGGATTTAATAAATCCCATGCGGCTGCTTATTCAGTTGTTACGTTACAGACCGCTTACTTAAAGTGCCATTACGCGGCTGAGTTTTTTGCGGCTCTTCTAAGTACCGAACTTTCAGATACAGATAAAATCGTAAAATACTCCAAGGATGCGGCAAAACGTGGTTTGACGGTGAAGTCTCCTCACGTGAATTTTTCTGATTATCTTTTTGATGTGCATGGCGATGAAATCTACTTTGGTCTTGGGGCGATCAAGGGCGTAGGGCAAAGTGCGGTGGAAGCCATTATTGAAGCGCGCAACTCGTTGCCTGAAAAGAAGTTTGGCTCTTTGGATGAGTTTTTTAACTCTATCGATCTTCGTCGGGTGAATAAAAAAGTGATCGAGTGTTTGATCAAAGCCGGAGCCTTTGATGGGTTCGGAGGACATCGGGCGCAGTTGATTGCGGGATATCAAAAGTATTTGGATCGCGCCCAAGGACTTCAAAAAGACAAGGAGCTAGGCCAAGCGTCCTTATTTGATTTAGGTCCCTCTGCAGAGACTAAAGTAAGTCTTGAAGAAACCAAACCATGGACGCGAACGGCTTCATTGGCCTATGAAAAAGAAGTTCTGGGATTCTATCTCAGTGATCATCCCTTAAAGGGATTTGATACTTTGTCAGAGCTGTGGACGACTTGTAAGGTGGTGGACTTACCGGCACAGATGCCTGCGGCGGGAAGTCCTGAGGCGGAGGCCTTAAAAGCGGCGAAAAAGGATTGGAAAAATCGCGACGCCGGGAAAAAACGGGTGGTGGTCTCGGGGCTTATTACGGAGCTCCGTGAACTCATCACGAAAAAAGGAACGCGCATGGCTTTTGGTAAGATTGAAGATCTTACGGGAAGCTGTGAGCTTGTGATCTTCCCCGACTCTTTTGCGCGATTTGAAATGCAGCTGCGCGATGAAAGACCTGTTCTTATTGGGGGCGGTCTTGAAGTTGAAGAGGGCCTTGCTAAAATCATGGTGGATACCGTGTCGCCCTTGGAGGATATTCTTAAAAAAACCAAACGAATGGTCTTCCACTTGGATAAGATTGATCCGATGGATTATGGTCGTTTGCAGTCCTTTATGAAGGATTATCCAGGATCAACATCGGTGAGCTTTGAAATTGATGTGCCAGATTTGAATCGACGTGTTTTGATGGAAACACAGGATGTTCAGGGGATCACTATTAACAGCGAATTCTTTGAGGGAATTCATCTGTTGTTTGGTCGAACTGATTTTATTGAGTTGAGAGGTTAAAAATGCGTTTATCTTTGATCCTGACAACAGCTTTGATTTTTCTTCTTGGAGGTCCGGTCAAGGCGCAACAAACGGAATTGATCGATAGAACGTTTTCGGGAGTTTCCAAAGAAAAAACTCCTCAAGGAGCCAAGAAAGAGATTCAAGATCAGGCGGCTCAAAAAATCTCTGAAGAAATAATTAAAGAACTGATTGGCGAAGAACGTTTTCTTAAAAACAAGTCATTGATTCAAACCAAGATCATCAAAAATTCGGCCCAGTACATCCCGTTTGCAAAACCGTCCCCCATGACTCAAGAAGGGGAAGAGTTTAAAATGTCCGTGGCCTTGAAGGTTTCTTTGCGAGATCTTAAGCAGATGCTTCAGAATAATACTCTTTTAAATGAAAATGACGCCATTCCAGTTGTGTTGCCGGTCATTAGTTGGTCGGACCGCGTGCAGGGGCGCAGCTATCGTTGGTGGATTCCCGGAGAAAAGAATCAACAAGCCTTTTTATTGAACGAAGGCCGCCTGCTAGAGAACGCCTTAAGAACATCATTTCAAAAAAATAACTTCTACGTCATTAAGCCCATTGAGTCCGGTCTTGGAACAAATGTCCCCGCAGATTTTCACAATGAAAAAATCGCCGGGGAAGATGCTCAGTTTTTTGCACAGTACTTTAACGCCCCCCTGTTGATTGACGGGCAGGTTCTTTTGACTAAAGGAGAGCGTGGAAACAACTATCGTATTGAAATTCGAATGACGGCAGTTCAAGTCAGCAATGGGCGAGCGATCGCCGACGTATCCCGTCGCTTTGATACTGAGTCAGGATCTTTGGAAAATGCAGTCGATAAGAAACTTCGTGAAGTCGCAGATACCACGGCGAATGATTTGTCTTCGCAGGTTTTGGAAGCTTGGCAAAGAGGCTCTTTGGGAACCTCGACAATTCGTGTGACGATTCAAGGGCGCAACGCTCTTCCGTTGATGGAGGGGGTAAAAGAAAAGATTCGGTCTCAAATCACGCAGGTGAAAAATATTCGGGAACGTTTGGTGAGCTCTGAATCTGTAAGTTTTGAGGTCGACACCTCGGTGTCTGCCGCAGAGCTCTTGGGAAAACTAGAGGCTTTGGATGTCAATGGAAAGAAGCTTTCCAAGGTGTCTGAAGAGCGCGATGAAATTGTTTTGAAATGGGTTCAGTAGGAGTTGTGATCATGAAAAGAATTATCTCGTCCCTTCTTCTTTTGGTTTTGTCTGCATGTACAACCTTGGATCGCAGCACTCCCTCGGTGCGACGTGAAATCAAAGACGTGAACTACGAAGCGCGCAAAGAAGACGCTTCTCCTCGGAAGCGTTTGATGGTTCTTCCCTTTTTGGATGCTTCGGAAGCTCGTCCCGTCCAGCTAAAGGAAAAGGCTCGCAATGCCTTCATCGCTGATTTAAACCGCATAGGGGAAGTGATTGCTTTAGATAGCAAAGAATTGAATGTGGATCTTTCTAAGATGACTCAAGGGGGTCAGTACAAACTGCCGGAAGTGGCAAAGCTGGCTCAGGCTTTGGGTGTGAATGCTGTTTTAGAGGGAAAGATCCTTGATATTCGCATTAAAAGAAAGTCTGACAATGTCGGCGTGGTTCGACATCTTTCGACGGCTTTTGAAGTTGTCGCGCAGGTGCGTGTGGTCACGGGCCGAGCGGGACGTGAAGTTTTTAATACCGTTAAGACGGTGACGGTCGAAGAGCAAGGGGTTCGCGTTGCTGAAAGAGTCGAGACAGACAAATTTTTAGCGAACAATCCTGAAATGATTGAAGTCATCGTAAAAGACGCTTTTTTGGATTTTACGCCTCAAGTTCTGGCCTCTTTAGATAAAGTGACTTGGGAAGGACGTATTGCTGCGATCAACGGAGACCGCATCTATTTGAACGTGGGAAGAGTTTCCGGCCTTCAGGTGGGTGATCTTTTGAAAGTCACCGAAGATGGAGACGATGTTTATGATCCTGAAAGCGGCGGTCATATCGGTCGTGTTCCGGGACGCCTGAAGGGAACGCTGGAAGTTATCAGCTACTTTGGGAACGATGGAGCCATCGCAGTGATTCATTCTGGGTCTGGATTTAAAGAGAACGACAGGATTGAATTATATTAATAAATCTAACCATAGTGGATTTGTTAATTGCTCGTAATAATTGCGAGTAAATTTGATATTTGGCGTCCCGTAAATATAATGGTTTGAGTGAAAGCTCTTTCCATTTTGCTATTTACCACTCTTAATATCTGCTGTGTATATTCTCAAGCGAAAACTTGGGATGTTTCAGTTCTTTATTGGAGCATGAAGATCGAAGGCCAGGTTGCGATGCGAAAGGGCTTCGAAGAAGAAATCGGTAATTTCAATAAAAAAAGTTCCGACAAAATCAAGATCACTCCCTATGTTGCGGGCGAGGGGCGAAAAGGTATCGTACAGCAGGTGTCGCAAATGGGTGAGGTTGTCCAAAAAAAGCCCCATGCGATTGTTATTCAACCCACTGACAATTCAGCACTGGCCTCGGGGCTCTTACTTGCCAATAAAGCGAATATTCCTGTCATTGCTTATGATCAATACATTGTAAATGGCACATTGGCCTCATTTCTGACTAGCGACAACTATCAGGGGGGCTGGGATGACGGACTTCATGTAGAGTCCCTCTTTGATCGTTCCTACGAGATTCAGATCGTTGTTTTCGAATACCCACGAGTGTCTTCCACGATTGATCGTGTGGATGGTTTCTTTGATGCTCTTCGCAGTCGAGGACAGAAGTTTCGTGTCTTAAAACGCTATGATGCTGTCGATCCGGAATCTGGAGAAAAAGCCGCAAAAAAATTCCTTCAGGATTTTCCAACAAAAGGCAGTGTGGATTTGATTCTCACTGTGAACGATGGCGGAGGGATTTCAATCGTCAAAGCCCTCTGGGAAAAGAAGAGAACGGAAATTCGTCATGCCACGTTTGACGGTGCACCCGAATCAATTCAAAACATAAAAGAAGAACGTTTGACTGTGGTTAATTCCGCTCAGTACTGCGCAGAGCTGGGACGGGAAACCGCACGTACGCTGATATTGGCTCTTATGAACAAGTCTTTCCCGCAAAAAAAGATGATCCCCACCTTCCCGGTTACGAAACAAAATGTAAAAGAGTATCCCGGATGGATGGGGCGTCCGACGGGGAATTTCGCTCAGCGGGATAATCAAAAATTATCAAGTGATCTGGATCGTCGACCATCCAGTCAAAAAAATAAAAATATATTGAATATTCGCATTGGTGTTGCGCCTCTTTGTCCCTACCTTTGCGAAACGGGGCCTGGAAAATGGAGTGGATACATCTATGACATTCTTACTAAGGTGGCGAAAGATCGAGACTTTTCATTTCAACTGGAAAGTATTCCCAATACGCGTTTGGTTTCAGCTCTGCAAACGGGGAAAGTGAATTACATTATAGTTCCCTCCTATATTGTGCGCTATTTGTCTGACATTCGGGTCATGGGTCCTAAGTTGGGTGTCAGCTATACCGGGGCGCTTCTTTTCAGTGCCGACAAAGAGTCTATTATTGACGAAGAATCGTTTAGAAATAAGAAAGTCATCTTTGGGGATATGGCGGCGGATCCGGAACTCAAGGTGGATCTTGGTTATGCCGTGAGAGGAACAAAGTTAACGGGGGCCGATGTCTCAGAGCGTATGATCAAAATGATCGGTGACGGACGAGCTTCACTGGCTTTGGGGGACTATAATGTTCTTCGTTATTCCTTGATGAAAGATGCAAATCCATCTTTACGTCTTACGGCCACGTCGCTGACGGGATTTAACTCTTTGGTTTTGGTGGGGACGCCCAAACAGCCTGAATTCGGGTATCTGCCCAAGAATTTAGATGACTGGTTCCGTGAGGCTCGAATCGATGGAACTCTTAAAAAGATTCTTGAAAAATACAATCTGCAGGATTGGGATATTTTTACCAGGGGATAGGATCTTATAAGGTCTTTAGTAGGTTCTTGGTAAAGGCCTTAAAGGTTTCCGATTCTCCGCGAAGGCGGGCCATCTGTAAGCCTCCTTGGACGCTAGCTAAAAGAAGATCGGCCGTGGCATCGATGTTTAGATCCTTGCGAAAGACCTTCTCTCGAACTCCCTGGCGAAGGGTGTCTTTAAGCCAGGCTCTTTGAAATTCGTGAAACTTTAAAAGTTGTTTTTTCATGTTCTTAGGCAGAGTGTTGAAGTCAGAACACAGAACTCCCGAGGGACAAATCTTATTTTCATCTAAAGCCATTTTGTAGAAGATCAGCAACATTTGCTCTAGCTTTTTTTGTGCAGGCAAGGATTCAACTTTTTCACTCCAGTCTTTATAGGATCTTTCATATTCCTCTAACAAAGCCAATCCCAGGTCCTCTTTAGAGGCGAAATGATAGTGCAGACTTGCTTTCTTTATACCTAAAGCGTCAGCGATGGTCTGAAAGCTAAAGCCATTAAATCCAAGTGTTTGTAAATAATGTCGACTTAGATTGAGAGCTCTAGTTCGAGTGTCCATGATCCGTCCTTGCCTTAAACAAAATACAACTGTATTATCTACCTATCGGTAGGTAGAATCAAGGTCTATTAGATATTTTTAAAAGGAGAACATATGGCTCACAATAAAACATTCAGACCCGTGGCAATTCTAGGTGGGGCTAGAACTCCCTTTACCAAGTCCTTCACGCACTATTCCCGCACCTCCAATCGTGAACTTATGACGGCGACGTTGAAAGATCTTGTGGCAAAAACCAATCTGCAAGGGGAGCTTTTAGGAGATGTCTCTTTGGGGGCTGTCATGAAAAACGCCTCGGACTGGAACTTGGCACGGGAATCTGTCTTAAGTTCTGGATTGGATCCTCACACTCCGGGATATGACGTTCAACGAGCTTGCGGGACAGGACTTGAAACGGCGGCTCAGATCGCATTGAAGATTGCTGCTGGGCAAATTGAGAGTGGTATTGCCGGGGGAACTGATACAAACAGCGATATTGCCGGTGTTTTGCCTCACGAATTTTCATGGATCATGATGGAGGCGCAAAAAGAGCCTTCCCTGCTGGCGCGTCTTAAAAAATTCGGCGAATTGAAACCTCAATATCTAAAACCCCGCTTCCCCAATGTTCAGGAGCCCCGCACGGGTCACTCCATGGGGGAACATTGTGAAATGATGGTGAAAGATTGGAGAATCACCCGCGAAGCCCAGGATGAATTGGCGTATCACAGTCATATCAATGCAGCACGAGCTTATGAAGAAGGCTTCTATAAAGATTTGGTTTTTGATTTTAAAGGGCTTAGCAGGGATTCCTTCGTGCGAGGGGACACAAGTATTGAAAAACTGGCAAAGCTAAAGCCCGCTTTTGACTTCAGCGGAACGGGCACATTGACGGCCGGAAATAGCACTCCTTTAAGTGATGGTGCTTCGGCGGTTTTGTTGGGCAGCGAAGACTTCGCCAAGAAAAAGGATCTTCCTATTTTGGCATATCTGGTTGATGCGGATTATGCCGCTGTTGATTTTGTGAAGGGCGAAGGATTGTTGATGGCTCCCACGCGAGCGGTGGCGCAACTTTTAAGACGAAATAATTTGAAGCTTCAGGATTTTGATTTTTATGAAATTCACGAAGCCTTCGCGGGACAAGTTCTTTGCACTCTCAAAGCTTGGGAGTCGGAGGAGTACTGCCGAACGCAGTTGGGTGAAAGTAAGGCTTTGGGTTCCATTGACAGAAGTAAGATGAATGTAAAGGGAGGCAGTCTGGCCGTGGGACATCCCTTTGCGGCGACCGGAGGACGTATCCTGGCCAGTCTTTCTAAGATGCTCGTTCAAAAAGGTTCGGGCCGAGGATTGATCTCGATTTGTACGGCGGGTGGTATGGGAGTCGCGGCGATCGTAGAAAGACCTTAAAAAAATTGCTCCGAAGGGGTTGGACGACTGCGTCACAGTCCCTTTTCGATTTTTACACGTCTTGCAAGGCCCACAAACTTACTTTTCCTAGTTGCCACTCTGAAGGCAGTAAGTTATTAATAATACTTCCTTCTTATTGGTCTGTTGGCGTAGTTGGTAGCGCGTTCCCTTGACATGGGAGAGGTCACTAGTTCGAGTCTAGTACAGACCACCAATTCTAAAATAAAAGAGGGAGATTTCTGGTTCTCTTCACGCAACTGTTGATAAGTGGTTCTCTTCACGCAACTGTTGATAAGTTCAAAAATTCCTAAAAAGACAAGTAGT
>NZ_JBLJBT010000039.1:0-60176 GCF_047637665.1 Bdellovibrio sp. | reverse complement strand
GGATTTAAAGATCTTGGCCATACTGATATTCTTAAACGCCTTTCCAAGACTCAATATGTGAACATGGGTTTTGTAGGAAACAAATTCAATGTCGTTCTAGCGACGGCTCACGAGCCCCTTTCCCAAATCGCAAAGACTTTGAATCTTCAGGTTCTGCAGGAAGCCCTTCTCAATGCCAATGAACTTCGCAAGAAACTTCCCGCCACCCAAAAATCAAAACCCATCGGCATCTTAGGCCTCAATCCCCACGCAGGAGAACGAGGCCTGATCGGTCACGAAGAGACCGATCTTTTTCCGAAGATTCTTGCTTTTGCTCATAAAAGAAAGATCCCCGTAGAGGGGCCCCTTGTTCCCGATGCCGCCTTTTTTCCAAACAACTGGAAAAGATTTTCGCTTTATTTGGCGCTCTACCATGATCAGGGTCTGATTCCTTTTAAAATGATTCATGGCCAAGACAGCGGCGTCCATATCAGCTTGGGGATCCCTTTTGTGCGCACAAGCGTGGACCACGGCACTGCCAAAGATATTTTCGGAAAGAACAAAGCCAATCCACAATCGATGATTGATGCCCTTCGCTGGGCGATAAAATTAGCTCGACTCTAGGGCTTGAAAATTATATTCCTAAATACCTGAAATAATTGAGGTGATTTATGTTTCAACCTGTCATTTTTAGAGAGTACGACATTCGCGGTGTTTATAACGGTCAGTTCGACGACCATTTCGCTTATCTTTTGGGTCGCGCCTATGTCGTTTACATGAAAGACGTTGCTGGCGTTATCAATCCCACCATCGCTCTGGGCCACGACGCTCGTGAAAGTTCTCCCGCTATTATTAAGAATTTAGCAAAAGGCATGATGGAGTCGGGTGCAAAAGTGATTCACTTGGGCCTTGTCACAACTCCCGTATGCTACTTCTCTACCTTTGAACTCAAAGGTGTTCAAGGTGCTATCCAGGTCACGGGCTCCCACAATCCTCCCGAGTACAATGGCTTCAAAATTTCTGTTGGGAAGGGCACGATCTTCGGTGCTGAAATTCAAAAGCTTCGTGAGATCATACAAAAAGGCCAATTCATTGATGGTAAAGGTTCTGAAGAACATTTTGACATCAAGCCGATGTATTACGAACGCTACCACAAAGAGTTCGGCAATATCAAAAATGTAAAAGTCGTTTTGGACTGTGGAAATGGAGCTGGCGGCTCTGTCGTGCGTGGACTCTTTAATGCCGTTGGTTTAAATCCGACTATTCTCTTTGAAGAACCAGACGGAACGTTCCCCAATCATCATCCAGACCCAACCGTCGAAGAGAATCTTCATGACCTCAAGGCTCAAGTCCTCAAGGAGGGCGCCGTTTGCGGAATCGGTTTTGATGGCGATGCCGATCGAATTGGTGTTGTCGATCACACGGGCCGCATGGTTTATGGTGACGAGTTGATGGTGATCATTTCGCGCGCGATTCTTGAAGAGCAAAAGGGCGCAAAAATCATCGGCGACGTGAAGTGTTCAGATCGTTTGTATCAAGATGTTGCAAAACACGGTGGACAGCCAATCATGTGGAAAACCGGTCACTCTTTGGTGAAAGAAAAAATCAAATTGGAGAAAGCTCCTTTCGGTGGCGAAATGTCCGGACACGTGTTCTTTGCAGATCGCAACTACGGATACGACGACGCTCCTTATGCAGGACTTCGTTTGGTCGAAATCTTGGCAAAAACAGGCAAGACGATTCCACAATTGCTGGAAGGACTTCCTCCATCATACAACACACCTGAGATCCGCATCGACACCACTGAAGAGAAAAAAGTTTTGATCGTGCAAAAGATGATCGAAGCCTTCCCTGGTGGACCTGGAGCTGACTACAAAGTCGACTTCACAGATGGCATTCGTTTGAGTTTTGAAGACGGCTGGGCTTTGTGTCGCTCTTCCAACACTCAACCTGTCGTGGTGGTTCGGTATGAGTCTTCTTCCCAAGCGGGACTTGATAAAATCCGTGGCCGCGTTGAAGCCATCGTGAATAAGTATCTTTAAGATCTAAGTTTACTTTTTGTTTTCTTTAAAACCCGTTTCTTCGAAGCGGGTTTTTTCTTTTTTGCTTTAGATTTCTTTTTTTCCTGAGGCCAAACCCCGATCGCGGGATCTCCTCTGTGTGCCAGTCGCAAAAGTTTTTCGACGTCGTCTTCCCAGCTTTCAAAAGTGAAGGGAAGATAGAGCCATTTTGGTAAAACCGGGTGGGGGACAAGTCTCTCGATTTCCTTTATCAATAAAGAGTGTCGGGACTGGTCGGTGGCCACCAGCAGACCGTTCCAGATATCATAAGAATACTTTTTACCCCGATATTCATTATCACCAGGGTTTTCCATTAAGATAAATTTGAGTTGTCCTTGGTGATACAAGGCCAGTCCACCAAACATGGACTTCAAAATGCTGTCTTCTTTTTCTTCGAAAGCATCAAAGATCCAACGATTTTCAAAATGCTTCATGGCATCTCTCCGCAATCTGAATTCAAAGACCGCACAAATAAAAAAGGCCGGGGGATACCCAGCCTTTTGCTTGATCAGTCAGAGTCTGACAATTACGCCAAACGAAGAGCGATGATCAACGCGTAGATAACTAGAGACTCAATAAGAGCAAGACCCAAGATCATTGGGATCAAAAGCTTACCAGAAGCTGCTGGGTTACGAGCGATACCGTCAAGAGCTGTAGAAGCTGTTTTACCTTGAGCCATAGCACCTGCGAATACAGACAATGCGATAGCGATAGCAGCAGCGATAGCTACCAAACCACGGTCAGAGCTAGCAGCAACAACTGGAGCAGCAGCTTCTTGTGCGAATGCAGATGTAG
Source organism: Bdellovibrio sp. (assembly GCF_047637665.1). Lineage (NCBI taxonomy): Bacteria > Pseudomonadati > Bdellovibrionota > Bdellovibrionia > Bdellovibrionales > Pseudobdellovibrionaceae > Bdellovibrio > Bdellovibrio sp. The sequence continues at coordinate 57,342 of NZ_JBLJBT010000039.1, read as the reverse complement.
TAGCCAACATAGCAACCATTGCAACGATCATTTTTTTCATGTGTTTCTCCTCAATATGAGTGGTTAGTTTTGCTTCTTAGTGGTCGTGTGCAATCGCGAATGCCACATAAACCATTGAAAGCAATGTAAATACAAAAGCCTGAACAAAACAGACGAACAATCCCATTATGTAGAATGGAATTGGTACGCCAATGGGTACAAGGTCAAGGAACACAGACAGGACCGTGTGGTCACCCATCATAACGTTCGCAAGACGAAGACCCAATGAGAACGGACGAACCATGTGAGACACGATTTCAATCACGAACATCAAAGGAGCCAAGAAGATCACTGGACCCATGAAGTGTTTAAGATAGGCGACGATGCCATTTTCCTTCACACCCTGGAAGTTATAAAACAAGAACATCAAAACACCGAAACCAAAAGTGGTATTGATGTTTTCAGTTGCGGGAGTCATCCCCGGAATCATTCCAATTAAATTGTTAAACAGAATAAAGAAGAAAACAGACGTGAAGAACGGAACATAGTGTTTACCGTGTTCACCGATAACCATGTCGGCAAGACCTGACATCATTTCCGTTAGCATCTCCATAATTCCGCGAAGAGAAAACTTGCTCGCAGGAAGAATGGCTGTTTCACCAGTACCAAGAGAGGCACGAGCGGCGGCTCCAATCGCAAACACACTCGCAGTCGCAAGTCCTAACGTTGCAACGTGTGCGTATTCGTGACCAACACCAGGAATAAGTTGTGTCCAGTTAAATGACATTTGTGTTTCCTTCTCTTAAGGCTTCTTTCAATGCATAAATCAGCGCTGAAAGAACAAAGCTTGCCACTCCCATGGAAAACCACAACGGATTGAACCAAGAAAGTTTAACCAGCGTAAAGATAATAATCCCTAAAATCGCGTACTTAAATACAATGATCCCCATGGCAAGGGCAATCAATTTCTTCTGAAAGATCATCCCAAAGCCAATTCCCAGAAGAAAAAAGCTGGTTAAGATAACAAAAGCGCCCGCCATAAAAGAAAAGGCCTGCTGTGGCGCATAAAAATAAGCCAAAAGGGCTCCTCCGAGGAGGGTGACGGCAGCTTGGATGACTAGAACAATCTTCATGTTTACTTTTTTTCGGAGTTTTTAAGGTCCGCTTCTTCTTCACTTTTTTGCATCTTGCGAAGAAGCCATATGACCCTCCACAACCATCCGATCAAACACGCAAAGGTCAAACCGACAAAGATCATCCCCTTGGTGTTGTACTTTTGATCGAGATATTGTCCGAGGTAAAAACATCCTATGATTAAACCGACAAGCTCAAAGCCGATAGATGCAAAAATTATATACTTTTTCATCACTTCCTAAAGCCTTTCGCGCCGGGAGCGTTTTTCATGCGTTCTTGCAGTCGTTTGATTCGAAGCTCAATGTATTCCGGCGGCTTGTACTTGTTTCGGTGCTCCTCCAAAATAGCGACGGCGCTTTTGAAATCAAGATTTTCTTCATAACAAACGGCCAAAGTGAGAGCGACGTTTTCCTGAATCGCCTTCTCTGGATAGCTTCTAATAAGCTCCTTAAAAATCTCTGCCGCTTTTACAAAATCTTTTTTTGCTACGAGAATATTTCCTTTCAACATCAAGGCGCTAAATCGAGTGTTGTCGTCGCTTTTTAATTTCAACAAAGTGTCGATTTCCGACTCTGCTTGAAAGAAGTTATTCTGATAATACTGAGCCCTGGCCACATTCATTTTATATTGTGCGGCCTCCATATCGGTATGAGGCATTTGCTGAAGTTTGCTATATTCAATGATGGCTTGCTGATAACTTTGAAGATTATTGAAGTATATCTCGGCAATTTGCTTCTGCGATTCTAAACGCTCTTTTTCATTCGGAGAGTGCAGAACAATGAAATGATGATAATTGATGGCCTTATTAAAGTCTTTGATTTCAAAAAACGAAATTCGCGCGGCCTCACGAGCAGCCTCAAGCGGAAATTTTGAGTCGGCGTTTCTTTTAATAACTCGATCCAGATAGCCCAGGGCAATTCGATAGTGCTCCTGGGCAATCGCCTTTTGTGCCTGCTTATAATCCGCCTCTTCCTGAGTGGAACAGGCGGTGAGGGCCAGCACTAAGACAACCAGAACAACTCTGATCATCTTAGTGAACAGCTCCGTCTGAAGGAGGGGTCACAACATCGTCTCCGCCTTCATCTTCGACAACAGCAACTCCCGTTACTGTTTCTTCTTTTTCATCAATATTAATCAGACGAACACCTTGAGTGTTACGGCCAAGCACTGAGATGTCCGTCATCTTCATGCGGATCACTTGTCCTTTGTCAGTAGACAAGATCAACTCATGCTTTTCAGAAACCTTCTTCGTGCCGATCACAACGCCCACTTTGTCAGTGGTTTTTTGAGTAATAATACCCACGCCACCTCTTGACTGAATACGGTATTCGCTCACATCAGAACGTTTTCCGTAACCTTTTGAGGTCACCATCAAAATGGTGTCTTTGGTGTTCTTTTCAAGAACTTCCATCGCAACAACAACGTCCTCTTTCGCCAACGTAATCGCCTTCACGCCGCGCGCAGTACGACCCATACCGCGAACATCCGCCTCGTTAAAGCGAATCGACATACCTTCTTTAGTTGCAATAAAGATGTCGCTTTGGCCGTCGGAAATCTTAACGTCAATAACGCCATCATCAAGATCTGTCGTCAAAGCAATGATCCCTGCGGTTCTTGGGTTCGCAAAGGCATCTAAAGATGTCTTCTTGATGACACCTTTTTCAGTCAACATAACGACATATTTATTTTCGCTAAACTCATCCACTGGAAGAATCGCGCGAACGCTTTCGCCGCTCGAAAGCTGTACGACGTTTGCAAGCGACTTTCCTTTAGATGTTCTTGTTCCTAAAGGCAGTCTATGAACCTTACACCAGTAAACTTTTCCTTTGTCTGTAAAGACAAGCAGCATGGTCTTCGTGCTGGCAGAGAATAAATCTGTGACGTAATCCTCTTCCTTGGTCTCCATGCCTTTTAAGCCTTTACCACCGCGCTTTTGAACGCGGTATTCGGCTGTCGGCATACGTTTAATAAGACCCGTATTAGTAACGGTGACAACCATATCTTCGTCGGCAATCAAATCTTCATCTTCGATATCGTTCAAATCACCGGTAATCTGTGTGCGACGAGGATCCGCGTAACGCTTTTTAATATCCTCAAGTTCACCTACGATGATTTTGTAGATCTCGCGAACGTCAGATAGAACGAACTTCAACCAGTCGATTTGTTTCATCAACTCAGCCAGTTCCGCGATAATTTTATCTCGCTCAAGGCCCGTTAAGCGTTGTAAACGCATTTCTAGAATTGCCACAGCCTGCTTTTCAGAGAATTCAAACTTCTCCATCAAAGCTTCGCGAGCCGCATTGGCTTCTTTTGATGCACGAATGGTTTTAATAACCTCTTCGATATGATCCAACGCTTTTTTAAGACCTTCAAGGATGTGTGCGCGTTCTTGAGCTTTCTTAAGTTCAAAGATACATCGCTTTGTCACCACATCACGGCGGTGATCAACGAAGGCTTCCAACATGCCTTTTAAGTCAAAGGTTACGGGTTGGTTTTTTGCATCCAGCGCCAGCATGATGATACCCAAGCTGGTCTGCATTTGTGTATACTTATAAAGGCGATTCAAAATGACGCTGGCATTTTCACCGCGCTTTAGTTGAATCACAATGCGCATACCTTCACGAGAAGACTCGTCACGAATATCGGAAATTCCTTCGATCTGCTTGTCGCGAACCAGGTCCGCCATGCTTTCAATCAGTTTCGCTTTATTTACTTGATAAGGAATTTCAGTGACGACGATCTCTTCACGATCTTTCACCTGAACGATTTCAGCTACCGCCTTCAAAGTAATAATACCGCGGCCTTTTTTGTAAGCCTGTAAAATACCTTCGCGACCAGCAATCGTTCCCGCAGTCGGGAAGTCAGGCCCCTTGATATGTTGCATGAGATCTTCAAGCTGACAGTCCGGATTATTAATTAAATGCACACAACCATCGATGACTTCACCTAGATTGTGCGGAGGAATATTCGTCGCCATACCAACGGCGATACCCGCAGATCCGTTCACCAACAAGTTAGGAAATTTAGCAGGAAGAACAGTTGGAATTTGCAATGAGTCATCGTAGTTCGGACCAAATAGTACGGTCTCTTTTTCGAGATCATTCAATAGTTCTTCAGCAAGGTTGGTCATGCGAACTTCGGTGTAACGCATGGCTGCCGCGCTATCACCGTCGATGGATCCGAAATTTCCCTGACCATCTTCAAGAGGATATCTCAAAGAAAAATCCTGAGCCATACGAACCATGGTTTCGTAGACGGCAGAGTCACCATGAGGATGGTATTTACCGATAACGTCGCCGACCACACGAGCCGACTTCAGATACGGCCTGTTGTGACGATTGTTCATTTCACTTTGCGCGAAAAGCACACGACGATGTACCGGTTTCAAACCATCACGAACATCGGGAAGAGCACGTCCTACAATGACCGACATGGAGTACTGAAGATACGCATCACGCATCTCCTTACTGATATCAACCTGGGTCACGCCTTTTTCGTTAGTATTTTCCATAAATCACCAATTCTAAAAAACTAAATAATTAAACATCCAAGCTGCGAGCCAGAAGGGCATTGTCGTGAATAAATTGACGACGAGGCTCTACCATTTCACCCATCAGAATAGAGAATGTCTCGTCCGCAGCCACCGCATCATCAATGGTGACTCGCAACAGACTGCGATTTTCTTTATTCATCGTAGTTTCCCACAACTGCTCTGGATTCATCTCTCCCAATCCCTTATATCGTTGGATGTAGATTCCTTTTTTGGTCGATTCCATAACGTGTGTGTAGAAGTCATTGTAGTTTTCAAATTGGACTTCGGTTTCACCTTCTAAAATAGTCAAAGGAAGAGTTGTGACAGCCTGGATTTCCGTCCAAATTCTTCTGAATTCGATAATTTCTGAAGAGCGCAGATTTTCCTGGCCAAATTTTGTGGTAAGACGATCAGCATAACGAACAGTGTTCATTTCAACATAGGACTTGCCAGTCTGTTCATCCTTTTTGAGCTCACCCTTAAATTCCGTGATTCCCAGTTTAGGATCAGAACTAATCCAAGCGCCTAAGTCCTTCAACATCGCATCCATTTTTTTATCATCAGCCAGAAGGCCTTCAAAGTCTGGATATTTACTTAGAAGGAAGTACAGGACGTCTTTGTCATACTTCTTAGATGAAACGCGCAGAAGGTTGTTAAATTTTTGAATATTTAAAATCAGCTGGCGAAGAACGGACTCTGATAAGTTTTCCTTACCTTTGATCTTAAAGTTATTAAGCCCCGAACTGAGTAGGAACTCTGTCAACGCAGCTTCATCTTTAAGGTAAGTTTCTTCTTTTCCTTTTTTTGCACGATAAAGAGGAGGTTGTGCGATATACACATAACCACGCTCTAAGACTTCAGGCATTTGGCGATAGAAGAACGTCAAAATCAAAGTCATGATGTGAGAACCATCGACATCGGCGTCCGTCATGATAACGATTTTATGATAGCGGATTTTATCCACATTCACATTATCCTTACCAATGCCGGTTCCCAATGCGGAAATCATGACTTTAATTTCTTCACTAGAAATAATTTTATCGAAACGCGCTTTTTCTACGTTAAGGATTTTACCTTTGAGAGGCAAAATAGCTTGTGTTCTACGATCACGACCTTGCTTCGCGGATCCACCAGCCGAGTCTCCCTCCACCAGGTAAAGTTCACAAAGGGCAGGGTCACGTTCTTGGCAGTCCGCCATTTTCCCAGGCAAAGATCCACCATCCAGCGCCGTTTTACGACGAGTAAGATCACGAGCTTTACGAGCGGCATCACGAGCACGCGCCGATTCCACACACTTCATGATAATGTTTTTTGCAACAGAAGGATTGCGATCCATCCAGTCCGCAAGTTTCTCATTCACAAGAGCTTCAACAATACCTTTAACTTCCGTATTCCCCAATTTTGTTTTCGTCTGTCCTTCAAACTGAGGTTCACGTACTTTAACTGAGATAACCGCTGCCAAACCTTCACGGATATCTTCACCTTCAAGGTTGGCCTTAAGATCTTTCAAAAGATTTTTTTCAGTCGCGTAAGCATTTGTAGTACGAGTCAACGCCGCACGGAAGCCGACTAAGTGAGTTCCACCTTCATGTGTGTTGATGTTATTACAGTAAGTAAAAATAGATTCGGAATAAGAATCATTCCATTGTAGTGCGATTTCAACATCGACACCTTCTTTTTCGCCTTTAAAGTAAATAACTTCATTGTGCAGGGATTTTTTTGACTGATTCATGTATTTCACGAATTCAGCAACACCTTCAGAATACTGGAAATCTTGTTTCTTTCCTGTGCGTTCATCCGAAAGAGAAATATGCAGACCCGCATTGAGGAACGCCAACTCACGGAAACGATTTGCAAGAGTCGCGAAATCGTAAATGATGGTCTCATCTTTGAAAATTTCACGATCTGGTTTAAAAGTAACTTTGGTTCCTGTTTTTGTGGAGGGCTCGCCTTTTTCAACCGGAGCTAAGATTTTTCCACGCTCATAGTTCTGTCTCCAGAAGTAGCCATCACGTTGAACCTCCACACTGACACGTGCAGAAAGGGCATTTACAACCGAAGCACCCACACCATGCAATCCACCAGATACTTTATAACCACCGCCATCGAACTTACCGCCAGCATGAAGAACGGTCATAACCAGTTCAAGAGCCGATTTACCTGTTTGTTTTTGTGTCTCAACAGGAATTCCACGACCGTCATCATCAACAGTGATTGATTCATCGGCGTTGATGGTAACTTTGATCGTTTTGCAATATCCCGCAAGATGTTCGTCTACCGAGTTATCCACAATTTCATACACAAGATGGTGGTAACCTTTGAAGACGGTATCACCAATATACATCCCTGGACGTTTTCGAACGGCTTCGAGTCCTTCAAGAACTTGAATCGAGTCGGCGGAATATGTTTTTTGTTCTTCGACTGACACTGTGTACCCCTCACTGAGAAAGCTGCTTACACTCCAGCTTTGCCGGAGTAGCGTTAGTCAAGGATGTGACCATCCTTGATGCTCAATACGGAAAGCTGATCGAGGCTGAAAGAGTCAGGTAATGAGAAATCCGTGGTCGTTACAAAAATCTGCGTATTGATCTCGTGTAAGAACGTTATCAAGGCGTTTCTTTTGGCTTTATCGAGCTCGGATAAAACATCATCTAACATCAGCACAGGATAGGTCCCGTGAGCCTTCCTATGATACACAATTTGGGCCATTTTGAAAGACAATATGATCGCTCTTTGCTGCCCTTGGCTACAATAAAATCTTGAGTCTTTTTGCCCATATAGGAACACAATATCGTGCTTGTGAGGGCCTACTAGACTCGCTCCACTTGAGAGCTCTGCATCATGCAGTTCTTGAACTCTTTTTTTTAGTGCAAAAAAGACTTCTTCTCGCGAAAAATTCACAGCGTTTTGATCGGAAATCACGTATTCCACTGAGATATCCACAGTAGAATTCCCAGAAATGTATTGCATGGCATTATTGAAGTCTTTGGATAAACCGGCCAGTGCGGTGATTCGGGCGTAGGCTAAATCGGCCCCTAAACGCAAGAATTGGGGGTCTAAGCTGTTTAAAAGGTCCACCGTGACCGTTTTATCGGTCAGACCCTCTAAATGGTTCTTAAGGATCTTATTACGCATTTTCAGAGCTTTTCTATAATCCGCGATCAAATCGGCATTTCGACGATCAAAAGTGATGAGGAGCTCATCAACCAGTTCGCGGCGGTGATCAGCCCCTTCTTTGATCGAAGAAAGACTTTCAGGACTAAACACGACACTAGCAAAAATTTTTCGAATATCTGTCGAACTCACTTTTTTGTCGTTCAACGTGAGAACTTTGCGACTTTTCGTAAGACCTAGTTTTAACTTGTAGTGAAGGTCGTTCTGAGTAATCAACGCTTGAATAAGCGCTTCTTGGTTGTTTGTGTTAATCAAGGTCGAGTTGTCACTGTAGCGAAAAGAATCACCTTGAGAAATCAAATACAGGGCTTCGAGAAGATTTGTTTTACCCTGACCGTTCTCTCCAAGAAAGACATTTACCCTTGGAGAGAAGGGGATAACAACGTCCCGATAATTACGAAAATTAACAAGACGAAGTTTTTCAAAAATCATTAGATTCTCATTGGCATCACAACGCAAGTGTATGAAGCATCGTTGTGAGGTCGCATAAGACCAGGTGAAAGATGATCATTCAGTTCGAAATCAATCTTATCCTGGTTCATGCTCGTTAAAATATCCGTGATATACTTAGCATTAAAGCCAATTTTGATATCGTTCCCTGAATACTCAACTTCAATTTCTTCCTTAGCGTCACCCAACTCGGGGTTGTTCGAAGAAATTTCCATACGCCCATTAGATAGATTCAAAAGGACCGCTTTTGATTTTGCATTTGCCAAAAGGGAAACTCGTTTCAATGAAGTGAGGAAAGCGTCTCGGCTGATCATCACTTTTTGCGGAAGCTTCTGTGGAATAAACTGTTGATAATTCGGATACTTTCCTTCAATCAAACGAATCATTAAAATTGTTGAAGAGTGTTTTAATACGAATTGAGATCCCTCAATTGCAATTTCAACATTACCTTCAATGCCTTCCAAGATTTTTTTAATCTCATGAAGACCTTTACGAGGAATGATCACACCTTGGGTGGTTGTCACTTTCACTTCAGACAAAGGTTTATTCACCAAGCTCATACGATGACCATCAGTCGCAACCATTTTAAATCCACCTTGTGGACTTAACTCAAAGAAGACGCCGTTGAGGTGATATCGTGTTTCATCGTTTGAAACAGAATAGATTGTTTTATCAATCATTTCTTTAAGCACTTGAGCATCAATGCTGATGAATGCTTGAGAGTTGTAGGTTGGAAAAATCGGATACTCATCGGCAGAAATACCTACAATCTTTGAAGTGTATTTGCCTTGTTTAATCTCAAGCCAATTATTGTCTTTTTTGATTAATGTAATCGGGCCTTCTGAAAGCTCTTTGGAAATTTCAAAAAGGCTCTTAGCGCTGACAGCAACTTTACCGGCTTGATGTACTTGAACTTTGATTTGATCAGTTAAGCTGACTTCCAAATCCGTTGCAAAAACTTTTAAAGAGTTTTGATCGGCCTCTAAAAGTACGTTGATGAGAATGGGCATGGTATTGCGCTTCTCAACAATGTTTTGAGTTTTTCCGATAAGGCTTAATAAATCTCTCTTATCAATTTCAAGTTTCATATAACCCTCAATTTGGGCCCTTATATTATCTATTACTATTAATATAAATAACTAGTAGTAGTAGTAGGGGCGTGGAAAACCTAACAAATCTCCTAAATCCATGTAAACACTAAAAAACATTTGTGGATAAAGCTTCTGCATAAACTCTCTTTAACTCGCGCAAATTTGGGGGTAACTCGGATCCACATTTTAAACCCCAAATTCTTCCACAAGCCTTTCCACAGTCCACATTCACACCCCTGTGATATTGTGGATTCTCTGCTCTAAATCTTCGATATCTTTAGAAATATCTTGATCGGTAGATTGTAGATTCTTCACTCGATCCAGCGCGTTCATCACCGTGGTGTGATCTTTTCCGCCAAAAGCCTTACCAATATCGACAAGCGATTTATCTAAGAACTTCTTTATTAGATACATCGCAATTTGACGTGGAACGACAATTGGTTTTGCTCGCGTGGACGATTTCAGGTCAAGAACACGGACTTTAAAATGATCCGCCACAAGCTTCATAATCTCTTCCACTGAAATCGTTGATTGGGTTTCATGATGGGAAAGAATTCGTTTTACGAGTTCGTGATCAATAGGAAGGCCTTGGAGTTCAGAGAACATCTTTACCTTTTTTAGGTTTCCTTCAAGTTCCCTGATCGATCGCTTTGAAATTCGCGCAATATAGTTAACCACATCTTCAGGAAGGCGGACATTGTACTTCTCAGCCTTATAACGAAGGATTGCGATACGAGTTTCAAGATCAGGCATTGTGATATCTGCAATCAAACCCCGCTCAAGGCGGGTTCGGCTACGGTCTTCAAGGCCGTGGATATCCTTAGGCATACGATCGCTCGCCAAAATGACCTGCTTGCGGCTATCAATAAAACTATTGATGGTGTGGAAAAACTCTTCCTGGACAGCTTCCCCGCGAGCAATAAATTGGACGTCGTCCACTAGAAGGATATCCGAGTTTTCGCGATATTTTTGGCGAAACTTATCCATTTCATGGCGCCGAATTGCCGAGATACACTCATTCATAAAGCGTTCTGCCGAAATATAAGTAATTCTAAGTTGTTGATATTGTTCGCGAATATGGTTTCCGGCAGCATGAAGTAAGTGCGTCTTACCCATACCTACGGGTCCATATATATAGAGGGGATTATAATCATCTGCCCCCGGATTGCGGGCCACATTGTAGCAAGCAGCGTGGGCAAACTCAGAATTCTTACCCACGACAAAGGTCGAAAAAGTGAGTTCAGAATTTAAGGTATCAGGACCAGACCTTGGTTGAGTAATCTGGATATTCTGAGCACGCGCCAACTGAGCTTGGAGGATCTCTGTTCCACCCATCACTTCTTCATGCATCGTTGAAGTTTCAATATGATTATTTACTTTGTTCCCCGTAATACTAAACTCGACCTCAAAAGGTCGCCCGTAAGTATCTGAAATCTCGGTGTAAATTTTATCCTGCAGGTTCTCAATAACGAAGTACTGATGAAGGGCATTAGGAACACCGAGTATCAATCTGGGACGGTCCGTAGTGCCGGTGGTATTCACATACTCGATAGGATCAAGCCATGTGTCCAATAACTTATTGTTATCGTTACGGCTTTTCATCTTTGTCTTAATAAGTGTCCAAAAGGACGAGTTTAACTCCACGTATTTCCCCTCAACGCAGGGACCTCTTAACAAGGGGAGCTGAAGTTTTCAACAGTTGACCTTCTTGCTGCAACGTGCTTTATTAGTGCCCCACGTATCTAGTTGAATTCAACTTTGTGGCATACACATATAGATGTAACTGACGTCATTTAGCGTCGTAAAAATTTTCTGGGGAGAAGAGTAATGAAACGTACATACCAACCTTCAAATAAACGTCGTAAAACTACACACGGTTTCCGCGCTCGTATGGCTACTAAAGCTGGTCAAGAAGTTCTAAATCGTCGTCGCGCTAAAGGTAGAAAGCGTTTAACGGTTTCTACAGGTGGAAAATAATTCTCCACTAGTAATTAAGCGAAGTTCTGAATTTCTCTCTTTAAAACAAACGGGAAAAAGATACTGGCCTACCAAATGGTTGCTTTTGAATTATCAAAAGAACTCTGTGGGTCAGTTGCGTTTCGGAGTAACTGCGAGTCGTAAAGTCGGCTCTGCTGTTGTTCGAAATAAATTAAAGCGTTGGTCGCGAGAGTATTTTAGGGCTTCTCTTATGGCGGGAAAGTCTATTGAAGCCGACATCAACATTATTTTTAAACCTATGGACGCCAACTTTTATAAAGGCCTCCCTTATGAGGAGTTTATTAAAAGTATGGACCGTGGTTTGGACGTCGTTCGAAAAAATATTTAAAGGTCTTCTTTTATTTTTCGTAGCGGCTTATCGAACCATTGGCACCACTCATCTTGGTGGTTCATGTCGTTTTGAGCCCAGTTGTTCTGCTTACGCACTTGAAGCCATCGAAACTCACCATACTCATAAAGCTCTTTGGTTAATCACAAAGAGAGTTTGTAAATGTCGTCCCGGTGGCCCTTATGGGTATGATCCGGTTCCCCCTTTAGGAGGAAAGCTCCATGCAACAAAAGAATGACAACCCATCCTTCTTTGAACCTAAAACAATCATTGCGGTGGCTACAGTTGCTCTTGTCTATTTTGGCTGGCAAACCTATTTAGGAAAGAAGTATCCTCAATACGGAAAGACGACATCCTCTCAGTCGCAACAAAAAACAACCGAATCAACTCCTGCGGCAGCCTCTAGCCCTGTTGAAACAAAATCTGAAATAGTGACTCCTTCAGCTCACGAACAAGTCTTTAACTATTCAAATGATAAGGTGTCTTTCACTCTGACCAATCGAGGAATGGGCCTTAAAAACTACACCATTCGAAACTATACGGACAAAGAAAAGAACAACATTAAGGTGGGTCTTTCTGATAAAGACGGTCTTTTTGAGTTGCGTTGGGCGGGTGACGAAAAAGCTCTCGATTTCAATGTCTCTGAACAAGCACCTGGTCACTACGTGGGAACTGCTCAAGTTGGTGAAACAGTCATTAAGAGAGAGCTCAAGTTTAATGTCGAAAATTCTTCTTTCACAAACACAGTGACGGTCTCTAATCCGACGGAAGACTTTAAGAAGGGATTCTCCCTACTTATTCCAGAAAAAATTCATTCCCCTGGATCTTCTTCCTTCTTGTTTCCCTCTTATGAGCACCAGGATTTTTTCGTCATTCATAGTGGTGGAAAACATGAGACGGTGAATTTTAGTAATGCCAAAGAAAACATCTTAAAAGAGTTTTCAGCAGCGTCTATTTTGTCTGTGAGCTCCCAGTATTTTGCGGCGGCCGTGCTTGATAAGTCAGATATTATTCCTGAAGTGAAGGTTGTTTCTTCTGTCGGCGAAAAAGTAGCTTTGGCTGAACTTGTTTATAAGCCTGTGCAAGTGAAACCAGAGATGAATTTCTCTGAGATCTTTTATGCCGGACCGAAATCCATCGATGCCTTAAAAGCTGTGGATCCGGAACTTGCTAACATTATCGATTTCGGTTTCTTCGCATTTATTGCTAGACCTCTGGTTTATGTCATGAAGGCCTTCCATTCTATGGTTGGCAACTGGGGATTCGCGATCATTCTTTTGACCCTTCTTGTTCGTTTGTGCGTTCTTCCCTTTAATATCATGTCTTTCAAATCCATGAAGGCGATGCAAAAGGTTCAACCGATCATTCAGTCTTTGCGAGAAAAATACAAAGACGATCCAATGCGTTTGAACCAAGAGATGATGGCCGTGATGAAGCAAAATGGTGCAAATCCATTGGGTGGATGTTTACCAATGCTTCTGCAAATCCCTGTTTTCTTTGCTTTGTACCGCGTGATTGGCTCTAGCATTGAGCTTTACAATTCGCCGTTTATTGGATGGATTCATGACCTAAGTGCTCATGATCCTTTTTATGTGCTTCCGGTTTTGATGGCTGTTTTCATGTTTATTCAGCAGAAGATCACGCCATCCACCATGGATCCAACGCAAGCTAAGATTATGTTGTTTTTGCCAGTTATTTTTTCTGTCTTTATGCTGCAACTGCCAAGCGGTTTAACGCTTTACATGGTGGTAAGTACCTTGTTCGGAATCACCCAGCAGTACTTGATGATGAGAGAAAGAAAAACGGCGTAGTCGCTCTTGAGCGGATTTTTAATTGAGATTTTAACTAGGAGGTAAAATGGGTTTTTTTAGTAAGCTTTTCGGGGGGAAAAGCAAGGGTGCTAATAGCGAAGTTGAAGCGCTCGTTCAAAAGACCTTAGAGGGGATCATTGAGAAAGCACAATTTGATCTGACTTTCCAACTCAACACTGAGAAAGAAGAAGACGGTGGATCTACTTTGTCCGTCGAATTCAACGGTGCTGATGAAGAAATCCTGAAGGATAAAAAAGGTCAGATGCTTGACGCTTTTCAATTGTTTCTTAAGCGTGTGGTTCAACACAACTTTCCGGATGATAAAACAAATATCACCGTAGATTGTGGTGGATATCGCGACGAGTCTGCGAATGCTCTTATTGAGCGTGCCGAAAATTTAAAAGCGATTTGTATTGAGCAGGGTAAATCTGTTTATTACCGCGCTTTGCCACCCAAAGATCGCAAGGTTGTTCATCAATATTTGGCAAAAGATCCTCGCGTAAAGAGCCGCTCTTTAGGAGATGGTCTTTATAAGAAAATCAAAATCTATCCTGCAAAAGGACAGTCGCAAGGAAATGCTTCTGAAGAAGCTGTTTCTAACGACTAATTAAAAGAGGGGACCCATGTTCCGTGGAGATCGTGATAAAGATACTATTTGTGCGGTCTCCACTCCTCATGGAGTGGGCGGAATTTCTGTTATTCGCGTCAGTGGTCCCCAGACTCTTTCTATCGTTTCAAAAATCTGTTCTTTTTTGCCCGAACATCCTGAATCTCATAAGGCCTATTTTGGAATCCTTAAAGACTCTCACCAAAGTGATGAGATTGATGAGGTTTTGGCAACTTATTTTAAACACGGCAAGTCCTTTACTGGGGAAGAGGTTATCGAGATCTCTTGTCACGGAAGCCCGGTTATCTGTCAGTCCATTCTTCAGCAGCTTGTTCTTTTAGGCGCTCGACCTGCGGATCGAGGTGAGTTCACCTATCGCGCCTTTATGAATGGAAAGATGGACTTAGTGCAGGCCGAAAGCGTTCTTTCGTTGATTGAAAGTCAAAGCCAGCAAGCCGCACGACTGGCGTTGCGCCAACTTAAAGGTTCTGTTTCCCATAGACTTGAAGATATAGAAAATGACATGACTTGGATTCTTGCCCACGCCGAAGTGGGAATAGATTTTTCTACAGAGGGAATTCAGGTTGTTGAAAAAAGTGCTGTTTTAAGTCGACTGGAGCGCATCGAAAAAGGCCTCCAAGAGTTGGTCGGCACATTTAAAGTTGGCCGTATTTTAAAGGATGGCTTTCGAGTGGTACTGACGGGCCTTCCGAACGTTGGAAAGTCCAGCCTTCTTAATTTATTTTTAGAAGACGAGCGGGCTATTGTGACCGATATTCCCGGCACGACTCGGGATGTGATTCACGGAGACACGAGTTTTAAAGGTGTCAAATTTACCTTTTTGGACACCGCAGGCTTGCGCGAGTCCGTGTCTGATTTGGTGGAAAAAATCGGCATTCAAAAGAGTCGAGAAGCGGCTGGAGAGTCTGACGTCGTTTTTTTTGTTTTTGATATCGAGCAAGGCCTCTCTCCAGAAGAGATTGCGATTTTAGATGGGTTAGATCCACAGAGAACCTATATTCTGGCTAATAAAGTGGATCGTCTTTCGACTCCTCCTCAGATTGAACAGGTCCAAAAGGCCCTTCAGAACAGTAAATTTTTCCAAAAAACCAAGGACTTAGAGGGCTTCCTCAAAAGAAGGGTGTTCTTTGTCAGTGCTCTTGATAAAAAGGTTCGTTCAAGCGTCCTTGAAGAGCTGGTAAGGGAATTTGCTGACTTGCAGATGGAAAACACAGTTTTGATTTCTAACTCTCGTCATCTAGAGAATCTGACCCGGGCCCTTGAGAACGTGCATCGCACTCAAGGTTTAGTGGAAAGTGGGATGGGCGAGGAGTTCATCGCACTTGAGCTTAAAGAAGCTTTAATTGCTATTCATGAGACCCTGGGTAAACGGTTCGACGATCAGATTATGGATCGGGTATTTAGAGAGTTTTGCATCGGCAAATAAGTAGAGAAATTTTATGAACACAAAAAAGTATGATGTGATAATCGTCGGAGCGGGACACGCAGGCGTGGAAGCTTGTTTGGCCTCGGCTCGCTTGGGCCTTCAGACTTTAATGGTGACCTCTAATATCAATCGCATAGCATACATGAGCTGTAATCCGTCTATCGGTGGTCTTGCAAAAGGACACATGGTTCGTGAAATTGATGTCCTCGGTGGCCAAATGGGCATCGCTGCTGACGAAACCTGTATTCAGTATAAACGTTTAAACTCATCCAAGGGGCCGGCGGTTCGCGGGACCCGCGTGCAAAACGACAAGCATCTCTATTCTCAGTTTCAGACCGAGGCCTTGAAGAGTCAGGAAAATTTAGACCTTCTTGAAGGCGAGGTGAAGCGCCTTATTTTGGAGAAGGACTTGTGTGTCGGCGTTGTTTTGCAAGATGGCTCCGAGATTTTTTCCAAGGCGACGGTGATCACAACCGGAACCTTCATGAATGGGGTTATGCATATCGGACTTCGTCAGGAGGCGGGTGGCCGTGTTGGCGACAAACCTTCCGTGGGTCTTTCTGACCAACTGGCGCAGTTTGGTTTTGAGGTGAAGCGCCTTAAAACTGGAACTCCGGCACGTCTTCTTCGTGATAGTATTGATTGGTCCAAGACAGTTCCTCAGGGTGGCGATGAAAAGATTTATCCGTTTAGTTATCGCTCTCCCAATGCGCTGAAGCTTCCGCAGATTTTGTGCTACCTCACGCGAACAACGGAGCTCACCCACGAAATCATCCGAAAGAATTTGGATAAATCCCCTATGTTTTGCGGGATCATTGAAGGGGTGGGTCCTCGCTATTGTCCTTCTATAGAGGATAAGATCACTCGATTTGCGGAAAAGACCAGTCATCAAACTTTTCTTGAGCCCGAAGGCCTTTCGACGGATTTGATATATCTCCAGGGAATTTCCACGAGTCTTCCAGAAGAGGTTCAGGATGAGTTCCTAAAAACCATTCCGGGCCTTGAGAATGTGAAGGTCGCACGATACGGCTATGCTGTAGAGTATGACTACATCGAACCAACACAGATTTGGCATCGTTTGGAAACGAGAACTATTCGCCAACTATTTTTGGCGGGCCAAATTAATGGGACCTCTGGGTACGAAGAGGCGGCGGCTCAAGGTTTTGTTGCCGGCGTTAATGCAGCCCATAGTATTTTAGATCGAGAAGAGTTTATTTTAGGTCGCGACGAAGCTTATATTGGCGTGTTGATTGATGATCTTGTAACCAAGGGCACCAAAGAACCTTATCGCATGTTTACTTCTCGCGCAGAACATCGTTTGGTTTTGCGAGAAGACAATACAATCGATAGGTTAGGGGCTTTAGCATCAAAGATTGGTATTGTCTCAGAAGAGTCGCTGCAGGTTTTGTCGGATCTTCAGGATAAACGTAAGAATTTGCTGGAAAGACTTCGCTCTGAAAAGGTTTATCCAACAAAAGATGTTCAGGAGTTGTTGGCGACATTTCCAACGCCAGAATTAACAAAAGCATTAACATTCGAAGAGTTGCTGCGCCGACCCGAGGTTAGTTGTTCTCACCTTGAGCAGCTCAATTTCCGTGTGGATATTGATCCGAATGTGAGTGAACCTGTTGAGATTGAAGTAAAGTACTCCGGCTACGTGAAGCGCCAGATGGAACTTATTAATCAATCCAAGAGGCTTGAAGAAATGCTGCTTCCTGACAGTCTTTCCTATGAAGATGTGCGAGGTCTTTCTAACGAGGAGAAGGATAAGCTGCGTCGCGTTAGACCACGTACCTTAGGCCAAGCTCAGCGCATCAGTGGTGTTAATCCTTCAGCAATTCAGGCTATAATGATCCATCTTAAAGGTCATAAGAAAATCAAGGAGATGGAGATTGAAGGACAACAAGGAACAGGAAGCGCCGACCATATATTGGCGCATAAATGAGTGGTTTCCAGATCTAAGTCCTGAGGTCAAAGCCAGACTTAAGACCTACCATGAAGAACTGATAAAGTTTAATAGAACACTTAACTTAGTTTCTTTAAAAACCCTCTTCGTGGCGGACGCGATTCATTTTGCGGATTCAATTCTTTCGTCTCGAACGATCTACAGCTCAAACCCTAAGATCGACAAGATCTTTGATCTTGGGAGCGGGAATGGTTTTCCGGGAATAATTTTCGCCATTCTCTATCCTCAAGTGCAAGTCGTTCTTGTGGACATAGATCAGCGCAAGTGTGAGTTCCTAAAACACATCGTTTTTAACCTCAAGCTCACCAATGTGACGGTTGAGAATAAGACTGTTGAGGCTTTACCAGAAAACTCCATTCAATATGCGATGGCTCGTGGATTTTCTTCGATCTCTAAGACGATTCTTGTAACTCGCAAGTGTATGGTGAAGGGGGGGGTTCTCTATCACCTTAAGAGCGAGGAGTGGGGAATTGAGGTGGGAGAAATTCCGACTCAGCTGTGTTCTATATGGACGCCTTCATTGGTGGGAGACTATAAGCTTCCCGTGGGCGCCGTAAAGTTTTCGATCGTTAAAACAGATAAAATTGCTTAATGTTCCACGTGGAACATTGTTAATGACCCCCGGCCGCTGGTTCGGGGGTTTTTTCGTCTTTAAATCCCAGTTCTTTGAGCCGCTGATTCACATCCCAGGTTCGTTTTGCCGCCCTCATCTTTTTTTCTAGTTGATACGACTCCCACTCTTTGGGATCGGGCCAAGCTTCTCCCTTGCTGAACGCAAGAGTATACGATTTCTTCGCGATGGTTTTACGGCCTTGAATTTTGAGCTCTAAATACTGCTTTTCTTGTTCCAACAGGGTGATTCGACCCTTGGACTCTTCGACCCTCTTTTGAGCGTATTTAATTTGCCCCGTCTGAGGAACAACATCTAATAATTCCTGCTCATGACCTTCGAGAGTTTTCTTTTCAGCTTCGAGCGCCTGCGAAGCCGCCGCGAGGGACGTGTTGAGGTCATTATAAATAGGATCCTTCAGCTCTGGATTGGGATCCGGCTTATTACACGCGACAAGAGAAAGAAGAATGATGATTAGGCTGAATATTCTCATAAACACAGTTGTTCCACGTGGAACATCGGCGTTTTCATCGAAAAACATAAGGCGTGGCGCGAAAAACTGGTCTTTGCGCTTGCAACTTTTTTAAAAAAAGCCGACTTTTGATTCTCAAGGAGGAAAAATGGCAAAAACAATCTGCATAGCGAACCAAAAAGGTGGAGTTGGCAAGACAACGACGTCTGTAAACCTCTCTTCGGCGCTCGCTGCTCTTGGAAAAAGAGTACTCTTGATCGACATGGATCCTCAGGGAAATGCATCCAGCGGTTTGGGTATCAAAAGATATGAAAGTCAGGATAGCAATAGCTACCACGTACTCATCGGCGAAAAAACCCTTTCAGAGGCTACTCAAAATACCGCCAATCCAAACCTGAAGATATCCACGGCCAACCCAGATCTTGTTGGAGCTGAAATTGAGCTTGTTGATATGCCGCAGCGTGAATACAGACTTAAACAAGCCGTCGCCACCGTGGCTGATCAGTATGATTTTGTGATCATTGATTGCCCCCCTTCATTGGGGTTGATTACTCTGAATGCTTTGAATGCTGCCGATAGCTTCCTTGTGCCGCTACAGTGTGAATACTATGCCCTTGAGGGATTGAGCCAGTTGTTAAACACAGCCGGCCTCATTAAGAAGAATCTAAATCCTCAGCTTCATATCGAGGGCATTGTTCTTACAATGTTTGATAGTCGAAACAACCTCAGTCATCAGGTGGTGACTGAGATCAAAAATCATTTTGGCGATAAAGTTTTTAGCGCCATCATTCCAAGAAACGTGCGCCTCAGTGAGGCACCAAGCCATGGACAATCCATCTTCGAATACGACAGCAAATCCATCGGCGCAACACGGTACTTGGAGCTTGCTCGTGAAGTGATCGCTCGTGCGGAAGTAAAAGCAACCCACGAAGCCGCTCCACAAGCGGAACAAATGGCCTAAGAAGGGGAAATTAAATGTCTGATATTGCTGTTGAATCCTCAAACAAGAAAAAAGGACTTGGCCGCGGACTAGGATCGCTGCTGGGTGGGCCTGCGCCCACGGAAACTCCCGCACCCAAGGCGACCCCGGCGGTAACTGCGGAGATAAATACGAATCAAAAGCCCTCTATTCCAGTGACTTCTCAACAGGCGACTCCCGTTGCCCCTCCCGTAGACCCTGAGAGCAAAATCTGGAAAGTGGCAATTGATAAACTTTCTCCAGGTCAGTATCAGCCACGTCGTCAGTTTGATAAAGAGCCTCTTCAAGAGCTTGCTCAGTCCATCAAAGAAAACGGAATTCTTCAGCCGATCGTGGCGCGAAGAACGACTTCTGGAAAACTTGAAATTGTAGCCGGTGAAAGACGGTGGAGAGCTTCCCAGCTTGCGGGTCTTCATGAAGTTCCGGTTATCCTTAGAAATTTCAATGACAAAGAAGCTCTTGAGCTTGCAATTGTTGAGAATATTCAGCGAGAGGATTTGAACCCCATCGAAGAGGCCGAAGGTTATTCTCGCCTTATCAGTGAGTTTAAACTTTCTCAGCAGCAGGTCGCTGAAAAAGTGGGCCGCGATCGCGCTACCGTCGCGAATGCCGTTCGTCTTTTGTCTTTGCCTGAAGAAATCAAAACGATGATTTCTGGAAATGAACTTTCTGTAGGTCATGCGAAAGTCCTTTTGTCTTTACAGGATTCGAAGAAGCAAATTGAGTTTGCAAAAAAAGTGGTGAACGAAAAGATCGCCGTACGTAAACTTGAAAAAATGGTGCAGGTCGCCGTAAAAGGCTTGGATGAAAAAGAAGAGGCCGTAAGCTTTGATTCAAACGTAACCCAACGTCTGATCGCGGGCCTGAGTGATGAGCTTCAAAAGATGCTTGGAACTAAGGTGAGCATTG
The DNA here is from genome assembly GCF_047637665.1 of Bdellovibrio sp. NCBI lineage: Bacteria > Pseudomonadati > Bdellovibrionota > Bdellovibrionia > Bdellovibrionales > Pseudobdellovibrionaceae > Bdellovibrio > Bdellovibrio sp. Next base: position 36,855 of record NZ_JBLJBT010000039.1, on the reverse strand, counting down.
ATTATTCCAACTCAAAGGGTAAAATCAGTATTCACTTTTACTCAGACGACGAACTCACCAATTTGGTAGATAGGCTTAAAGAAGGATGGCAGTAGCATTTCCCCCCTCCGCACAAGAAGATCTTCTGTCTGGCCATGTGACCGCAATCCTTGACCAGGGAACGCATTTCGAAGGAAAACTCAGCTTCGAGGGAACGGTACAGATCGGCGGAGATTTTAAAGGGGAAATCTTTACTAAAGATACTATCGTCATCAATGAGGGTGCTTTTGTGGCCGCCCAAATCGAGGCAGATACCATTGTTATTAGTGGCCGGGTGGAGGGAAATCTCTTTGCTCGTCGCAGGGTTATTATGCACCCCCCGGCAGTATTTAAAGGCACCGTGACATCGCCCAGTCTTCGCATCGACGAGGGGGTTGTTTTCGAGGGTGCGTCCTACATGCCTAAGTCTTAGGCATTAACATTATACACTAGAAATTGACCTTGACCGTCCTGGGGCCCAATGCTAATTCCGAAGCTCAAAAAATTAGTAGGGATTTCAACTAAATGGACATTTTTGGACAATTAGGTATCAATACCACCGCCGCCTTCCAGTTTGTGTTTTTTTCTATCGCTTTGCTTTTTTTGAGTAAGGTCGTTTTTGCTCCGTATGCGCATGCGCTTGAGGAGAGACAAAGAAGAACGAAGGGGGGAGAAGATTTAGCCCTCGAATACCAAAATAAATCCGTCGAACTCCAGACAGAATACGAAACAAAACTTCGCACTCTCAATGGCGAGATCAAGACCATCGTTGATAGCGCGAAATCACAGGCAAATAAGGAGTATGAAGCTCTTATTGCCAATGTGCGCACAGATTCTGAAAAACTCGTTCAAGAAAATCGCAGCAAGATTTCGGCAGCAGTTCAAACTGCGGCGGCTGACTTGAAGTCTCAGACCACGGCTGTTGCCATGGCGATTACTACTAAGTTGTTAAAATAAGAAAGAGTCGAATATGAAGCTTCTTGCAAACCTATTTATTCTTTTGGCTCCTGCTGTGGTCTTGGCTTCTGGCGGGGAACATCATGATGCGGGTATCCCGAAAGCCGTTATCTACCAACTTATCAACATTACGATTCTTATCGCGGGGATCGTATATTTCACTAAAGATGGAATCGTGTCTTTTTTTGCGGGTCGCAAAGCGGTTTATCTTGAAGCAGCTCAAAAGTCTGCGTTTGCTCGCGAGCAGGCCGAGAAAGAGTTTGTAGATATTAAGAACAAGCTAGCGACCCTTGAGGCGACACGTGAAGAGTCTTTGCAAAAAGCGAAGGCTCATGCTGATGACCTAAAAAAACAGATTCTTGGCGAGGCCAGTGACGTTAGTAAGCGCATCCGTGACGACGCTGAGTTGACTGTCACACTTGAAGTTCAGCGCGCACAAAAAGAGCTTCGTTCTCAACTTTTGAAAGATTCAGTTGAGGCGGCTCGGGTTGTTTTGACGAAAGACCTAGGGTCTTCTGATCAACAAAAATTGCAAAAAGACTTTATCAATCACGTCGGAGTATAGGCGCATGGTAGCTAGTGAAGTTTCAAAAAGATATGCCAAAGCTCTTTTGGCAGTGACCAAGCAAAAAGGCGTTCACTCAAAAGCTTTTGCTGAGTTGCAAACAGTTGCCGCTGCGTTTTCATCAGACGCATCTATTAAAAACTATTTCGAAAATCCGATGATCAGCCCTGATCAAAAAGTAAATGCCGTGAAAGGTGCTCTTACGGGAAAAGGTCTTTCAGAAGAAGTGTTGAATACGCTGATTCTTCTGTCTGAAAAGAACCGCATGGGAGTTCTTGACCAGGTGGCGCTTGCTTTTCAAGAACTTTTGGATCTTGAAGAGGGTGTGACTCGCGGAGTGGTTCGCTCTGCTCAGCCGCTATCTGCTGAGGCTCAAAAAGAGATCGAACAGAAAATCAATAAGGTCCTCAACAAGAAGATCGTATTGACCTATGAACAAGATCCTAAGCTTTTGGGTGGCGTTGTCGCTCAAGTTGGCGGATGGACTTTTGATGATAGCCTCGACACGCATTTAAAAAAATTGAATGAAGAATTAAACAGGAGAGCCAACTAACAATGGAAACACAAATTCGTGCTGACGAAATCAGTCGTGTTCTCAAAGAACAAATCAATCAATACAACAAAAAGATTGAAGTAAGCGAAACAGGAAGCGTTCTTTCCGTAGGGGACGGTGTTGCCCGTATTTACGGTCTTGAAAATGCTATGGCGGGCGAGCTCGTTGAGTTCCCTGGTGAAGTATTCGGAATGGTATTGAACCTTGAAGAAGGTCACGTGGGCGTGGTTATCTTCGGTGAAGACCGTCACATTAAAGAAGGCGACACTGTTAAGAGAACAAAGAAAATCGTTCAAGTTCCAGTTGGGGAAGCTCTTCTTGGTCGCGTTGTTGACGCTCTTGGAAACGCAATCGATGGTCGTGGTGCTATCAATACTCCTCACAGTCGTGTCGTTGAATTAAAAGCTCCTGGTATCGTATATCGTCATCCTGTTGAAGAGCCTCTTCAAACGGGCATCAAGGCGATCGACGCTCTTGTGCCAATCGGTCGTGGACAACGTGAGTTGATCATCGGAGACCGTCAAACAGGTAAAACAGCTATCGCGGTTGACACCATCATCAATCAAAAAGGCCAAGGCGTTCATTGCTTCTACGTAGCCATTGGTCAAAAACAATCGACTGTAGCTCTTGTGGTTGAAAAGTTGCGTGCAGCGGGTGCTCTTGAGTACACGACTGTGATCGCGGCCAATGCCTCTGACCCAGCTCCACTTCAATTCTTGGCTGCATACTCTGGAACAGCGATGGCGGAATACTTCCGTGATACTGGCAGACATGCTTTGATCGTTTATGATGATTTGACGAAACAAGCTCAAGCTTACCGTCAAGTATCTTTGCTTCTTCGTCGTCCTCCGGGACGTGAGGCGTATCCTGGAGACGTGTTCTATCTACACAGCCGTCTTTTGGAACGTGCTTCTAAATTGTCTGCAGACAAGGGCGGTGGTTCTTTGACGGCGTTGCCGATCATCGAAACTCAAGCGGGTGATATCTCTGCTTACATCCCTACTAACGTAATCTCTATCACAGATGGACAGATTTTCCTTGAATCAGACTTGTTCTATAAAGGTATCCGTCCTGCGATCTCTGTAGGTAAATCAGTATCGCGCGTAGGTGGTGCGGCTCAAATCAAGGCGATGAAACAAGTTGCGGGCTCTATGAAGCTTGAACTTGCACAGTTCCGTGCGATGGAAGCTTTTGCGGCCTTTGCATCTGACTTGGATAAAGCTACTCAACAACAATTGGCGCGTGGTCGTCGTTTGGTTGAGGTGTTGAAGCAGGGTCAGTACTCTCCAGTAAAAGTTGAAGAGCAAATCGTTATGATCTTTGCGGCTTCTAATGGATTTGTTGATGCTTATCCTGAGACAGACGTTAAGAAATATGAAAAGGAAATGATCGAGTTCTTGAAGAACAAGCACGCCGACATTCTTAAGACTATTTCTGAGAAAAAAGCGATTGCGGACGATACTAAAAAGGCGCTTTTGGCGGCTCTCGAAGAGTTTAAAGCTGTATTCCAACCTTCTACTAAGAAGTAATTTGGTGCTTAGATGGCAAGTTTGAAGGATATCCGGGCTCGGATTGAGTCCACAAAAAACACCCAGCAGATCACGAAGGCGATGAAGCTCGTATCTGCTGCGAAGTTGAGAAAGGCGCAGAATAACATCGTTAATATGCGTCCTTATGCTCTGACTTTGCGTAAGGTGATTGCGGATATCGCTGTAACTAAAAAAGTATCGCATCCTTTGATGGAAGCTAAAGACCAAGTAAAAAGTGTTTTACTTGTTGTCATTAGCTCTGATCGAGGACTTTGCGGAGCCTTTAACAGCAATATCAACAAGTTCGCCGAAAACTATTATAACGAAAATAAGAACAAGCTTGAAAAAGTCGACTTCTTGTTCGTTGGCCGCAAGGCTCACGACTATTTCACTAAGAGAGGTATCCAGCCGGTTGATTACATCACGAAGCTTGATAAAGACATCTCTTATGAGTTGGCTTCTAAGGTGGCGAGCCGAGTAATGAATGACTATTTAGAAGGTCATTACGACGAAGTTCGCATTGTTTATAACGAATTCAAGTCTGCAATTTCCCAAGCTGTTGTTTGTGAAACCATTTTGCCTATCGATATGGGTTTGAGTGCTTTCAATGTTGATAACAATCAGGCGGGAAGTTTCTCTGTCGACATGATTTTCGAACCGGCTCCCGAGGAGATTATTAAAGAGCTTCTTGTGAAACACTTCGATCTTCAAGTTTACAGAACTATGTCAGAGTCTGTGGCCGGTGAACATGGTGCTCGTATGAGTGCGATGGAGAACGCGACAAACAACGCGCGAGATATGATCAATAAGCTCACGCTGACATACAATAAATTGAGACAAGAAAAAATTACTACAGAATTGACTGAAATCGTATCGGGCGCAGAAGCGCTTAAATAGGGAGCTGAATAATGGCATTCGGTAAAGTAAAACAAGTAATGGGTCCCGTAGTGGACGTAGAGTTTGAAGGCGGCGATCTTCCTGCGATCAACTCTGCTCTTCGTGTAACGAATAAATTTATCTCTGAAAAAGAATTCAACCTTGTTCTTGAAGTGGCTCAGCACTTGGGCGACAGCGTGGTAAGAACAATCGCAATGGACCAAACTGAAGGTTTAGTGCGTGGTGAAAAAGTTGAAGCTACTGGCAAAATGATCACGGCGCCCGTGGGCCGTGAGGCTTTGGGTCGTATTATCAACGTGATCGGTGAACCTATCGATGAGATGGGTCCAGTAAATGCGAAAGAACATTGGGGCATTCACAGATCTGCTCCGAAGTTCGAAGACCAAGCGACTTCAGCAGCAATGTTGATGACGGGAATCAAAGTCGTGGATCTTTTGGCGCCATACGCAAAAGGTGGAAAGATCGGTTTGTTCGGCGGTGCGGGCGTAGGTAAAACAGTTCTTATCCAAGAGTTGATCCGTAACATCGCAACTGAGCACGGTGGTTTCTCTGTATTTGCCGGCGTGGGTGAGCGTACTCGTGAAGGAAACGACTTGTGGCGTGAAATGAAAGAGTCTGGAGTTATCTCTAAGACGGCTCTTGTGTTCGGACAAATGAACGAACCTCCTGGAGCTCGTGCGCGCGTGGCTTTGACAGGTTTGACTGTCGCTGAGTACTTCCGTGACGTTGAAAATCAAGACGTTCTTTTCTTCGTTGATAACATCTTCCGCTTTACTCAAGCGGGTGCCGAAGTGTCTGCCCTTTTGGGTCGTATTCCTTCAGCCGTGGGTTACCAACCGAACTTGGCAACTGAAATGGGTGCTTTGCAAGAGCGTATTACCTCTACTAAAAAAGGATCTATCACTTCCGTACAAGCGGTTTACGTTCCTGCGGATGACTATACGGATCCAGCTCCTGCAACAACATTTACTCACTTGGATGCTACGACAAACTTGGATCGTGATATCGCTGCGATGGCGATCTTCCCTGCGGTTCATCCGTTGACGTCGACGTCTCGTCTTCTTGATCCTCAAGTTATCGGCGAAGAGCACTATAAGTGCGCTCGTGATGTTCAGGCGTTGTTGCAGCGTTACCGCGAACTTCAAGACATCATTGCGATCTTGGGTATGGACGAGTTGTCTGAAGAAGATAAACTTGTTGTATCTCGTTCTCGTAAAATCCAACGTTTCTTGTCTCAACCGTTCTTCGTTGCTGAGCAGTTTACTGGTCTTCAAGGTAAGTACGTTGATATCAAAGACACCGTTAAGGGTTTCCGCGAAATCCTTGATGGTAAGCACGATAGCCTTCCTGAACAAGCGTTCTACCTTGTTGGAACTATCGAAGACGTTATCGAGAAAGCGAAGAAGTTGCAGGGTTAATCCTTGCAACCTTGAGAAGCGGCGAGCCTTTTGGGGGCTTGCCACTGAAAGGTTGAGATATGTTTAAGTTGACTATCGTGACACCGGAAAAACGCATCCTTGTTGGTCAAGAGGTTGACGAGGTGACGGTTCCTGCATTTAAGGGAGAACTCAATATTCTTCCTGGTCACGCCCCTTTGATCACGACTCTGGAAACTGGCGTGATGAAATGGAAAATCAAAGGAAAAGAAAGACAAGAGCTTGCAGTGATCAGCTGGGGCTATTGCCAAGTAAGTCCTGAGGGTGTGAACATTTTGGCAAATATTGCTGATTTGCCAGAGGAAATCGACGTCGAAGCAACAAAAGCTTACTTGGCGGAGTCAGAGAAGAAAGTGATGAACGAACTTATTTCTGACGAAGACTGGGTTGAGTTCCAACGTGAGTGGGCAAGGTCGAGAGCAAAAATCGAAGTTGCTACGGCTCAAGGAAAAAAATAGTTTTTCAATAAAATATAATTAGCGAAAAGGGTCTTCTCAATGAAGGCCCTTTTTGTTTTGTACGCCACGCAGATCTTATTTTAGAACATACGACTTGGCTGATGAATCCAGGATTTCTTCTAGATGAAGTGCGATTTTCTTTCCGGACTCTTGGTGATTGAAGTAGAGCTGAAGCGTGCGCAAGTAATCGCGCTGGCCCTTTAAAAGACGTGGAGCTCCCAGATTCACGACAACCAGACGCTGTTTGGTGGCACGAGGAAGAGACTTCACCAGGGCCGCCGTCTTCACTCCCGTGATTGTGACCAGTGATCGGGGACACTTATTTTCTTTCATCCAAAATAAAACCTCTTCTTTGCTTAACGATCCAGAGAGGTGTTTGGAAGCCGTCACTCGTGGTGAGCTATTGAGGAAGGATCGAATAAATGTCGAAGACGGGGAAAGAACACAAACCTTCGAGGTCGCAGCGGGTTTTCGGCTTGGGGCAACTTCTTTCGCAGGAAGCTCGCGCGGTAAAAGGTTTGTCTTAAGGTTCAGATCTAAGACTGTCGATTCAAGTTCGGCATATTTGGGTGAGGTGAGCAACACACCCTGACGGAGAGACGGAAGCTGCGGATCCCGGCGATAGAGATTTGCGAAGGCTTTCACCGTCAGAATGCGGTGAAGTTTTTGATTGAGATCGTCTTCAGAAAGATCGCCTCGTTTAATGGCCGCTTTCACAAACTCAAAAGCCTTCCCTTGATCTTTAAACGACCATGTTAACATCACCACGTCGGCACCGGCTTGAAGGGCTTTGAGGGCGGCGGCCTCTGGACGAAGAAATTGTCGAGAGCCCTGCATTTGAAGGTCGTCGGTTACTACGAGCCCTTGATACTTCAAATCATCTCGCAAAAGCCCGGTGGAAATTTTCTTGGAAAAACTGGCAGGTTCACGTGTGTCATCTAAGGCTGGGTAAATAAGGTGAGAGAGCATGACGGCGACATTTTTTCCAAGCGAAGAATAAGCCTCATAAGGTTTCAAATCTTGGGTTTTGAGGGCCTCGAAAGAGGACAGATTTTGAACAATGCCGACGTGGGGATCGGCATGAAGATTTCCTGTGCCGGGAAAATGTTTTGCGGTGGGAATCACGCGAGCCCTGAGAAGACCCTTGGAATAGGCCACACCTAAGTCACTCACCACATGAGGATCCGCACCGAAAGACCGAACACCTATAAAACTTCCGCTAAAAGGATCGGCCACATCCAAAACTGGGGCAAGATTCATGTTGAAGCCGGCCTCTCGTAGAAAAAGCCCGGTTTGAAAACCCAGCTCTTCGGCGATCAGCGGTGATTGAGTTTGTCCAATCGAGAGCGCATTCGGAGGCGCGGGTGAAATCGGAAGTCTTGAGACGGATCCGCCCTCTTGATCAATGGCAATAAGAGGGGGCAGGCGAGAGTGTTTAAAGCTGGCGCGATAGAGAGCGGTATTTAGTTGGCTCACTTGTTCGATGGATTGAATATTTCTTTTAAAGAGCAGAAAAGACCCGGGTCGATACGTAGAGATAAACTTTTCTAGTTCGGGTGTGACGGATTTTTGCGGAAATCCGACGATAAAAAGCTGACCCACCTTTTCTTCAAGGCTCATGCGGGTGATCTTTTGCTGGATAATCTCCGGGAGTTTGGTCGGGGCAGCTAGTACAAGGTTGGGAAAAACAAAAATCAACAGAGTTAGACTCAAAATCTGAATAATTTCCCTGATATACTTGCCCATAGGAATAGCGTATCACTCGTTCCCTATGAAGATAGGTGAGATTTGAGAGACAGCATGAAATTGCACCAAAGTCTTAAATCAAAAGTTTGTATTGTTCTATTGGCGCTGACTTGTTCGGTGTCACAGGCCCAGGCGGAAGAGGTTCTGGAGCTGGTGGAAGTGCAACACTATCAAGACAATCTGGCGCCCTACAAAGAGCGCCGTGAGGATCATGGGGCCTATATTGGTCTGGACTATGAAGGATTAGATCTTAAAAATTTCATTTCAACTTTAGATGGAAAGTCATACGGCGAACTTTTCGGCACAAGCCCCATCCCCCTTGTTCACTTGAGTGTGGACTACAAATATAATTTTATTCTGGGCTCTTTATCTCTTGGCGTGGATCTGGGAAAAGGAACCTTGAGCGACAATCGCAGCGGCGCTGATCGCACTCTTGGTATTACAAAATACGGCGTGGGAGTGAAGTACACGGCCGATATGATTTTAGATGAGCCGTATTTAGCGCCTTATGTCGGTGTGGTTGTTTGGCAGATGAGTCTTGATGAGAAAAGCCCGACCAACTCCTTCTCTGCAACAACGCAAATGGGTTTTAACTACACCGTTGGAGTTCTATTACAGCTTGATTGGATCGATTACGAAACGGCCAAGAACACAACATTTAATTGGGGCCTTGAGAACACGTTTATTGATCTCTACGCAACCCAGTATGCCAAAACCAGCGCCGTGGATGACCCCAACACCGAAACCGATCTCCTCTATGGAGCCGGTCTCCGTCTCGAATTCTAGAGGGTACGCCGTACCTTTTTGTATTGCGATGCTTCAAGGCTAGATGAGTCTGAGCAGCTGCTCAAGCTCCTCGTGAACGGCGGACCAAGAGATGGTTGCTAGCTTGATATTGAGTCGATTGTCAGGGGTCAGCGAGTATTTTTTATTTTCACGAATTGCCAACTGAATAACAGTTTCGGGTTTCAGCTTGGTCTTCTCTGTAAAGATCAAAGAGACAGATTTAACCCCCGCGCTGATGTCGCGCACGCCGAGCTCTTTACATTGACGGCGAATTAACATAAGGCCCATCAGGTTCACAGTGGGTTCGGGAATGGCGCCGAATTGATCACGCAATTCTTCTTCGATGCGATCAAGATCTTCGTTAGAAGTAATGTCAGCCAAGGCTTTATAATAACTAAGGCGAATACGGATATCAGAAATATAGTTATCCGGGATCATGGCCGGAATACGCAGATTGATCTCAGGGTCTAGATCCATATCCTCGATTTTTTCACCCTTGGCTTCGGCGAGGGCTTCATTCAAAAGATCCATATAGAGTTCATAACCAACAGAGTTGATATGTCCCGACTGCTCTTCGCCTAAAATATTTCCGACGCCGCGAAGTTCGAGGTCGTACTGGGCAATTTTAATTCCACTTCCCAGTGCGGTGTTTTCTTGAATGATCTTAAGACGCTCTTGTTGTTCTTTGTCGAGTTTGCGATTTCTGGGCATCATCAAATAACAATAAGCGCGGGTTTTGCTTCTCCCCACGCGCCCTCGCAACTGATAAAGCTGAGAAAGTCCAAACATGTGGGCGGAGTCAATAAACATCGTATTCGCGCGTGGCACATCCATTCCCGATTCGACGATGGCGGTACAAACTAAAACGTCAATCTCGTGATGGAAGAAGGCAAGCATGGTCTTTTCAAGCTCGTGTTCCTCCATCTGTCCGTGGCCGACTCGAATTCGGGCTTCGGGAACGATCTGGCGAATTTCATCAGCCAAACCATAAATGGACTCGATGCGATTATGAATGAAGTAGACCTGTCCCCCGCGAGAGATTTCCGCCGTGATCGCCTTACGAATCGTTTCTTCGTCGAACTTTGTGACAAAGGTTCTGGTCGGAAGACGGTCGACCGGAGCGGTGTTTATCAGGCTGAGGTCGCGAATGCCCACAAGGGCCATGTTGAGAGTGCGCGGAATGGGGGTTGCCGACAAGGTCAGAGTGTCGACGCTGGTTTTTAACTTTTTAATTTTTTCTTTATGAGTGACGCCGAATTTTTGCTCTTCATCGACGATCAGAAGGCCCAAGTCTTTATATTGAATCGCGGATCCCAAAAGTTTGTGGGTGCCGACGATAATATCGACCTTACCGTCCTTCAGGTCTTGCAAAGTTTTTTTTGTGTCTGCCGTCGAAACAAAACGATTCAGAACGCGGATGTCGACAGGCCACCCGTCAAATCTCTTTTTAAGAGTTTCAAAGTGCTGGAACGTTAAAACGGTGGTGGGCGCCAGAAGGGCCACTTGCTTCTTGGCTTGGACTGCAAAGAAAGCGGCCCGCATGGCGACTTCCGTTTTCCCGAAGCCGACATCACCACAAACCAAACGATCCATTGGCTTCGTAGAGCGAAGATCACGTAAGATGTCGTTGATGGCGCGCATCTGGTCTTCCGTTTCCTCATAAGGAAAGCTGTTTTCGAAAAGTTCGATTTCTTGATCTTTAAATGTAAAAGGAGGCTTGTGCATTTCGGCTCTTTTGGCATAAAGAGCCAGAAGGTCCGCAGCGATGTCACGAACGTGAGCTTTTACTTTGGCCTTGGTCTTTTCCCAAGCCGTTCCCCCGAGTTTATCCAAGACCGTGGTGGCGGCCGCACCGGAGAACTTTTGCAACTGACCCACGCGATAGACAGGAAGATAGAGTTTGTCTTTATCTTTGTAGCCAACTTGGATGTATTCAGACTCAACACCACCGATGTTCATGATCTTGAGGCCTTCATATTGGCCCACACCGTGTTTAATGTGCGCAACCAGATCCCCCGGTTTTAAGTCACCGAAGGCAAGGCGCTTGGCTTGTTTTTGGAAATCTTGTGCGCCCGTGGATTCTCGTGCGCGTTGTTTTTTTCCGTAAAAGTCTTCATCACGAAGAAAGATCAGCTTTTCTTCATCCAGACGAAGACTTTCAGAAAGATAGCGAGGAATGACATGAACAAGTTGCGAGTCGGAATCTTGTTCCATGAGCCAAGAGTCCCAGCGATACTCGTCGTCGCCAGTTTTGGCGATCTTAAGACCTAACTTGTCGAAAATAAGCTTGAGTCTTTCGATGTGAGATTGATTTTTGGTGCCGATAAATAAACGATAGCCGTCCTCTTTCCAGCGATGAAGTTTATTGGTCGCGGCTTGCAGCCACAGCTCGGAGCCGACGGGATTGGAAAGACTGAGATTGGTGAAGTCTTGGGTGAGGGCGGTTCGATACTCCACGCGAGTGTCGGCAGAGTTTTCTTCTTCAAAATACTCTAAAGATGAAAAATAGATTTCCCGTGAATTTTGCGGGAAAGAAAGCTTTTCAAACGACGAGTAAAGTAGATCCATTTCTGGTCGAATCACATGGCGTTCACTGGAGGCGAAGTCTGTTTTAAGTTCGGACCAGGCCTCATCCGCACAGCGAGAAATTTCGACGGGATCTAAGAACCAAAGATTTAAAGCCCCAGAAAAATGCTCAACAGGGGTCGAAAGATCTCCATAGAAGTACGGCAAAAGAAATTCAATTCCTGGAAGCGAATTCTTTAAAACCAAAGAGCGCAACATCTCTTCGGCATCAGCCTTATCAACACTTCGACCCTCAAGGCTTCCTCGAACTCGCTGCAAAAGACGTTCATGATTTTCATCCCGAAATAAAATCTCGCGAGCCGGGGTTAACAAAAAGGAATTGAGTTCGTCAGCACTTCGTTGATCTGAGACATGAAAGTGCCTGATGGATTCAATCTGATCTCCAAAAAGATCCAAACGAACGGGATGATCTTCCGTTGGAGGAAACAGATCGACGATGCCTCCACGCAAGGCATACTGGCCTTTGTCTTCGACCATCGGTGCGGAAACATACCCCAGAGAGTTAAGGTATTCGGCGATATCTTCGGGAAGTTCATCCCCGGATTTTAACTGCCGAGAAAACTCTTTAAGCACTCGGGCGGGCAAAGATTTTTGTATCAGCGCGTCAGAAGAAGATATAAAGATTTCCCCGGCCTTGGCCTGTTGGGCTCGGATCAAAAAACGAATTCGATCTGAGGTCACCCGGGAGTTGGGGTAAAGACCGGAGTACGGTGAAACATCGAAAGCGGGAAGAATATGGCACTGACGAGTTGGGTCAAAGAACTCCAAAAGCTGCTGAAGTCGGAGGGCATCTTGGGAACTTCCCGTAACAACTAGATGCGGCAAGCTGTTGATTTTTTTAGAGTATGTCTGTGACAAAAAGTAAGCTAGGGCAAGCGGAGAGGCGGCTCCGGTTACCTGAATTTTTCCACGCGTCGTTTCGAAGGCTCTTTCCAGGATGGATTCAAGCCTTGTGTGAGTTGATTCAGCTTTCATGAGGTGGCTCATCTTGCCACGCTTATCGCCTTGTTTCCATTCATATTTCTTGGATTTCAGTGACGACGCATATATAACTAATTGAAATCCAAATAATAACGACAACTTTGGAGGGTCCAGTGCCACTCGGTGGAGTCATATTCATCGTCATTTTCATCGCTCTTTTTGGAGCTTTTTTAGTATGGGTTGCGTCCAAGACGGGCGGCAAACCAGTTTATCACCCCATTAAGTATGAGCCCTACGAGTGTGGTCTTCCTGCGCTTGATAAGAAGGATACGAAAGTTTCTGTTAAGTACTATCTAACAGCAATCCTCTTCATCCTTTTCGATATCGAGATCATCTTTATGTATCCTTGGGCCATCTCCTTCCGCGAGTTCATCGCTTCCGGTCAAGGTACTTTCGTATTCTTTTCGATGATGGTCTTTATCGGCATCTTCATCTTCGGATTGTTCTGGGAAGTAAAATCAAAAGCATTGGAATGGGACTAATCAATGGGAATGGGTAAAGACATTTTTGAAATAACCGTGAATGGTTTGAAACTCGTCGTCATCTTTTTGATGATGGTACAATCAGTTCCCATCTTGGTATGGCTTGAGCGCCGTGGATCCGCCTTCATTCAAAATCGTTTGGGACCAAACCGCGTAGGACCTCTGGGACTGATGCAGCTTTTGGCTGATGCGGTGAAGTTTTTGACGAAAGAAAACTTTGTTCCCGATACTGCCAAACCGTTTTTGTACTACGCAGCTCCGGTGTTTGCGTTGATTCCTGGAGCAGTCGCGTTTTCTGCGATCCCCATGTCGACGCCAATTCAGGTGGGGGCCTTTGAAATGTTCGGCTCTACTTGGGGCCCGTATACGTTTCTTGTTCAAGGTTACGACATTGGTGTTGGCATCGTGTTTATCTTGGGAATTTCTTCTTTGGCAGCCTACACCTTGTTGATGGCCGGCTGGGGATCGGGGAATAAATATTCTTTGATGGGTGCTTTGCGCGCGAGTGCTCAGACGATCTCTTACGAATTGGCTTTGGGACTTTCCATCGTCGGCGTGATTATGCTGTATGGAACATTCAATCTGACTGAAATGACGGTGGCTCAGCAAGGGCCTTTGGCATTCACTCTTTTTGGGCACACCATCAGTGCAAGCTGGCTTCCGAACTGGGGCATCTTCTATCAACCGCTGGGTGCACTTTTGTTCTTCACCACCGCGTTTGCAGAGTCCAACCGTTTGCCGTTTGACTTGGCTGAAGGTGAGTCTGAGCTTGTTGCCGGATTCCACACGGAGTATGGCGGATTTAAGTTTAACATGTTCTTCATCGGTGAGTATGGTCACATGATGATCGCCTCGGGCTTGATGGCGCTGTTCTTTTTTGGTGGTTACGGAATTCCTTATGTGTCCGTTCAAGAGGTCCAACAGTGGGCAGCTTCAATTGGCTACGGAAGTGGCTTGGTTGCCCTTCTGCATTTCTTGTCTTTCTTTGCTAAGTTTGCCGTCTTCTTGTGGATCTTCATCTGGGTTCGTTGGACACTTCCGCGCTTCCGTTACGATCAGTTGATGGACTTCGGATGGAAGACGCTTCTTCCTTGGGCTTTAGCAAACACCATCTTAACCGCGTTCGTGATCTACATCGCATCTTTGTGAGGAGTTTAACGTGACAGCAGATGCTTTTCTTTTTTGGTTCTTGGCGATTGTCACTCTGGTGAGTGGCTTAAGCGTCATTCTTATGTCCAACCCCATCTACTCGGCTCTTTGTTTGGCGATGACGATGGTTGGAATCTCGGCTCTTTTCGTAACTCTGAACGCCTACTTTATTGCTGGTGTTCAGTTGATCGTCTATGCCGGCGCCGTGATGGTTCTTTTTGTCATGGTGATCATGCTTTTCGACTTGAAAAAAGATCTTCAGGCCTTTACGCGCGGTCGTTTTACAGGGGCAGTTAAAATTGCCTCCGTGGGGCTTCTGGCGGGATTGGTTGTCGGCGCGATTGCCATGTCTGTAGGGCTTTTGAATGAGAAAACGACAGACAACCCTGTTCTTGTTGGGACCGGAATGGAATCAACAAAGGCTTTGGGAAATATTCTTTTCTCTAAATACATCCTTGGATTTGAAGCGCTGGGAATTCTTTTGCTTGTTATCGCCGTCGGAGCGGTGGCTCTAGCGCGCAGTAAAGGTGGAACACATGAACACTGAGATCATTAGTAATATCGGCCTGACACACTATCTTGTGTTGGCGGCTCTTTTGTTTGTAACTGGAATGGCGGGGGTTCTTCTTCGTCGCAACGTGATCGTGCTCCTAATGTCGATCGAGTTGATGTTGAACTCTGTGAACTTAACTTTTGTCGCCTTCAGTAAATTCTTGGGAATTTTAGATGGCCACATCATGGTCTTCTTTGTAATGACCATCGCGGCAGCAGAAGCGGCGGTAGGTTTGGCGTTGGCGGTTTCGATCTTTAAACGCTTTAACGAAGTCAATATTCGTTTCTTTGAGCATTTGAAAGGATAAGGGAGTCGACAGTGAATCATTCTCTTTTAATGGCCCTTTTGATTTTGAGTCCCTTCGTTGGCTTTTTGATCAACGGACTTCGCTATAAAAAACATTCTGCTAACTTGGCAGGTGTGATCGCAACGACGGCAATAGCAATTTCTTTCATCTCTGCGGTTTTGTTGGTGGTTGATGTTGTGGCGATGCCCGCTGAGGCACGCAAAATTGCCGTCACTTTCTTTGAGTGGATGGCGGTTGATAAGTTTAAGATCAATGCTGGATTCGTGGTAGACCAGATCAGCTCTATTATGATTTTGGTGATCACGGGTGTGGGTACTTTGATCCACTTGTTCTCTATCGGGTACATGCACCACGATAAGGGTGCTGCAAAATATTTTGCATACTTGAACCTTTTCATCTTTAACATGTTGTTGCTGGTTCTTGGTGACAGCTTGTTGGTTATGTTTGTCGGCTGGGAAGGCGTGGGTCTTTGCTCTTATCTGTTGATCGGCTTCTGGTTCACGGACAAAGAAAAGGCAGCGGCTGGAATGAAGGCGTTTATCACAAATCGCGTGGGCGACGCGGCCTTCCTTCTGGGAATGTTTGTTCTTTTCATCTCTTTTGGCACTTTGAATTTTTCTGAGTTGAATGCACTAGCTCCAACCGTTGCCGAGGCGTCTTGGTTGGGTGCTGTGACTTTGGGAACGATGTTCTTGTTTATTGGTGCTACCGGTAAATCAGCTCAGATACCTTTGTATGTTTGGCTGCCGGATGCGATGGCGGGTCCAACTCCTGTGTCAGCGCTGATCCATGCGGCGACGATGGTGACGGCGGGCGTGTATATGATCGTGCGCTTGAATCCGCTCTTTATCATGGCGCCAAATACAATGATGGTTATTGCCATTATTGGTGCGGCAACAGCTGTTTTGGCGGCGACTATCGGCATGACCCAATGGGATATTAAAAAGGTGTTAGCATATTCAACCGTGTCTCAGCTTGGTTATATGTTCCTGGCTTGTGGAGTGGGCGCTTTCGGGGCCGCGATGTTCCACTTGATGACTCACGCCTTTTTTAAAGCATTGATGTTCTTGGGTTCTGGTTCTGTGATCCATGCGATGCACGAAGAGCAGGACATTCGTAAGATGGGCGGACTCAAAAAATATCTGCCAATCACACACGTCACGTTCCTTTTGGGATGGTTGGCGATTATCGGTGTTCCGCCATTTGCGGGGTTCTTCTCTAAGGACGAAATCCTGGCTTACGCGTTTAACTCTCCACTGGGTTCACCTGTTTTATGGGTGTGCGGAGCTTTGGGCGCAACCTTGACAGCGTTTTATATGACTCGTTTGATGGCGCTGACCTTCTGGGGTAAGAGCCGCGTTCCAAGTCACGTTCATCCGCACGAGTCTCCGGCGCTTATGACAATTCCTTTGATTGTGTTGGCGGTTCTTTCTGTGATTGGTGGATGGATCGGTATTCCTCATGTGATCGGCGAGCACCTTGGCCACATTCCTAATGTGTGGGAACACTGGTTGCACCCTGTGATTTCTCCGATCCCTGGCTGGCAGGCGATTGATGCGACCACCGAGTGGACTCTAATAGGTGTTTCTGTTGGTTTGGCGGCGATTTCGGCGGTCGTGGCTTATCAGTTCTACGTGAAGTCTCCAGAGACTCCAAAGAAGATCGCTGAAAGCATCAAGCCTGTGTACAACCTTGTGTATAACAAGTATTTCGTCGATGAGGCCTATTTTGGAGCGATCATCAATCCTCTTGTAAATCTAAGCCGCAGCACTTGGTACTATGTTGACGTCAACTTCATTGACAAGATGACGTACTGGGCGGGGGATCTTATGCGAGGCATGGGCTCTATGGTTCGTTCTACTCAAACCGGAAATATGCAGCAGTATGCGATGTACATTGGCATCGGTGTTGTTGTGGCACTTTCATTTGTGATCATGAGGTAATGTATGATCCTAAGTAGCATTGTTTTTCTACCTCTTTTGTTCGCTCTGATCGTCGCAGTTTGGCCGAAGTCCAATACGATTCGTCACTTGGCTTTGGGTCTTTCTGTGATCGAGTTTCTTCTGAGCTTGGCACTTTTCCAACAGTTTGATCCCAACTCTGCGGGTCTGCAAATGGTTGAGAAGTTCATGTGGATCGAAAGATTCGGTATCCAATACTTCATGGGTATTGATGGGATTTCGCTGTGGCTGGTTCTTCTGACCACATTCTTAACTCCAATCATTATTCTAGCTAGTTGGACGTCGATTTCTGAAAGAGTCAAAGGTTTCCATGTCGCTCTTTTTGTTTTGCAGACAGCGATGCTGGGAACGTTCTTGGCGATGGATGCGATTTTCTTCTATGTATTCTGGGAATTGTCTCTTGTGCCGATGTATTTCATGGTCGGTATCTGGGGCGGATCTCGCAGAATCTATGCGACAGTGAAGTTCTTCATTTATACGATGGCGGGTTCGGTTCTGATGCTTGTGGCGATCATCTATATGATGTATCTGACCCAGGAAGCGACAGGCCAAATGAGCGCCAGCCTTTTGGATTTTTATAAACTTCAAATTCCATTTGTTGGCGGAACATTCTTCAGTCTTCAAACATTGTTGTTCTTTGCTTTTGCTTTGGCCTTTGCGATCAAGGTGCCGGTATTCCCGTTGCACACATGGTTGCCAGATGCCCACGTTGAAGCACCCACTCCCGGCTCTGTGATTCTAGCGGGCGTGATGTTGAAGATGGGAACTTACGGCTTTATGCGCTGGGTGATCCCTCTTTTCCCCGAAGCCTCTGAGTACTGGGCTTGGTTGTTCATGCTGATCGGAACCGTAGGCATCATCTATGGAGCTTTGGTGGCGATGGTTCAGCCGGATGTGAAAAAGCTGGTGGCGTACTCTTCTGTGTCCCACATGGGTTACATCTTGTTGGGTCTATTTGCTTTCAACGCTTACGGGATGGCCGGCGGTTTGTACCAGATGTTGAATCACGGTATTTCAACGGGGGCGCTGTTCATTTTGATTGGTATGATCTACGAAAGAACGCACTCTCGTGAGATTTCTAAATACGGCGGTCTTGCCGGTGTTCTTCCAATCTTTACGATCTTCTTCTTTATCATCACCCTGTCTTCAATTGCCGTGCCTTTGACGAACGGTTTTGTGGGCGAGTTCCTGATTCTTTTGGGGACGTTCAAGGCTGAGCCGGTATTTGCTTACTTTGCAATTTCGGGCGTTGTTTTGGGTGCCGTCTATATGTTGTGGATGTTTAAGCGGGTATTCTTTGGAGAGCAGGGAGAGCTTGTTAAAGACGAGCACCATCCTCTTCATGATTTGAGTGCTCGCGAAATTGCGGTTCTTGTTCCGATGGTTATCATGGTGTTCTGGATGGGTCTTTTCCCGAACCATTTCTTGAACTACTCAAAAGCAAGCATCGATTACTTGGTGAACAACAGAAGTAACTACAATCTGACAATTGTTGAGCCCGGCGCGACGACTGTGCAGCAAGCTCAAGGAGATAACTAAAATGAACATCAATATCGGTCTTAGCGACATTCTGTTGATTTCTCCGATGATCGCATTGTTCTTGGCCAGTTTGATTCCTATCACGGCCAAAGTTTTGCGTGGCAATCGTGAACAACATCCACTCGTGACTCTTTCTCAGGCTCTTATTGGGATTGTGGTTGCAATCGGTTTGTTGATTGTATTCGGTGGTGCAGGAAAGACCGCATTTAATAACGGTCTTATTTTTGATGGCGTGACTCAGTGGATGGGCGTGATTGCCCTGGCTGCGGCAGGTTCTGCGATGATCATGATGTATGAGAATCCAGCAACAACAGGAAGACAGTTTTCTGAGTTGATTTTCTTGGCGATGAGTTCAGCGGTGGGAATGTTGATCTTGGTTTCTGCTGTAGACCTTTTAATGGTTTTCATCGGTCTTGAGATGATGTCTTTGGCGCTATATCTGATGATCGCCATGAGTCACGAAGAGAAGCTATCTAAAGAATCCGCTTTGAAATACTTCATCTTGGGATCTTTTGCTTCGGCTATCTTTCTTTATGGAGTGGCTTTCATCTTTGGATCTACAGGTGGAACAAACATCTTAGGTTTCATGGATAAAGCAGCGGACCTTGTGCAAACAAGCCGTTTGTTCTTGTTCGGTATCACGTTTGTGATTTTAGGCTTCTGCTTTAAAGTTTCAATTGCTCCATTTCATGCCTGGACACCGGATGTTTATCAGGGTGCGCCGACTCCGCACACCGCCTTCATGGCGACAGCGGTAAAGACAGTTTCTTTTGCTGCGTTCTTGCGCGTGATTGCGACGAAGTCTTTGGTGGGATCTGATCAGCTTTTTGATATCTTGCAATGGCTTGCGGTCATCACAATGATCGTGGGTAACACGGCAGCGATCATTCAGAATAATTTCAAACGCATGATTGCTTATTCTTCAGTGGCTCACTCGGGTTATATTTTGGTGGGTGTGATTACGGCGGGGGTGAGCGATAACGGCGCATTTGGAGCTTCAGGGGTGATCTTTTACCTTTTGAGTTACGCTTTGATGACCTTGGGTGCCTTTGCAATCGCGAGCATGCTTGAGAAGTCAGAAAACCATATCGTAAATATTGATGACCTTGCTGGTTTCGCAAAACAAAGACCTATGTTGGCGCTTTGTTTGACGGTGTTCCTGTTGTCTTTGGCGGGAATTCCTCCAACATTGGGATTCTTCGGTAAGTTTTATCTATTCAACGCAGCCATCGGCGAAGGCCTTTTGTGGCTGGCGATTTGGGGTGTTGTGAATTCTGTGATCGGTGTTTACTACTACCTTAGACCCATCGTTGTTATGTACATGAAAGAGGGCCAGGCGGAAGTGGCTGGGCATTCTTTGAATGCAACAACAGTCACGGCGGTGGTCATGGCTTTGGCGATTGTTTTGATGGGATTTGTTTCGGGTCCTATCTTTACTGCAGTCGAAAAGAGTCTCTTCTAATCCAAGGGACGTTCTGGTTGAGAAATTTTAAAAGCCCTGGGAATTCCCGGGGCTTTTTTTTCGTCTAGATGTCGTGACGACGAAGAGCATTGATGGCCGACTTAAAGCCTATACGAACAATGCGCGCCAAGATCTCGGGATTTAAGCTGAAGTGATCTACAAAGAACATTTCATAGTTTTGAGGCCGCGGAGAAATATAGATATAATCGACTTCGGGGCGATAGTTCACACGATTCCGAATGATTTCAAGAAGTTTATCGCGATGTTCGGGCGGTAAGTTTGCCTGCTTGAAATAGCCATCGACCGCGTTGTAGATCCCTCGAATGTCACTTTTATATTGGATATGACGGGCAATCTTCTGTTGAACAACCTGATACAGAGCCTGATTGGCGATCAAAGGAATTCCATAGTCATGCAAAGAGCCCATCTCTTCCGTGTAGTGATAGGGCTGAATGGAATACGAAGAAATGACTAAGTCAGCTCCATAGTCCGCAGCGACGTGAGTGGAAAGAGTGTCGCGGATCTCTCCGTCATAATAATAGATCTCTTTTCCGTCCGGTCGTTTAATGCCGTAGGGGGCAAAGACGGGGGGAAGCGCGGTCGAGCAGGCCACGGCGTCGCTGATCGTGGCATAATTGATATATTTCGTTGTGTCTGTTTTGTAGGACTCGGGGAAGTTTCCAAAGATCGCCTTCCGCGTATGATTGAGCTGAGTTCCGATGATGAAAAGCCCCACTCCCAAACGTGCGAAATCATTATCAAGGAGAACCTCTTTACGAAGATAGCTTTCCATCCCCTTTGTGGAAAAGAGTCCGTTGAGTTTGAGACCATTTTTAAGAAGGGACTCAAGCCCTCCAGTGACCAAGGCTTTTTCCATCAATGTTCGAGGAATAAACTTAAGAAGGCCGCTGGAATTCAAATTGAAAATATCACGATAAGAAATGGGCTTTAGATAGCGCAGGTCGGACTTATCAAAAGACGGATTGGTGCCGGATCCAATTTGAAAGGCATTGATCAAAGACTCCACGGAATACCCGGCCGCCAAAATCGAAGCGACAAAGGCACCGGCACTAGACCCAACGTAAAGACGAATGGTCAAAGGATCCTCATCGGCAAAATTCTGACGCACCATCTCCTTGGTTCCGCCGGCAAAGCGAAAGCCCTTCTCTTGAAGGGCAAGGCAAACGCCAATGTGGAAGGCCGCAGCTTTAATGCCGCCTCCACTAAGAACTAGGGCCACTTTTTTCTTTTCTCGTATCCGCATAATCTAGAGTTAAGTATCGGATTTCTGTGCAGAAGGCGCAAAGAAATCTTTGCTGATGACAGAAAATCTATGACCTAGGGTTGCATACTCAGTCCTTAGTCTAGTTAGATTTCATTGAATAGGCCCTGAGTAGCCAGATCAAGGTCCTGAAATTAACTTATTTTGAATAACTACTCATACAAAATTTGACAGACCGAAGTCCTGTGATAATGTTGACTACGCAGACTGAGTAGGGCTGACCACCTTCCCCAAAAGTCTGAATGGGGATTTGATGCACGTAGAGTCAGTAGGTTCTTGGTTACCGCTAACGGATTACTCCACTAAATACAAAATTAGTGTGAGCACACTCCGCCGTAGAATCAAGGCTGACGACATCAGATTCCGATTTGAAGACGGCAAGTACTTCATCATGGACGAACCGATGGGTACCCATCAAAGAGTACATCGCCCCTCCCAAGAAAGCGACCTCGCTTTGGTGGGTGCTCATCAAGGAATGATGAAAGGTAACGACACTATGTCTGCTTCTTCAAAAGACGAAATGAAGGCTCAGGACCTACAGGACAAAACAGTCAAGGCAAACAAGGATGAGCCCATTTTGACCGCCGCCAACAAGCTTCTCAATGAACTCAAGAAAGCTTACACGCAGATTCTTCAAGAAAAGGAAGAGCAGATCTTTCAACTGAAAGACGAGGTTTCTGACTTGAAGACTCTGGTTCGCGTGCTTGAATCTGAGAACGACCGCCTTAAAGGCTTTAAGCAATAAATTTTAGACGACTATCACTTCGCCGTTATTTTCTGGCTTATTAAGAAGCTTGAGAATCTTGTTTAAAAAGATAAACGAGTAATTTCCAGTATCATTGGTGGCCGATTCCGAGAGTTTTTGTTTCACTTCTTTAATATCGACCCGCTTTTCGCCCATGCGCACCTGGCAGCGCATATCCAAATCCCAGCAAAGTCGTACCAACATTCCGGCTTCATTGAGTTTATCGGAGCGTACATGGTGGGGAAAACCCCTTTGATCCATACGTTCATGGCTTTGGATGATGATCTCTTTGATGTCTTCGCTGAGAGGCAGCTTTCTTGAAAGACATTGATTTAAGCTGTAGATGGGGTGTTTCTGATATTCCATCTTTTCTTCAGCGTTGAGGTCATTCAATCGATTTTGGCGAACCTTCTCGGTCGTTGAAGGACTGAGATCCAGAAAGCCAACATCCGCAAGCAGGGCTCCGATCATCACTTCTTTTGGATTTCCCATTCGTGCTTGAGAGCTTAAGATGCCCGCATAAGCGGCAATGGCCGGCGCACGCTCCACGGATCCGAAATCTCCAATTGCTGAATTGCTGATCACGCTCCAAGGATCTGGAAGATCCGCCATGGAATCCAGCAAGTCAGCGGCAAAACCCTCACAGATCTCAAACAGCTCGCGCCCTTGAGCAAATGAAGCCGCCGAACTTTGATCCGTGATCAAAAGGATCAAGTTTAAGAAAGACTGATTTAATTGCAAGAATCGAAGACGACACTTGCGTAGGTGACTTTCAGCTCCCTCTGTTGAGTGAAGGTTTGTGTACTGAACCCACGCGGGCAAGTCGCTTCTTTGAAGGTAGAGGTCGCCGACGTCGGCATATTTTTCCAGAAAGTCTTTTCCAACTTTGTATCCTGGTTTTGCGATTTTTAAAAAGCGCTTGTTGACAGAGAGAAGATGAAAGATGGGAAACGAAACCTCTGTTCCTTGAACCAGATCCAAGGCTTTAATGGGAAAATATGTTGAGCGAATGACCTGAGAAAGAATGAACTCGGGTTTGCTGGATGAAAAATACTCGTTCTCCATAATCACTAAGGACGCCCCGGAGGTCTTCACAATTCGCGCATCCTCGGGAGACAGCTTAGAGCTGACGACCGTGAGAATATAACTTTCGGGAGCCGCCTGTTTGGCCACTTGAACTTGACCAGCCACTTCGTTGGGCTTGGTCAACTCACTGCAATCCAGAACAACACAGCTAATGCCTTTGTAGTCGCCTGAATTTGAAAAAAAATCTTCGTCGTTCTTAAAAAGGCGAAATTCAAAATCAAAAAAGCGCGCCACAAGTTCGGCTCGACGGCGAAATCTTTCGTTATTGGAAATAACCCCGAGATCAAGAACGCGCATTATTGAACCCCATTCATCTATCGTAGCGTTAGTGAAGGTGGGAAAAGAAGGCCAGGAAGGAAAATTGGGCCGAGGCTGGAGAGATTTAATATTTCTAAACGAAGCAGAGTGGATCCTTAGCGGACAAATAAACAAAACGGGTTTTGGATCCCATGTGCTTTTTTGAGTTTTCTCGGATTTGAAAAAGAAGAAGGACTGATTGCTCAGTCCTTCTTCTTCATCGTTTCGGGAGGGGCGATGGGCTTGAACTACTCGTAATTAAGCAGCCAAGCTCTTTGATTTTTTTGGATCTTTCTTAAGCGTTGGCTTTTTCTCTTGAGCTTTGGCGCTCTTATCGAAAGCCACCGCAAATACTTCATCAAGATTTTCAGCCAAGATAAAGTTGATTTTGTCTTTGAAAATCTTGGGAATATCAGCAAGATCCTTCTGGCAAGCCAGCGGGATGATGATGTTTGTAATTCCAAGATTCAAAGCGGCTAAACATTTTTCACGGATTCCACCGACCGGAAGAACGCGACCCTGTAGGGTCACCTCACCTGTCATCGCAATATCGTGACGAACAGGGGTTCCCGTCATCAAACTCACAAGAGCTGTTGTGAGCGTGATACCAGCAGAAGGTCCATCTTTAGGAATCGCTCCCGCAGGCAAGTGAACGTGAACATCGTATTTCTCAAAGAAGTCTTCGGGGATCCCAAGCTCTTCTTGATGAGCGCGAGCATAAGACATCGCTGCGTGAGCAGACTCTTTCATGACGTCGCCAAGTTGGCCGGTCAAAGCAAGATGCCCTTTCCCCTTCATTTTCAAAGCTTCGATAGTGAGAACTTCACCACCGGCCTGTGTCCACGCAAGACCTTGAACTACTCCCACCTGAGAGTCAGCGATCTTGTCATCGCGTTGGAATCTTGGAGGCCCTAAAAGCTCGGGAACAGTTGTTGCGTTGATTTCCACAAATTGGGCTTCATCCATAACAACCATTTTTGCTACTTTACGGCACACAGAACCCACTTCGCGCTCTAGGTTACGAAGGCCTGCTTCGCGAGTGTAGCCCGCGATCAAGTACTTGATACCTTCATCAGTAAATCGGATGTTGGCGTCAGTGATGCCATTAGCTTCCACTTGTCTTCTGATCAAATGCTTTTTAGTGATCAAAAGTTTGTCATTCTCTGTGTAACCAGGAATGTTCAGAATTTCCATACGATCGCGCAATGCGGGTGGAATATTTTCCAACACATTGGCAGTGGCGATGAACAACACATTTGAAAGATCGAAATCGACATTCAAATAGTTGTCACGGAAAGTTGAGTTTTGTTCTGGATCCAACACCTCTAGCATAGCCGCTGAGGGGTCGCCACGGAAGTCAGAACCCAATTTATCAACTTCATCAAGAACGATAACAGGGTTGTTTGTCTTCGCCTGGCGAAGGGCCTGGATAATTTTACCGGGCATTGCGCCAACATAAGTTCTTCTGTGACCACGGATTTCAGCCTCATCCTTCACGCCGCCCAAGGCGATGCGGAAGTATTCACGGCCCATGGCTCTGGCGATGGATTTTCCAAGAGATGTTTTACCAACCCCTGGAGGGCCACCGAAACAAAGGATTGGACCTTTTAAGTTTGGCTTAAGTTTTCTAACAGCCAAGAACTCCATGATACGATCTTTTGCTTTTTCTAGTTCATAGTGGTCTTCGTCCAAGATTTCCTTGGAACGTTTAAGATCAATATGATCTTCGGACTTTTTACTCCAAGGAAGATCCGCCATCCAGTCAAGGTAGGTGCGAACCATTGTGGCTTCAGAAGCGTCTGGGTGCATTCTTTCAAGGCGGCCTAATTGTTTTAAGGCTTCTGTTTCAACCTGAGGAGGCATTCCAGCATTCATCAGCTTTTCGCGAAGCTCATCCATTTCTTCGGATTTGGAGTCGCCTTCTCCAAGCTCATTCTTTATAGCCTTCATTTGCTCACGCAAGAAGTACTCACGTTGCGACTTGGACATATCTTCCTTGGCGCCACCACGAGTTTTTTGTTGGCTCTGCATCACTTCAAGCTCTGCCGCCAAGATTTCGTTCACAAGCTTAAGTCTTTCTGTGGCATCAGAAGTCTCAAGAACTTTTTGAGCGTCTTGAACTTTAACGCCAAGATTGGAAGCAATAAGATCTGCAACGCGACCTGGGTCAGAGACATCATCTAAAACCAAAAGAATATCTGGCGAAAGGGGACGGCCGAGAGCAATGATGCGCTCGATGTGTTCTTTCGCAGTTCTGATCAAAGCCTCATTTTCTACAACAGTTTTTGGTGTTGGAGTTTCTTCGATCTTTTCAACAGCCACTTCAAAAGAGGGAGCTGTCTTCGTGAAGTTTTTCACGCGACCCTTTGCAACCCCTTGAATAAGGATTTTTACGCGACCATCAGAAAGCTTTCTCATTCTCATGATCATCGCCACAGTTCCTACTGTGTAGATGTTATCAGGAGAGGGATTTTCTTCGGTGATATCTTTTTGAGAAGCCAAGAAGATCAAACGATTCTTCGCCAAGGCCTCTTCAACAGAACGGATAGAAGCATCGCGACCTACAAACAAGGGAATGATCATGTAGGGGAAAACTACGATGTCTCTCACAGGTAACATGGGCAGGGTCTGTGGGATTTCTAGGACTTTGTCGTCAAAACTCATACCGCTCCTCCGCGTAATGCGGGAATTTATGTTTTCTAGTATGAGTCTTCTCGGCGTGAGACAGTGGGAGCTTGAATCAAATTTGAAAAATTGGACTGACATCCATGTCAGCGGACTTCATCCAATGAAATAAATCAGATTTTATTGGAAAACATTAGAATGGTTCTCTTGTTCTTCCATACATTCAATACAAAGGGCCGTGAAAGGTCTGGCCTGAAGTCGGCGTGCCCCAATGGTTTCACCACAGGACTCACACTGACCATAAGTCCCATCCGCAATCTTACCCAACGCTTTTTCGATGGCGTAAAGAGCCGTGCGGTCTCTTTCATGCAAATGAATGGAGATGTTGTTCGAGATATCAAGTGACGCTACTTCAGCCTCATCCGCAACGGATGAAATGCTGGATTGTTCCGCCTTGAACTCGTGTGTCTTATTAAGGATCGAGCTCTTTTGGAAGAGCAAAGAGTCCTTCAAATTTTTTAACTCGGTTTCCGAAAGTTCGGTTACGTTCATCTCACCCCCCGATATGATGATCCTGGCCGAAGTCGGATTCCTTATTACGGGGGAATGGATTCATGTCATCAAAAAAGCGCTGCGTGATGCTTTAGTAAGCAGCGCCATGACTCGCGCCATTGTGGCGATTCTCGAGCGCTAGCGCGCAAATCTACGACTGACTGCTTCTCGAAGCTCTGCGCCTTCGATACTGAGGCGTGTCCAAGGAATTGCTAAAAGGCGATCGGCTTCAATCATTTCTTCGGTCTCCTCGCAAACACCGAAGGTGCCCTGTTCGATGCGGGCCAGGGCCATCTCGATCTCGACCAGTTGATTTCTCATGCGCTCCTGGGAAACTAAAAAAGAGTGTTCCTCGATGTGAGCGACAGATTGATCGGCCTCGTCACCACCTTTTTCGGCGTGGACAAGTTCGCGCTGGGCTGTTCTGAAGCGGTTTAAAACGTCCTGCTTTGCAATAAGAAGTTTCTTTCTGCACTCCATCACTAAGTTTTCAGAAATACGATTCGTCATAACAACCCCCTTCTTTAGAATTTTGCAGCGTCTTCGCCGCAGGTGATTCTTAGACGGGGCATCCCAAAAAGGGGGTTAAAAAATCGTCATAAAATATTCTTATGGACTCTATTTGGTGACATTAAGGGGAATAACTTCGCCTTTTTCAATAGTTAGGGGGGTCACAGGGCGCTCAATCTCCCGTTCGGAGCTCATGGAGACAGAGCCCAGGGCTCCAGGGAAGTGTTTAAGTTCAGTCAGGCGCTTGGTGAGGTCTTCGCGAGAACTGGCTCCTGAGGCGATCAATTGACGCAAAATAAGGCCCGCATCGTAAGCCTGAATCTCAATGAGGGAGGGCTCTTCATTGTAAAGAGCTTTATACTCAGTCACAAAACGAGCCTTGTTGTGGGTGGTGGGAGAAACGCTATCCACAAAAAGAAGATTATTAGAAAAATTCCCAGCTCTGCGAGCGACATCCTTGGTGTTCCACAGATTTGTTCCCATCAACTTCACGTTGCGAACGTCATTGTAGGAAAGCATGGCAGAGATTTGCCCCATGGCCTTTGCGCTGTCAGGAATAAAGACGGCATCAAAATCAGCAATGGGAGGAAGAACTGTTTCTAAGTTGGATTGGCGGACCGATCTTTTTTTGTCAGCATGTTGAAGCTCTTTCAGTCGTACCGAAAACTCGTCTTGGCGAGCTTCTCCAAAATACGTTCCGACGAGTCGCTGAATGACAAGTCTGAAATCTGTTTCTTTTGTTGAATACGTTTGCACCGCTGTAATTTGCCCGCCTCGAGCTAAAACTTCGTCCCAGAAAATATTTGTGAACTCAACCCCATAAAGATCGTTGGGATAAAGAATAGCAAACTTCTTCATACCCAAGTCTTCCATGGCGGTGCGAACCAAGGCGCGGACTTGCATCCCACTTGTCAGGGAGTTTCTAAAAACTGTCGGCCCAATTTCCGTCAAACCGGATCTTTGCGAGAGGGCAATGGTCGGGACACCCAGTTCATCAGACTTTGCGGCCACGGCAGGTGCCGTTTTGCTTAACAGGCTTCCCACGATGGCAATCACGTTATCTTCTTTAACAAGACGCTCGACGCCTCGGCGGGCAGAGTCGGGATTCCCCTCACTGTCCATGACGGCCAACTTAAATCCTGAACCGGGAATGTGAAGGCCCAAACCCATCTCAAGGCCGCGCAAAGCGCGCTGACCCACAGGAGCGTTTTTTCCACTCAAAGGTAGAACAACACCGACTGTTTGAGTTTGAACGTTCTTTGCGGCTTCAAGTTGTTGAACGATTTCTTGAGCTCGAACCGCAAGATCACTTCCGGGCAGATAATCTATAACTCCTGAAAAATATTTTTTTGCAGCCGAGGTGTCTTTGTGTTCAAGAGCGTTTTCTCCCAATCTAAACATCGCGTGGCCGCGCAAGAAACCAAAATCTGAATTGTCTGCGACGTCCTCAAGTTGTTCTTCATTGAGCTTGTTTTCGACGATATCAATGGCGTGAAGACGGTTAGAGTCTTGCTCCTGCTTGTTCGGCGCCTGGACAGACTTGTCTACTAAAGACTTAAGGTACCCCATGGCGTCCTGAGCTTTTGACTCGCTCTTCGCCGGTTCAGGAGCTTTTCCTGCGCTCATTCCCGCGAGGGCTTTGGGTCTTTTTTCTGCAGCGGCTGTCGGTGGCTTATAGGGTTGCTTGAAGGCGGTGCGCTTCTTTGTTGCGACGGTCGTGCACGAGGCCAAAAGGCAGGCCCCAAGTAAAAGAGTAAATCGTGGGGTCATTTTCTGTTCCTCATAAGCTGAGACACTTTTTCCTGGAAAGACTTTACTAAGGGAGTTGTTTCCGCACCCTTGGACAGTTCTTCGATAAGTTCTTTTTGTCGCGCGGAAAGATGAGGAGGAGTATCGACAAGAATTCGCACCAACATGTCTCCAGATCCGAATCCACCTATCTTAGGGAAACCCTTTCCCTTCAGGCGGAAGGTCTGGCCAGAGTGAGTTCCCGGTGGAATACGAATCATCGCTTTCCCTGTTAAAGTTGGAACCTCAATGTTTGTTCCTAAAATGGCGTCTGTATAAATAATTGGTAGATCCAAAGTGACATCGTTTTCACTGCGCTTAAAAAGGGCATGATCTTGAATGTTGACGATCACGTAAAGATCCCCGGGAGTTCCGCCACCAGGCGCAGCATCTCCCTCGCCCGCCAACTTAAGTCGTTGACCTTCCTTTACGCCTGCAGGCACGTTGACAGAGAGTTTTGCGGACTCCTCTTTGTTGCCACGCTGGCGCATAAAGCTGATCACTTTTTCGCAACCAAGAGCAGAGTCTTCAAATGAAATATTGAGAGTGTAACGAAGATCTGTGCCCTTAGTTTGTTGTCGACGAGTGCGAGGGCCTCCAGCGCCAGGGCCTCGTCCTGCACCGAAGATATCACCAAAGACATCGCCAAAGATATCTTGGAAAGGGTCTCCACCGGCTTGTGAACGTCCTGCGCCCCCGAAACCGCCAAAGCCGCCTCCAGCGCCCCCAAAGGGACCTCCGGCGCCGCCGAATCCTTGGGCGCCAGCATGGCCGAATTGGTCGTACATTTCACGTTTCTTGGTATCGCTGAGGGTGTCGTAAGCTTCGCTGATCTCTTTGAACTTTTCCTCGGCCTTTTTATCTCCAGGATTTTTGTCAGGATGATATTGCATCGCTAGCTTGCGATACGCTTTTTTTATTTCCTCTGGAGAGGCTGATCTTGCAACACCTAAAATAGAGTAGAAGTCTTTTTTAGACAATCAACACCCACTTATTCCGGCTTTTTGGCGACAACCACTTGCCCGGGACGAATTAATTTATCATGAAGTTTATATGGCTTTTTAAAGACACGAAGAATATGCCCCGGCGCGACTTGTTCAGAGGGCTCAGCACCGAGAGCTTCATGCACCATCGGATCAAAAGGAGTTCCATGAGAAGGAACTTCGGTGACGGCATTTCTTTGCAGCAAGGACTTAAGCTCCTGGGCCGTCAACTCGACACCTTGTTTATAGGTGTTGAAGTTTTCTGCTCCGACATTGACCTGAAGGGCGCGTTCAAAATTATCGACAACCTCAAGAAGTTCGCGAATAAAACGTTCGCCCCCGTATTTCATCAAATCAGAGCGCTCTTTGATGGCGTTGCGCTTGTAGTTTTCAAACTCGGCACGCAGATAAAGATAGTCATTTTTGAATTTCTCAGCTTGCTCTTGCAGCTTTTGAATTTCAGAAGAGGCATCCAAATTTTCATTCTTTGGAGGATTGGAGTTTTGAGAGTTGTTTTCTTCTGACATGGCACATCCTTTCGCAATACTTAAGATTGTGTATTGATTTAGGATTGTCAATGCGCGAGGGTCCCAGACCAGTCCCTAAACATCCCCCTCAAGGAAGGTCAGTTCTTGAAATACTTTGTTGCTTAGAACCAGGCCAGAACGAGTTAAAGACCAATGCCCGTTGTCATGTTGAACCCAAGATTTTTCCTCAAGCCCTTTAAGAAGACCAAATACTTTTTCTTGAACAGAGGCTGGAAATTTTTGAGCCAACTGCTCTGTTTTGAGCCCTCGCATTAAACGCATCGAAGTATGACAAAAGTCGGTGAGCGCCTGATGCATTTCAAGGATCTCGTACTGCTCTTTCGGTAAATGCTGGGTGGGGGTCGCAAATTCCTGACCATCAAAGGCGAGGATCTGCTTTTGGTATTCGCCGATAGAATTGATATTCCAATAGCGTGTTCCCCAGGCGGACTCCTTGGAGTAAGAGTGGGCACTCAGGCCAAGGCTCCAATAAGGCTCATCAACCCAATAAAGCATATTATGTCGAGACTCAAAGCCGGGGCGTGCAAAGTTAGAGATCTCATACTGTTGAAAACCATTCTCCGTGAGTTCTGTGGCGATAATATCGAACATCTCAATCTGTTCGTCGTCGACAGGTCGGCCTTTAGATAGCGGATGACCATCAGGAACGGTCAGGCAATAAGGACTGATATGTCGCGCGCCTTGTTCAATGGCGATTTTGACATCGTTTTTAAGGCCAGCCACCGTTTGGGATGGGAGCGCAAATAGGATGTCGAAGCTGAAGTTAAGATCGTAGGCTCGCAAAAGGTCCAGCGTCTGGAGAGTTTGCCGGGCCGAGTGTTCGCGATTCACCACTTTCAACAAGCGATCATCAAAAGTTTGAGCGCCTACACTAAAACGATTTACTCCATGGTCTAAATAGACTTTCAATTTTTCTTCGTCGATCGTTGCCGGATTAATTTCGATAGTGATTTCGGTGTCGGGTCTAGTTGTATACCCAAACCTTCCCAGCTCTTTGATAATCGCTACAATAAGATGAGCAGGGATCAAGCTGGGTGTTCCTCCTCCAAAATAGATCGTATCAAGACTTTGGGGGGTGTAATACCGATGCTTCTGGCGAATTTCTTTAAAGAGCAATTCGACGTACTGATCCGGCGGCAAAATCTTACTTTGCTCGTAAGTTGCGAAGTCACAATATGTGCAGCGCTGAATGCAGTAAGGAATGTGAACGTAGACGCCAAATGCCATGGGAGTTATCTAGAGTATGTCTAAAAAATTTCAACTAAAAAACGGTCTCAAAGTCCTTTTCTTGGAAAGCCATAAGTCACCGGTGGTCTCAGTTCAAATGTGGGTGAAAACAGGCTCTGCGGATGAAAAAAAGGGCGAGGAGGGGATTTCTCACTTTATCGAGCATCTGGTCTTTAAAGGCACTCGCAAATATAAAGTCGGAGAAATTGCGGCGACTGTTGAGGGATCTGGCGGAGAGCTTAATGCCTATACCTCTTTTGATCAGACCGTCTTTTATGTGACGATTTCCAAGCAATTCTCGGATGTCGCCTTGGATGTGATTAGCGAGATGATGGGCTTTCCAACCTTTGATTCGCAAGAAATTGATAACGAGCGCGAAGTGGTCATAGAAGAAATCAAACGAGGTCAAGACAGCCCCGGCCGTCGCGCCAGTCAGCTCTTGTTCACAAACGTATTCAAGAAAAGTCCCTATGGCCGACCCGTGATCGGCTACGACAAAGTTGTGAACAAGGTGTCCCCCAAGAAAATTCGTGAGTATTATCAAAGCCGCTATGTGCCTTCAAATATGTTCCTGGTTGTAGCCGGGGATTTTGATTCGAAAGAAATGAAAAAGAAGGTGGAGCAAATGTTTGGCGAATTTGCGCCTTACAAGCTTCGTAAGGTTTCTCGCAGCAAAGAGCCCGCACAAAAGAATATTCGCATTAAGGTTGAGCACGCTAAATTTGAACAGACAACGGGATATCTGACCTGGAGAATTCCCAGCGTAAAAAACAAGGATATTGCGGCGCTGGAGGTGTTGTCGGCCATTCTGGGCCAGGGGGACTCATCGCGCCTAATGCAAAGTCTGCGCATCAAAGAACCCCTTACAAACTCCGTGGGATCATTTAGCTATTCGATGCAAGATGACGGTCTTTTTGCAATTTCCTTCAATCTTGAAAAGGAGAATCTAGGAAGGGCTTTGCAAGCACTCATTCCTGAAATGACCCGAATCATTGAAACCCCGCCGACGGCGGCAGAAATGCAAAAAGCGATTACGAACTTCGCAAGCCATGAGGTCTACTCCATGGAGACTGTGGATAACATTGCGAGAAAAGCCGGAAGCAACGAGTTCTATTATGGAGATCATGACTACTATAAGAAGTACATGAAACAGATCTACGCCTTGAAACCCGAAGATATTCAAAAGGTGGCGAGGAAATATTTTAAAGCCAACACTTTTGGCCTTTCTCTTTTGACCAATATGGAAAAGAAAGAAGCGGAAAAAATCTTAAAGAGTTTTTCGAAAGATCTAAAAAAAGCCCTAGAAAAAATCAAGCCAGCGAAGGCCCAACAAAAATTTGTCGCAAAAAAGTTTAACATCAATCTGGGGGCGGAACGACAAACCCCGAAGACGGAAAAAATCCTCCTTTCTTCGGGGGCGACACTGCTTATTCGCGAACAGAAAGAAACTCCTTATGTCGCCATGAAGGCGGCCTTCATGGGCGGTGTGCGGGTCGAAGATGAAAGTCAGAACGGATTGACCGAGTTGTTCTCGCGCAACTGGCTTTCGGGCTCAAAGAAATTTTCAGAGGACGAGATCAATCTGAAAGTAGATGAAATGGCTGCGGGCATCGGAGCTTTTGGGGGACGCAACTCTGTGGGTCTTTCTATGGACTACCTATCGCCATTTGAAGATCGAATGTTGGAAATTTACTCTGACTCGTTGCTGACGCCGCAGTTTCCTGAATCTATTCTGGAGCGTGAAAAAGTCATCATCAAAAACCAGATTAAATCCCGCAACGACAACCCTGCACAGATTTGTGTGCTCAACTTCATGAAAGAGATCTTTAAGGGCCATCCGTATTCTCGGGACGTCATTGGCAGCGAACAGTCTATTTCGGCCATTGGCACCAAAGAACTTAAAAATTACTATGGAAAAATTGCCCACGCCAAGAACCTGACCATCTGCGTGGTCGGGGACGTCAATAAGGATAAATGGGTGAAGTCGATGGAGGCTCTCACAAAAGAACTTCCACGAGGCGAGAAGATCACCAATAGTTTTGCGATCGGCGACCTTAAAGAGAACAAAAAACTTTTCCATGAGCTTAAAAAGGAACAAAGCCACATTATTGTGGGCTATCGGGGGCTGACTTTAAAAGATCCCGAGCGTTTTACGCTTGAGATTATTCAGTCTATTTTAAGTGGACAGGGTGGCAGACTGTTTCTTGAGCTTCGTGACAAGAACTCTTTGGCTTATTCAGTTTCACCCATGCACATGGAGGGCATCGAGTGTGGATATTTCGGTGGATACATCGGCTGCTCTCCAGAGAAATCCGAAAAAGCAGTTCAGATGTTGAAGGCTGAGTTTCAGAAGTTGGCAGAAACAAAAATTAGTTCCGAAGAACTCACTCGGGCTCAGCGCTATCTGATCGGTCGTCACGACATCGAATTGCAACGCAAGAGCACGGTGGGGAACGCCATTTTGTTTGATGACATTTATGGCTTAAACTATCGCGAAAGTCTGGATGTGGCGGAAAAATATTTCGCAGTCACACCTGAAGAGGTGCAGCGATTGGCGCAACGAATTTTCGCGCAGCCCACAGTGATCAGTCTTGTGGGTCCCTCTGACGTGAAATAGAAGAGGGCCCTCGGGGGCCTTTTCTGTTCTATTTTGAGACTTAGGCCCAGGAACAAAAAAACATTAACCGAAAACTGTCTCAGTTTTGTTAAACTAAGAGTTATGAGGGAAAAGGCGTCAAGCGAATCAATTGAGCTTTTTGTAAGTCCCGAAGGGTTCTTTCAAGAGCTTGTTCAAAAAGGTCTCTCGCAGAGGAAGATTCAAACCTTTCCTTTGGTGGAAAATTATCTTGTAAATCTTCTTCAGCACTATCTCGATGCACGCAATCTCTTTGAGGCAGAGTACGCCAATGAGAGCGGGCAAAAGAATCCAAAAACTTTGGCGGAAATGTATCTCACAGCACAGAACTCCGAGCCCCCGGTGAGGGTGGAGATGTTGCGAAAGCTGGGAGATCGGACGCTGTATATCAGCGGCTTTTTTGGTGACTCTTTATCGCGTAAAATCGTGGATATTGATTATTATGCCGAGATCGGTGGGGCCGCCTATGCGTCTTTGGCTCATTGTACGCGGGAAGACACAATGGCCAAGGTGTATAAGACCTTCGCGCATCGGTTTTTGGATTTTGTCGATGTCCTAACTTATATCAGTCACCATTCCTTTGTAAAAAGCGATGAAAGCATTCTGCGCCTCTATGATCGGTATATGAGAACCGGTTCAGAACTGGCTCGTGAAAAACTTGTGGAAATGGGGGTTTTGACTCTTCCTCAAGACCAAGTAAAGCTTGGCAAGCAGGGCTGATTCCACTATTCTGACGCCATGTTTGGCCTTGGCATGTCAGAAATTATTTTCCTCGCAATACTCGCCCTGATTGTGATTGGGCCGAAGGAGCTTCCTGAGGTGGCTCGCACGGTGGGGCGTTTTCTTAATGAACTCAAAAGAAGTACGAATGTCTTAGGTGAAGAGCTGAAACAACAAGCTCGCGTGGACCGCGTTGATTTCAACGAACCACCCCCTCGCACGCCGCAATCTTCAAGCACTCCCCAGGAAGCCCCTGCAGAACAAGCGGGTTCCGACGAAAAAAAAGAAGAGCATAAACCGTCATGAGAAGTGAAGAACTCGATTCTAAAGCGCAGTCCTTGTATGAGCATTTGGCGGATCTTCGTAAGCGTTTGATCAATTGCGCTTATATACTCGTGATTGCCACCGGGATTTGTTATGGCTTCAGCGAGAAGATCTTCAATTTTGTGAGAGCCCCCATCGCGCCCTATCTTCCAGGTGGTGGTTTGATCTACACGGGTCCACTCGATAAGTTTATTGCCCATCTTAAGCTCGCATTTGTGTGTGGAATTCTTGTGTCTTGTCCTTTTTGGCTTTATCAAGTCTGGAAGTTTATTGCTCCGGGCCTGTATGCGAAAGAACGACGATACACTTTGGGTTTCATCTTATCAGGGACAGGACTTTTTCTTCTAGGAGCCCTTTTTTCTTATTACATCGCCTTGCCTATGGCGTTTCAGTTCCTAATGACCTTTGGGGGCGACATCGATAAGCCCATGATTTCGATTGATCAATACATGGGATTCTTTACCCAGATGTGTTTGATGTTCGGGGTGGCGTTTGAATTGCCATTAGTCATTGTCGTTCTTGGTATGTTAGGGGTCGTAAGTCAGGCATTTCTGAAAAAGAACCGTCGTTACGCGATTATGACGATTGCAGTGATTGCCGCAGTGATCACTCCACCAGACCTTTTAAGCATGATCATGATGCTGGCGCCCATGTGGCTTCTCTTTGAGATTTCCGTTGTCATCGTCGGAGTCTTTGAGAATAAGCGCGACCTAGCCCAAAGAATTAACGAACGCGAATAAATGCTGACAACTCAAGAGGCATAAAGTGAGCTAGAAGACAGAGGAGAAAAATCCTATGTCATTCTTATTTGGTCTTTTGATGATGGTGAGTTCGGTCTATGCAGCAGACCCCACAACCTGTCCCGATATTGTTGAGCGCCAGGACAACACACAAGTGCAGATGATTTGGTCAGACGCGACCAACTCCTGCTTTTTCTCCGTGCACCCAATGGATGGTTACGTGGACTTAGTCTATCGTGATTTTCTATTTTCGACCGAGGGTCTCTTCATGGTGTTTAACTCCTATGGCCCTGGTGATGAATCTCAGACGACGGCAGCGCGAGAGTTCTTTATGTTCCCACGCCCGCTGAGCGACATTAAATTTAAATGGAACTTCGATGCCCAAGAGTTGGAAGTCACTCATGTCACGGGAGATAAGTTTATCTTTGACACCCGCAAAGCACGGTTGAAAAGCATTTCGGGCGCCGCCAGCGTAAAAGTGGCTGACTATGTCGAACCCGGCAATCGAGGGGGTGTGGAAATCACGAACTACCAGGGGCTTTTGCTTGATGGTGGCTTCAAAATTGGCAGTGCTCCAACGGGAAATGCCAGCAATAGTTCGGTGATGAAGGATTCGGTGGGAAAAACCTGTTCGATTCGAAACAGTGAACTTTTTAAATACACAAGCGATGGGGATGTGATCTTCAAGTACTCTGAAAATACATTTCCAGCTTTTATCAAAAAACGCTGTCCTCAACTGAAGGCGCCTTAAAAGAACTCCAGATTACAAAATAAAAAAAGGGGCTGAATGATCTGTACCCCTAAAAAGGTACTGATTAATAAAAGGGA
>NZ_JBLJBT010000038.1:0-58563 GCF_047637665.1 Bdellovibrio sp. | reverse complement strand
CGAATTTACCTAGACGCACTTCTTTTTGGAACGGAATCAAGACCATCAAGCACATGCCTTGGCTGACAGAAGCGATGGATTTGATTTCATGAGAGAACGCATCTTGATGAGATACATCCGCTCTTTTCCATTTGTAACATCCGTTTTGGAAGATACCGTTTACAACAACAAAGACGTCGGAAGAAGAATCAAAGCCGCCAGGCACATACACCCCGCTGATTCCGATTTGAACTTCTTTTTCTACCGGCGCTGATTGCTCAGCAAACGCGTTGAAACTGAAAGAGACCATTGCTGCTAGTACGACGCTCATGATTTTCATAAACACTCCTTTGTGGTTGCTAGCTTGTTTACCTCATCCGTGATGATCTATCCAAGCTCAACTTAGGAATACCACCATATTGACCTATGAAGTATGTTGGGAGTCATAAACCCTGCGGCACCCATGAGATCCCATATATCCCCATTTACCCTCCCACCTCCTCTGGCGCAGCATCCCAAGAGATACAGCAACGCGCTATTCGCCGTCTTTTGACTCTACTGATTTCAGTTTTCTGCGATCCTCTGCTATGACTAAGCATAAATAGCCAAAGGAGATTCACAGATGAGCACCCGATCTATTCTAGTTGCCGACGAACTCGACAAAACAGACGAACAATCCAAAAAAAGATCGGCTATGGTGCAAAGACTGGGATCGGACCTTTCAGTTTTGCTGGAGTGCCCGACTGATTTGGTGTTTGTTCATCGCCTCAATGAAATTTTAGGAAAAAAGATCCTCAATGGGGACAATCGCAAAAAAATTATAGACTCAGATCGCCAAAAGTACGCCACTGTTCTTCGCAACTTCCAAAGACCTGGCGAGCTTTTCCTAAAATTGGGATGGCCTATCGAAGAAATCGTGAAGCTTGTGACCAAAGAGCATCGATTCGAAGGACTTGTTCTGGGAACTCGTTCCCTCCAAGGAGTCGAAAGATTTTTCCTTGGCAGCGTTGCTGAAGAAGTTGTTCGCAGCATCAAGCGCCCCACCTTCATTCTTGGCCCTGGGGCACAGAAGGAAGACTTTAATCTGAGCGAACACAAGAAAAGACACTTCCTGGTCGTCACAGATCTGACGAAGAAATGCCGAGCCGTAGAAACCTACGCCGTCAGCTTAGCGCAAAAAACAGGTGCCAGCGTGACTTTTTACTACTCCTTGGCTGAAACCCTTAGCACGGCTCAACAATTCGCCTACGCTTCAGGGGAAGCTCTTTCAACCTTTGATTCGATCTTTGAGGACATGAAAAATGAAGCGCTCACTTCCATGACCAAGAAAATCGACCGCCTGAAAAAGAAGGGGCTGGATTGCAAATTCCATATCGAGGCCGAAAAGTCTGACCTGATAGAGGCAGCTCTTTCTTACGCTTCTGACAACACTCAGCTCATCTTCATGGGCCACCAAAGCCATGGTTTTATTGCCAGCACTGTTTTGGGAAGCAATCTTCGCGGCATGATTGCCAAAGCGAAAGTTCCCGTTGTGGTGGTTCGCTCTTAGAATCTTTCTTCGCGGTAAGGTGTCACACCACGGAGGTGGTGTTGGCACCTTTAATTTTATTGCATTTCCGTTCCCGCCCCTTATTCTTAGATATGTTTAGGGGGACACATATGTTCAAGTTTTTAAGTATCGTCTTATCTTTTG
Source organism: Bdellovibrio sp. (assembly GCF_047637665.1). Taxonomy (NCBI): domain Bacteria; kingdom Pseudomonadati; phylum Bdellovibrionota; class Bdellovibrionia; order Bdellovibrionales; family Pseudobdellovibrionaceae; genus Bdellovibrio; species Bdellovibrio sp. The sequence goes on along the minus strand of NZ_JBLJBT010000038.1, from coordinate 56,891 downwards.
GCCTTAGCTCAATGGCCCACGCTGAAGTAAAGCCTTACATGGATCAAATGCTCAAAGAAATTTTCACTTTGAAGCCTTACATCGTTTCGGATGTGGAATACCGCGATCCTAAGAATTTTCAAAAAATTGACGAATCCCTCAAGAACATGGTCGCCCTGAGTGAGAAGATCTCTCACGAAGGAAAGATTAAGAAATCTGGTTTTGCGATTTCCAGCAACGCCCTGAACCAACAGCTTAAAGAAGCGGAGTTGGTTTATCGCGTCGGCAACAAGGACTACTCCTTGTGGATGTTACGCTCCACTTTAAGTGTCTGTATGTCTTGCCACACTCAACTTCCCAGCTCTTCAACAAAATTTGAGTTCTTTAATAAAGAACATTTCTTGGCAAAGCCTTTCGATGAGGCGGAGTTCCTATTCATCGTTCGTAATTTTGATAAAGCGATGTCCTTCTACGATCAGGTTATTGATGGTTTCCCGGCAAACGGCGTCCCCCAGGAAAACGTGGAAAAATCAGTGGCTCGTAAAGTGTACTATTTTGTGCGGGTCAAACGAGACCTCCCCGGCTTGATTAAGTCTTTAGAGAAAAATCAAAAAAACAAACAGCTTCCCGAAATGGTGAAGAAACGAATCGCCGGCCTTAGATCTGCAGCAGAAAAGATGAAAAAAGAAACTTATCCTGAGTTCAATGAGTCCCAACAAGCAGACCTTAAGAAATACGCCGAGACGGAACTTAAAAATGAGCTTCAGGGGGATTTTGAATTTACTCCGCAAAAGGATATCGCTTACTTAAAAATTTCAAGCGTCCTTTACAAGTATCTGGATCAATACCCAGAAACACCATTGAAGCCTGAGATCTTATACTGGCTTTCTTTCTGCGAAAGACGCTATGAACAGAAGGCCTTCTACTCTTTACCAGAGCTTTACCTCAAACAATGTGTCCTTGAGCATCCCGGTTCAGCCATTGCCCCTTCTTGCTTAAAAGAATATCAAGATCTCGTGATGATGGCTTACACAGGCTCTTCAGGAACTCACCTCCCCAAAGACGTCGAGCGCGAACTAAAAAGCATGAAAGAAATGATCGAAAAAATGAAGAAATAGAGGGTACGCCGTACCTTTTTGCAGTGCGATCAGTCAAAAAAATAAAAAGAGCCGCTTTATGAGCGGCTCTTTTTATTTAGAAACAATAGCTGACACCTGCTCCTGCTAGTTGATGCAGAGGCGGAAGCCGGTTTCTTGAGTTTCTTTTTTCACCGGGAAGCAGATGTATTTTCGGCCGTCTCCGTCGGAAAAGCGTATTGGATTATGGAAGTCGATTGTTCCATCAGCAAAGGCCTCGGAAATGACCTCTGCTTTTCTATCCCAAGCGGCGCCCCCCGAATAGGGCTCATCACGAGGGTCTTTGATGATAAAGAGTTTCGCTTGATTTAACATCAACCAACGACTGAACTCATCTTTATGGCTCGTATAATTACGCAGGAAAAGTTCTTTCGTCTCCGCACTCAATGGCAATGGGATGTCGTTCAAATCTTTAAGAGCCTGCATATCTGCGGGCATCTCTGGAAATAGACTTTTCGTCGCCACCTGCAAGGTCCCTTGGGTTTCTAAGATATGGCGCAAATACAAGTCCGGGCGACCAAACATGGACTCTAAAGAGTAAATAAGAGCTTTCGGAGATCCTCCCGCCAAGTAGTTCTCAAAATGAATCTCGGCGCTCATGACATCTTCCGTCTTCGCCATAGGGAACTGAACCCACAACATTTCGTGAAAAAGAAGAGCCATCTTTCCGCGCTCACTCAGCTTGAAGAATGGATTTAAGAGAAACGTTTGTGTCTTGCTGGTGAAACCCGCAATCACTTTCTTTCCCTCTGATCGTTCTAAGTTTACAAAGTGATACTGATAGAGAAGGGCCTCAAGATCTTTTTGCGGAACATTCCGTTCATCCAGCGCGAAGTACTTTCGCGATCCAGAAGGAAAAAACGAAGTCCATAACTGCATCTTCACATCAATCGGAAGTTTCAAAGATAGAAGTTCTTGTTCAACCCCCAAGAAGGTCGCATCTTCTGTTGCTTTCCACAAACTCACTTCCGTCTTTGCTGTGCCGATAGTGACGTAGTTTTCGCCATCTTTAACAACCATGCCGCCATTACTTTCACGCCAAGCAAAAGCGGACACCTGCAAAGACATCGCGAAAAGTATGACTGTGATAACTCTGAACACCGACTAGCCCCCTCGTTGAGTAATGAGCACTTTGTTTTGTTGTTTTCCTTCGTTCCCCGCTGGCAATCAACAAAATCAACAAACTCACCCACAAATAGCACGAGGTGTTACATCGGTCCTATTATGGAATTGTCTCGTCGCTGGAATCCAACTGAGTCAATGGAAACAAAGAAATACTTGTCTGATACAGGCAGTTCTTTTCGGGAGTGTCTTCAAGAAAAGTCGCAAGACTTCGACGGAATGCCTTAATCATCTGACGAGCGGCCTCCAGTTTTTCAACATTCGTTGCCACCATAATAGAAGAATGATCGCGACTTTTCATGGAAACTTTTTTAAGAGCCTCTTGAGAAAGCTGAAGAACCTGATCCTGATTACTGACGTGAATGGCGCACTTCACATTCGTCGAAATAACGTCGGTCGATGCCCCATGGGAAAGATCTTCCCATGTTCCGTCATCATGGACCTTTAAAAGTCCCACGGTCTGCAAGTTATCGATAAAAACCTGAGCCAGCTCTTTAGAAATCTGAATTTTCTTCGCGACGTATTCGACTTTTGGAACAAAATCCGTGAGCTTCATAAGCTCCAGAACCCAATAGTGGCGGAAATCAGAAATAGAACCTAATTGCTCTAAAGAGACATGGATAGGCTCCTGGCCGCCAACTTCTTGGCGTTTTTGAAGCTGCGAAATCTTAGCGTGATCCAGATAGCGGCGCACAGCCGGCGTCGACAAGTTAAGCTTTGCCCCCATATCCTGTATCATTTCTGCGGATAAAGGTCGCTCTCTTCGAAGAATCTTTGAAAGCCGGGAGCTATCCACCCCCAACAACCGAGAAAAAGCTCGTAATGAGTATCTCTGGTTTTTTGCTTTCCTTCGTTCCAGCTCTGCAATCATGTAGTCAACAAAATCAATAGATTCACTCATAGGCGTACGAGATCTATTACAACAGTAGTATGTTTGCAATGAAATGGTGCTGACGTTTTAAACATTAGTTGCGTACACGCGCGTACCCACCCCTCCCCCTAGGTTGGTGTAAACTTAAATTTATTTTCAACAACGCTACACTAATATTAAATAATTTCAGCAGCTTGCTTTTAGGTCTAGTCAACTCAAGAAACTCAAGAGCATCATAGGTCTTTGAACCTAGACGCTCCCCACCCAATCGGGCACACGTCACTTCGATTTTTATCTGCTTCATAGTGAAGATGGGCCTGGTTCTTAAGGAGCTGCATTTCTGGATGGAGAGTGTTTTTGGGGAAATGATTTATCGAGGACTTTTACTTGTATTTGCATACGGCAGAGACAAACACGACGAACACGCTTGACGAGGCAGTTTCGCGGTGTTCGCAGCGAGACGAAAAAAACTCATCAGTACCAAATGATTTCAGCAGCTTGCTTTTTGTTGCCTCCCGCCTTAGGAGTTTTGAGGCGTTGAATGGTATGACCAAAGGTAGGATCCCTTTTTTTCTGAAAAACTCCGAATTCATTTTCATAAGTATCATTGGCGGATGAGGGGCCTGCGTTTTGAAACTCGGAGGGCATTGCTTGAAATCCTTGAAAGTTTAAATCCACCTCATGGCCTTCGGTCTGGTAAATAAGCATCGCCTCGGACGGAGGCGATGGCTTGGAGGTATGGGTACACCCCACAAGCAGGAAAGCTAGAAAGATGCCGCCCAAAAGACTCTGCAACACGATGCCCCTCCTCACGGACAAGAAAATGTTCCTGAGGCTGCTCCGGAACCTGATGACGAGCTTTCCTTTGTAGGCGCCACATATCCACTAGACGCCTGATAAAAAGTGTTGAAACTTTGGGGACCTTCGATCTGTTGGTAAGAAATGCCAAAAGCTCCATTATTACAGTACTTCTTAATAACAAGCATTTTAGGAATACTTGCAATAGATTTTGCCTCTGCAGAATTAGCGGAATTTGCAGACCATATCGGATTCATCGGATAGACTTCTACATTCAAAAGCTGACATCCCGTGGGGATCGTCGCGCAATAGGCCCCCGGAGGGCTTGCCGCAAACGCATCGCACTGCCCCCCCAAAGTTCCCAGCAATAAAGTTCCCGCTAGCGCAAACATTCTTTTTAGTGTCAGTTCTTTTTTAATCAATCTATCCTCGCAAAATTTCTAGTTATCTTTCTATGCAATCTCTATACAGCATCCCCATCAGGGACAACTAAAGGCACCGGGTACGTATGCTGCTCCTGCTTGATGAGTTCCTTTTGTGACCGTGCCCGTATTGTCACTAACTGTAGCAAACACTTGCGTCCCTTCTATCTGCATATGAGAAATCCCGAATGCACCATTATTACAGTATTTTTTTATCACTAACACCTTGGGAACACTCATTATAGATTCAATAGCTGCCCCCCAGCCACCCCCCCCGCCTCCGGCTGCTGCTGATGTTCCCGAAGAAGTCATCGGATAAACCTCCACATTCAAAAGCTGGCATCCCGTGGGAATCGTCGCACAGTAAGCGCCGGGGGGACTGGCTGCGAAAGAGGCAGATGTGAAGCCTGTGGCCACCAATAAAGAAACAAAAAATATCTTCGTTAATGTTCGTGGTCGTTGCATAGTCAAAATCCCCTCTAGAAAATCATCCTAATAATAATGAATACCCTCATCTGCCGCCGTCGAAGAAAGCACATGCCAGTTGGTGCCGTCTGAAATCAACACGGCGGAGGCGCCCAAGTCTTCCAGTATTAAATTGCTTTGATTATTAATCTTTTCTGATCCATCAGGCAGGATCGTCACAATGCCTCCCGCGACATTGCTTTTCATCGCGACAACAAAACCATTTCCCGCCGTCGCTGCCGCTGGCAAAGTAAAAGTGATGGTCCCCGAAGCCAAGAAGTAACGACCTCGATGAGACGTCGTCACCGTTAAGCTTGAGGCCTGGGTCGTAACTTGCCAGCCTCCTGTGGGAAGCTTCCACGTGGCATTACCGGCACTGTCTGAAGTCAAAACCTTGTCAGCACCTTGAGAACCATCGGCGATTTTCACCGTCCCTGTCACATCCAAAGTTGCAGAGGGACTGGTGTTGCCGACTCCGACCTTTCCGGCATTATAGTAAATATCACTTGAGGAGGCGGACCACTTCGATCCACCACGATTTACGGGCAACACTCCGGTTGTGATCGCGGCGACGTCCAAACTTCCAATATCTTGACAAGTGAACTGATCCGTCAACGACGACCAAGCCAACGTCTGCTTCGCAGAACAACTTCCGACTGTGAACGCGGACCCTGTTCCTGAACTATTCATTAAATCAGACAACTTCACAAAGCGAGGCAACCAGCCCGTGCCACTCTCATATTTCAAAAACTTGCCATTATCGCCCGCAACAGCCGAAGAAACATTGACGCCGTTGATTCTTGAAACCGTGGGATTAGGATAGGTCGCTGAAAGATCGCCTCCAGCACTCCCCGTTGGCGCGGATCCCGACGAAGAGATTGTAATTGAACCAGAACCGTTGGTAATGGAAACTCCCGTACCAGCAGTAAGCGTCGTCGCCACAGGAGCAGCTCCCGTAGAACCAATGAGGATCTGTCCATTTTGTAGAGTTTTACCGATCAACCCAGGAGCTGTTTCGTCGGCAACAATAACTTGATTCGCTGATATGGTGGCCGCCACCTGAGGGATTTTATTTGCGGAGAGCCCAACATCGACTGCGATTGTTTGACCAGAACTTGAGATCGTTCCTCCGGTAAGCCCTGTCCCCGCTGTGATGGAGCTAATGCCCCCGCCCGCGCTGGTCAATGACCGAAAACTCGTCCCGTCCCAAAATTTAACTTCTTTCGTATCTGATCGATAAATAACATTACCGGCGTCTCCCGGTCCCAAGCCGGAAGGGTCTGACGTCATCTTGGGTAAACTGGCTCCTGAAGCAACATCGTTTTTTAGATACTTAGTACTTGAGCCGCCAAGCAATGCAAGAAGCTCTGTAAAACTTGAAGAACTCAAAGGCGTCGCCACTCCATCACTGACACGCACGACGTTTTCACTGGCAACTCCCGCCACTTTTTGTGCTTCGATCGCAAAAGGAACCGCTGTGATATCCATGGCCGGTAAACTTTGTGCCCCCGTACCGTCATTAAAACTAACCTTTAGCTTGAGAATGTCTGAAGACAGCTTGGTGTATCCCGCAGGGCAACTGCTATTGGGTGCAATCACCACGCCGTCAGAGAAAATATCTTTAAACTCTTTAGTGCCCGCATCGGATCTGGTCCCCGCGCCAATGGCAAATGAGAACGAACCATCACCACTGCTCATGGAAGAGCTGAATGGTTCCGCCCACAGAATACAGTTTCCGCTGGGATTGGTGATGGAGATAGTAAAGCTTGTCGCTGTTTTGACAGGACTGCCATCGGACTTCAAGATGCGACCTTGATAGGTCAAAATAGAACCCGCGTATCCGATCGAACTAAAAAGAAAAATAAGAAAACCTACGACGTTCTTCACTTTTCTTCTCCTGCCAAAGATCCCTGCAAAGAGTGATAGACTTTGTAGTTATTCGAACTGACCGACTCTATCTGATTCACCATGTTTCCCAAAGAGGCGTGAACTTTATAGTTTCTGGTTGTGATGGCATTGATTTGACTGCCTGAGGTCAGTTCCTGATTGATCGATTTTTGCTTCTCAAGATCCGATTTCAAACTGTTATTGATTAGTTGAGCATCCAAGGAGCAAGCCGATAACAAGATAAAGAACAAAGCCATCAGCCATTGTCTCAAGTCAAGATTCGGGAGGATCTTTAGGACGTTCGAAGAAATCTTCATACCTTTCTTATCGAACGAATCTAACGCCTGCTAAAGAACGGTCAAATGTAAGTGCGACAACGATGTACGCACTGCTATTCAAGTATATATGCTATTAAAATTCCAAGACCAAAAAGCAAAGCATAAAAAGCCCAAGACTTCCGACTAGTCGTTGAATTGGACACCGACACCATGGAGCTGCGAGCAGGAGGAACAGACTTGGGCGTCCCCAAGCCTTTCTTTTTTGTCTCGGGGTTCTCCGTCGTTTTCAAAACGGTCACTCCATCAAAGTTCATTTTCTTCATTTCACCTATCCCCATACTCGTCGCCCCGTCATGCTGTCTTTAGAGCTTTTGCTTACTGACCTTTTTAAGTTTAAAGTCCCCTGATCCTGAGGGATGCGCGACTTCGCGAGTTTGCGCCAAAATCCCATTCACATCGAAGTATCCTCCCATATCGGGGGTGTCGTCATAGATGGCAATCACGGAACCCGGCTTATACACGGCCGTGGTGTCCGCCGATTTCACAGTGTCATTGATGGTGTAGGTTCTTCCGGTGTCCTTTGCCATGGCGTTGGCGATTTGTTGAAACACCTTCTTCCATCCCGCAAAGGTAGAAGCATAAGGTTGAGCGATATTACTTGCCGAAATCAGATACACTTGAACCTGAACATTCTTTCCATCGTCGCTTTCAGGTGATAACAAAACCAGTCCATTATCAATCCCCCACTGTCCTGAAAACTGTGGGGTCTTCTTCATTTCTTCCGTTACGAAAGAATCATAAGTTGCGGCCGCATAATTCCCTCCCACCCAGAAGTTTTGCTTCCAGTATTTTCCAAGATACACAGTCAGAGGTCTTACCATGATATCGTAATTAGGAGAGCACGAAGCGACGTATTTTGTGCTGACCGTGAGAGGACGCCCGTACATATCCTTCCCCTGGCCCGTTTTAGTACAACTCACACTCTCTGTTTTCTTCGTCCACTTTTGCCAATCGCAATTTTCGCAGGTCCCCGTTCCGCACCAGGTTTTAAAAGTGGGGAAATTTCTAGCAAGAACAGGGCTTGAACAATAACTTCCGTTTCCGTTTTCGTCAGAATAGTCCGTATTGGTTCCCCCTAGTTGCGCGCACTGGAGAGGCGTCAAATTATAACCTCCCAGAGCAAAAATACCCCCCGCTTGACTTAAGGGCGATCCTCCAGCGGACGTCACCGAGCACGAGATGCCATAAGCCGTTGAAATACGAAACAGAGTCTTTGTCTTGGAGGATTCTTTGAAGTCATATTGAACTTCATAGAAATCTTTTAAGGTAAAGTTCGTCGTGTAGGCGCCGATCGTAACTTGATCGCTTTCAAACTTAAATTCCTTAGTCGCCTTTTCCGTCAGAATCTTAAAATAACTTCCACTCGCAATAGACTGACAGTTTGAAATGATCGGTGCGTTGGCATCCTTCACACAAGTCCCCTCTAGGGCCTGGGGCCTGATTTGCCAATAAGTGATGAACAACAAAATTATCACTGGTATATATTTAACGTAGTTCATAATTCCCCCCTCAAATCCTATTGAAAGCTCAAACTAAGACGTTCCGTCCGTTTCTTTTCCAAGGACTCCACCTGATTCGCCAACTCAAAAACGATAAAAATATTTATATGCTCAATCGCCATAATCCAGAACGGACGACCTTGGGTCCACACGATCACTTCGGGAATGAACGAAAGCACCATGACCAACCAAATAAGCAACCCTGAGGACTTAAATCTCAAATATGACGGAGCAACGAAATAAAGTAGATAACTGATAAACGCAAAAAAGAAGAACGCATAGGGGATCCAGGAAATACTTTCGAGATTGCTGACAAAAGGATAGTGAATCATGGCGTGCATTAAGTCTTTTTGCTCTTCAAACTCTACCAGCCCCTTGCCGATAAACCAGAAAACCATCGAAAAACGAAGAATAAAAGAAGGACTTCCCCAGGCCCCCCGCAGGCGGCTTGACAACTGCGGATACAACATCAAAAGCAACGCAAAGGTGCCTCCGACGTTCAAGGTCCGTTTTAACATTTCGCCGATGGCTTTTGCCGCCAGTACGGGATCTGGCGCCCAATAGACAATCACGCGCAAAACCGCCGTCATGGTCGTCCAAAACAACGCCCAAAAGATGATGTAACGCGAAGTCTTGGGAAACCAAATCGCGGCGGCCACAATCAAATCCAACACGAAGATCGACTTCAAAATCCATCCCACCGTGCTGGCGGCCAGGGCTGGAAACAGCACCACAAACCACATGCGCCACTCTGAAGCAAAGTTATTGCTTGCCAAGTAAGCCAATGTTCCATGCGACGCAAACAAAGCAGAAAGAGCCATCTTCAACCAAAAAGTAAATTTACTATTTGATAACATAGTCCACCACCGGGTCATAGTGACGATCCACGATCATCACCAATTTGTTATTATTCGCACTTACAAACTCATTTATTTTCTTTTCTGAAAGCTCTACGGTTCGATTTTCCAACTTACTAAAATCTTCCAAACGATAGAGCGCGATTTTTTCTGAATGTTTTGCCGCAAACTCCTTCACCGAAAGGCGATTCAGGCCTTGAGTGACATTTTCAAGTAATTGCACCCCCGGCACCTTGAGGCGTTCCTGCACAATGGACCGTCGATCTATAAAAATGTATTCTCGTTCAATGGCCACCCCCAGCCAGTTCTGCATAGAGCGAAACATCTGTCTGTTGGACTCGTTAATCAAAACCGACCATGCGCCCTCAAAAGACTTCTGTAATTCTTCTGAGATGGGTTCACCACGAGCAACTTTTTCTTTATAGATCCCGATGACATCCGTCTTTTCGTCTTTAGGCAAAGTCACCTCGGGCTCAGGAGCCGTGGGGGCTGCAACATTCTGATGTTTTACAAGCTCCTTGGGCCTTAAAAGAAAAATACCCGCAAAGATCGCGATGAAAATAACAACAAAGCTGATGATCTTCTTCGATCTCACGTCCACGCAATGTCCCCCTTATTTCTTAGCCTCTGCAGGCTTTGGATTACATAAATACTTATCAATAACCAGGTTGCCGCCCTTATCAATTCCCAGATCGCCTTCATGCCCTTTGGGCAAACCCGACAAACTTCCCGGCGCAAATGTATAAGAATCTGTTGCGGGCGTATAGGTCACAGTTCCGAGGACCTTCACAGGGTCCAGACGTGCCCAGCATTCGTCAGAAACGTCCTTGCAACTGCTGACATCCAACTCTACGGTTGTACTGCCCGAACCACCTCCCGGAGCCGTTTCTAAGATAACGTTATTCTGGGTGAGCGAACAGGATCCTGGAAAATGTTGAGTCTTTGCTGGATCCACGACGCCATTGACTTCGGTTTCCACTTTCCAATTAAGATTCATGTCGACTTCCACGTTCAAAGAAAATTTTTCTGGTGGCAGATCTTCACAGCTTGAACCATTTAAATACTGACCACGTGGACAAACACATGAGCGGGCCGAGGTATCAAATATTTGCCCGTTATAAGGACAACAACAACTGCCTCCGCCACAGGCTTGGGTGCCATAACTGCAATAGCAAGTATTGGAAGCATCATCCCGAACCTGCGGGGGTGAACAAGAAACACAATATCCCGTACAGTTGAAAGTCTGAGTAAGGCTGGCAGGACACGCCACCCCACCGTTCTTGGCTTCCTTCAGAATTTTAAAAGTGTACGTGATCGTTCCACCTTTATTACAACCAGTCGCATTGCAGCCAGAGTTTGAATAACTCACTTCGCAATCCTGAGGTTCCAAGGCCGGATCGGGAACCTCGGAGGGGTTCACCGTAAAAACTGAATAGGGATCACGTCGTTTTGCACAACTGACCTTCAATGGTGCTTTGGCATCTGCCGGGTCCCACTGAAATTGATCAAAATATTCATCCTTCGCGCAGGAAATAGTCCCCGGCAAAGGTGCACAAGTTGGTGATAAGGTTTTTGCATCCAGTCTTTGGATATAACGCTTATCCGTCGCCGCACACTGAGGAAGAGCTTCACAGACAATCGTGTAGTTCTTTGTATCTATACTTTTCAAGATCGGTTTATCTGGCGGGCAACGCAGACCTGACGCCAATACGACCGTCTTCGGAACGTCCATCTCAAAAGCGATCGGAGCCACTCGGGACTCGTCCCCTTCACTTTTCTTTTTGATCGTCGTCGAAACATGGAAGTAGGCCGGATCTTTTTGCGTTACTTTGGGGGGATTGGGATCAAAAGTGACTCCCGCATTTTCAAAAAAAGAAAGACGTGTTGTGTCGATCTCACAAGTGGCCGTCTCGCTCGAGTTACTGGTGCACTTATAAGCCAAGGGACTATTCAAAATCGACTTCAGTTGCGTCGCCGCCAAATTTAACTTCGTGGCATTACGTGTATTGAGAAAGCCTTTGGCAATATTCTTTTCAATGACCATCATTCCTGTCACGGCCACCGAGACCGTCACAACAATAATCATCGCAGAAATGAGGGCGCTTCCTCGTCTATTTTGCAGTAACACTTTCACTCCCTACAAGTTCGCACTGACCGTCCATTTCAATAAGCACCGAGATCGATGGAGGCGTCAAAAGGCGTGGATTGTTATTGCATGTCTGGGTTTTTTTGACGGCGACACACGACGCTTCCTGAGGTGTTGCCCCGACCCCGGCCTGAATAGTGAAAGCGTTGACGTCGGCGCTACAAGAACACTGACCCGTGCCGTTAAATGAACAATCCACGGAGCCACTCTTCACCGGCTTCCCGGTCCCTTTGCAGGTGATGTTGGTGGCTTTATACCCCACGGGGCAAACTGTCGCAGATACTTTTCCCGTTCCGATCACTTTATTTTTCCAAGGCATGGAGGACTTCGCGATATAAACACAAGTACCCGCTTTAGCCTGCCCAGGGTCCAACGACGACGGATCCACAGAATTTAAAACATAGTTATCTGGACAAGAGATCGTCTGGAGATCCTCGCACTCCAGACCAATGCTTCCTCCTCCATCACTATTGTTGCCGATGTATCGAACTCGTTTGGCGATCTGGTGGGGTTTACACTTTAGCTCCGTAGACAAACGAAGACAGAAAATCTCCCGAGCTTCCAGGTCAAAACCGTTCATCATAAGTTCATTGCCTACACACTCGGTTTTGGCTTCTTTCGTCATCAGATGCAAAGGAACTGCCGTGTAGAAATCCTTCAGCGCAAAACCTTTGTATTGGGCATCGTTCTTTTCAACACTGGCCCCTAAAGGCTTTAATTCCATGTCCTTGTCCTGATGAAGGGCCGACACCCGATAGGCCGCCACACAGGAGCCTGAACATTTAATCTCTAACTCTGTTTTAATAAAACATTTGCTGGCATCATAAGCGGGGCATCGGTTGCCATCGACATCAAAGAAAGACGCCTGTCCATTTTCGGCAATGATCACTCCCTCGGACTTAACAACAAACCCCACTGGCACCACGCCGGCTTGCATTTGGGAGACCGCCGATTTCGAAAAGTTACTTTCATCCGCAAGGCCGGCGACCATACGAATCTCAAGATCCAACATTTGCGCTTTCACCCGCGCATCCTTCAATGCTCCAAAAGAGGAGGTCGCCAAATAAGTGACAAACGACGTCAACGAGATGGCGATGATAAAGGTCGCAGCAAGCCCTTCAACGATAGCAAAACCTTTCTTGTTTTTTATTTGAGAGGTAAACATTTCTTTTGCCCCTCCCCTAGCCCCAATTCAGAAAAGCCACCAACACAGGTTTCTTTCGCGGTTTGAAAACACATGTCACTTTCAAGTCCCACGCCCATCGTTATCAAAGCACTTTTGCTTTGATCACAGCCCAAAACGTAGGACCCTAAAGACTTGCACACCGTCGCGGATTTATCGAAGTCAATACCACTGTACTGATTTGAAGTCGTAATACAGTTACTGAGCGGTTTCATTTTTACACTGTTATTGGTTTGATTATATAAGCTAGAGAAATACTTAGGGTTGTTGATGCCTGAATCATTTTGAAGAGGGACAATCTTACCCTGGATGTAGATCGTCGGACAATAATTCAATTTTTCTTCAGAGCACTTGAGCGAGTACGTCACATCAACACGATAATCGCACTTCTTAGAGGTGCAATCACAGCTTTCTCCGTTAATCCGAAAACAGCTAAGGCTTTTATCGTCCTTAAGCTGAACCGCCTGAGGGGCTTCGAACCCACTGCAATAGTCTTTCTTTTTTCCGAAGTACTCGCCGTCCAAACACTTTTGCAAAATCTGGCTGGTTCCTAAAATTTTTGTTCTAACAAATTTTTGGCTGCGAATTTGATGTTGAAGATCCAACTGGTGACTGAGCACGGCGGCTTTGGCTGAAAAAGATTTTTCCTGGCGTTTAATCAATAGCAGCGTATCAGCGCTGACCAATATAGCCACGCTGCTGATTCCGATTCCGATGAGCAGTTCCGCAATAGAAACGCCCGCTGAATTTAGCCACCCCGATCTTTTTCGCATACAGACTGGATTCCCCTCGAAAGCCCTTCCTTGGGTTTCCAGTGAATTTTATGTTGTTTACCTTCTTTTAGATACGTCTATTGAAAACAACTGCGTACGAGTTCGTCGCACGCCGAGTTTAATGAACACCTTTGGTTTGCTCTTGAGTTTTCACCTCTTGAGACTGATCTGCCTTTCCTTCACCCAGACTGCTCAGAAGTTTTTCACAGGAAGCGTCCTTCGACATTGGTCCGACAAGAGCAAAGTAAGCGGCCTTTTCTTCAGAGAGTTGCTTTTGAAGACCGTCATAAGACTCTTCTTTGGGAGCTTCGCTGCTGAGATTGCTTTGGGCCTGAGCCTTAGAACGAGCTTTCAAGAGCTTTTCTTGTCGTTGCGCCTGGGCCAAATCTCTTTGACGTTTTTGAATGGCTTTTCTTACATCGTTAGAACGAAAGCATTTACGATTTTCCACTGCGTTTTCTGCAATGACTTTATCCAAGGCGGTCTGCTTGGTCTTGATGTCCGCGATTTCTTGTTTGACGTTTTTTAGATTCTCTTCAATTTCTTTTTTCTTTTTTTCTTCGGCAAGTTTTTCTTCTTCAGCCTTTTTGTCTTCGGCTTTTAACTTGTCGCACTTGGCACTGTTGGGAAAGTTGGCGCAGAACATTTCTAATGGCGTCAGTTCTTGTTTAGCTTCAACGCCCTCTTTTTCTTCATTTGATTTTACAATGGCGTAACCACTGCCCAGCAACGCCACCAACAATAGGCTTAATAGAAGACCCTTGTTCTCCAACATACTCATTCCCCCTCGTTAGAACCAAAAACTCATTCCCCGAAAACAAAAACTAAGTCATTGCTCAATGCGATTACCATTCGACGTAAGCGAAGCCTGGGGCTCCGTTGCCGCCTTTGGAGGAGCTGTAGTTGAAGCCGCCATAAGTTCCACCACCACCACCACCGGCACCATACAATCCGCCATTTCCGCCAGAGCCGCCCTGTGAACCATAGGATCCACCACCACCACCACCAGTATTAGGAATTATTCCATTCGCGCCATCGCCGCCATCTTGATCAGATCCAGTACCATGACAATTTGGATGTGCTCGTCCCCCAAGGGCCCCTGCCGAACCAACAGCTCCCAGAGGGTTCAAAGCAGGATTTCCACCACCAGCAAGTCCCGTGGCACTTCCTCCCCCTCCACCACATCTACTATCATATGATCCGCCAACATAACCCGCCCCACCTGTCGCAATCTGACAGCCAGAGCCTGTTCCTGCTCCACCGCTGCCTCCGGCGCCATTAACACCTGCTGCACTTGCCCCGCCGCCGCCCGAACCACCATTAGCTGTCACCGTAACACCCCCAGCAAATGAAGTGTTACCACCCGCAGAACCGGTAATACCTGCTGTGTTCGTTCCTCCCCCATTCACAAACGGCGCTCCGCCGCCACCAGCACCTACTGTGACCGTGTAAGATGCACCAGGAATGACATTCAGCTCACAGCGAACATAACCACCGGCTCCGCCCCCACCGCCACTAGCGATGCTACTTTGCGCAGAATTCCCCGACCCACCGCCACCGCCACCACCAACAAGGGTCACGCGAATACGATAAACCCCGGTCGGAACAACGAAGGTTCCATTGGTTGCGTAAGGTTGAGAGTTGTTATAACCACCAGGCGCAGAATAGCTGGTGTCGATCGAATGCCAATTTGTTCCGTCAGAAACAAACATCGCACTGACACCTGGCTTAATGACAAAACTAGAAATACTGTTGATATTTTGACCCGCCTGAGGCTGGATCGTGACATCGAAGCTGCTCACGTTGCGCGCGCCAAAGCTAAATGCCGTTGCCGCCGAAGGAGCTGTTGGCAATGTTAAGGTCATCCCCGACGCCGAAGGATTTAAGATATAGAACTTTCCTTTATCCGTTCCGGTCAGCACTTGTGAGTTCGTCACGTTCGGAGCCACTTGAGTCACACCACCACCAATGTTGGCGGTTGATACCCACGAAGGATTGCTCCCCGACCCATTACTAACCAAAACCTGATTCGCCGCTCCTGTTTTGTAATGAGCATTGATTTGATTTGTTCCCGTCGCCGCGACCCAGTTGGTTCCATTCCATTCTAAAACTTTTGAAACATCAGTCGTATTATTCAAAGAACCCAACGTGGAATCCAAATTTTTACCACGCAGCTTTTCAACCGAAGTCGCCCCTTGAGTACCCACGACGTCACCGACCAAAGGTCCTGAGAAACTTGCCGCACTTCCCGAAATATTACCTGACACCTGCGCGCCCGTGATGGCGATGTTCGCACAAACATACGTGTCCGTACCGCTTTGATAGTTGATCGTTTGCCCAGGAGCACAAGATGGCATCTGCGCCAAGAAGCCAGAACTTCTGAGGTCTGTCATATTTAAGAATGAAACCACCCATGAAGATCCGTTCCAGCGAAGCACTTGTCCTGTCGCGGAACCATTGGGCAGACTTCCTCCGCCTCCGCCAGAAGCCAAGGCCGCGATCCATTGCGATCCATCCCATTGCAGAACTTTTCCGTTATCTCCGGCGGCCAACGCATTGAGATTTGTCGCTAACGGTTTACCTTTGATTTTATCCAAAGACGTCGTGCCTTGAGTGCCAGTGATATCACCTGCTAACGAACCCGTGAAACCCGCCGCATTGACAATGAGATCCGTCGAAATCTGAATTCCCGCAATCGAAATATCTACGCAGTCATATTTATCCGTACCGGAATTCCAAGAGAGAGTTTGTTTGTTTGTACAAGATGGAATCTGCGCCTGCCCCAAAGTGTTTTTTAAATCCGAAGCTTTAAGATATTGTTTGGTCCACGCAGCCCCATTCCAATAAAGAACCTGGCTGGTCGCGGTTCCGCTTTCCAACGAAATCTCCGGACTGGCGCCACCGCTACTGATTAACGGAGCCGCGGCTGTCACGGCGGTGACACTTCCGCCACCGCCACCACTGACGGTCGCCACGATGAATTTGGATTGAGCACCATTCCACTTGATCACCATGCCATCAGAAAGCCCGGTCAAATCAGCATCACGCCCCGCGATTTTAGAATCTGTATAGCTTTTTGTTGCCACATTGGAACCCACCGTCGGATCCGGTGCTGAAACCCCGCCAGAGAAAGTATATGTTCCTGACAAAGACTGAGCCCCCGCACCTGAGCGCATATACAGACTTGAACTTCCGGAAACAATATCCATCAGTTCCGTGAAATGAGAAAACACACTTTCCACATTGGGCTGTGTGATGTTGGCAGACGTCTGCACAAAGTTCGTCGGCGTCTTACCTTGCAATGACTGAGCATACATCGCATACGGAACAGAGCGAACTTCAAAATCAGATCCCAAAGTCACTGTCTGCGTGCCGTCGTTAAAGATCACCCGAATTTTTCGAATATCACCTACAGAAGGAGTGTACGCCGTGACGCCTCCTAAACAGGTCAGGCCCGTGAGTGGAGTTGATGAATTTGAAAAAACAGCACTGACACTTTTTCCGGGGTCACTGGCAGTTCGTGTTCCTTGTCCCACAACCACGTTAAAGACACCGTCAGAGTTACTCATATTCACAGTCTGAGTTTCTTCATACAGCAAGCAATCATTCGCCGTCGGGTCCATGACCTTCATTGTAAAGACAACCGACGAAGCCTCAAGAGGTTCCCCTGTGGGTTTAATGATTCGCCCTTGGAAGTTCACTCCTCCGGGAACATAAGCCCACGTCGTCTGCGCAAGAATCATCATCGCCAAAAACGCTACCTGATAGTTTTTCATTTGCCGCCTCTATTTTGAAAATTGAATTCCTTGCGTACTGCCGTAAATCACATAACCGTTAGAACCTTCGATGCGAACAGAGGAGCTTTCCGTGCCGACACCGGCAGAAATCTTATAGCCATCTTGCACAACTTCACGATGGCCTCCCCCTAAAATTCCCGAAACACTTTTCTTAAGCTTTCCAGCGGTCGAAGCGATCGGCGCCCCCGTTGTACTCTTATTTAAAGCCAACGAAGAGCTTCCAATGTTTCCAGCCGCATCAACATGGGTCACTGAAATTGCCAAAGTTCCATCTGAAAAAATCGAAAGATCTAAATTGGTAGAAAAATGTCCTGACGTACAAAGCAAATCTTTTTGCACGGCGGGACTTCGAACATACACAGGAAGCCCCTCTTCTGAACACGTCCCCGTCACAGAGAACGCAGAAGCATTGCCTGCCGTCACGGAGGTCAAATGTCCAGAGGTAAAGGCCACGACGGGGTTTGTGATGTCCTTAATAACAGAAAAATAAGACGTGAGAGACCCGGACTTCACTTCGATCTTCTTTTCACCCTCGCTCCAAGCAGAGGTATTAAAGCTGAACGAGTAGCCTTCCTTCTCACAAGTCGAAGATTGATTGATGGGTTCTCCCACCTCCACCTTTTCAACTCCAGGTGGACACTTGCCGTTAAGAACCACGATCGGTGACGATTGATTATTAATATAGATAGGCCGATTGAGCGTTAAATCATTTCCGCCGCCACGAACAGATGCAGGATCGTTCAAGGCCGTACCGATCTCACCACAACCAAGAAGACTCCACACCCCAACTAGAACAAAAGCTTTACAAAAACCTTTAAACATACTCATTTTATCGGATCTCAGATTCGCACTCTTAAAGAATTGCCCCATCAAATCGCGCCATTTATGTACGCAATAAAAAAACAAGGTCTCGTTTCAATATGAGCTGTCGTCCGATAACATTTTTAGAGATGCAAAGGAAAGTCACATGACTCAAGTTATTCGAATGCGAAAAGTTTCACCTCCTGCAACAGTGGAATCCTCTGAGGATGTCACTGTTCACAGAGAGACCCTCCGCTCATTCCTCGAGGATGCCCTTAAGAAGATTGTTGATAACAGCAGAAACATTTCTGTCTCGTTCATGGTTGGCGAAAGAACGACTGTTTATAATGTCTCTTGTACACAGGAAGAACTTGGTAAAATCATTGGCGCCAAGGGAAAAACTATCAATAGTCTTCGCGTGATTACATTAGCCATGTCCTCGCGCATGGGATTCCGTTCTGTAATCGAAATTCCTTACTTCCCTGACAACAATTAATACACTCCCGGTGGGTGCTTTGACGTGCCCACCTCAACTTGAGACGTTTCCGATAGGTACATCGGCGTACCCACTTCATGCCGAGCCCCCCTCAAAAAACGCAGATCCCGTTCCGATAAAGTAAACCTAGACTTTGTATCGGGGGAAAAATGAGAAACCATTTCTTGCGTTATCCTATGGGATTTCTGCTTGTGCTTTTGACTGCGGCTTTGTTTCAAAACTGCGGCAAGCCTCAAGACTTTGCAGCGAATGACCTTTCTTCCTTAGAAGGAGGTTCGTCCTCATCAAGCTCCTCCTCTTCAAATAAAGTCGTGAGTCTTTACGAAAACTCGTCGACTCTTCAAGAGACCTGTACCAAATCGAACCGTTTGGTCCTCCTTATGGATAGCTCCGTGTACTCACGCGGGACTTGCCGTGATTTTTCAGAACTCATTCCAAACGTGAAGTTGGGAACGACTTGCCAATCTGGTATCGTGGTTTCCGACTTTGACGTCAGCCAAGAAGCGAAGTCTTGCTCTGCACTGACTCTTTGTGGAAAGGCGCCTTCTGTTGTCACCCGCGAAGCCAGTGGAAAACTGAAGATGACCTTCAATAACCTGCCCTGGGGTTGCCGCGTGAATCTTTCTATCTTTGATTCCGCTGCCGATGACGCGAGCTCAATCGCCAATTTCAGTGCCGATATCAAGGTGCCCGCATGTCGCTGGTGCAGTTCTTCAAACAGCTACACCTGTGGTTCCTGCGCGGATCCTCAATGTCTTTCCCCTAGCAATACACCTTATAGTATTGGACAGTATAGAACGGAAGCTTGCCCTGCCGGGTACAGTGGTTCCGGTCCAACATATGTTTGTCAGACTGGAGGCGTTTGGGGAATCACGCAAGGGGGAACTTGCGCGGCCCCGGCATCGACTCCCACACCTCAACAGAGCGTGACTTGTTCCTACAGCGGACAAAGTTATTCCGTTGGAGAGTCTCGTTCGGGCTCCTGCAATAGCGGAGAGACTGGTCAGGTCCAATTCACTTGTGAATCTTCTGGATCTTGGAAAGAAAGTCGTTCTTGTGTTGCCGCAGCAACGCCAACGCCTTCTCCGACTCCGCAAGCGACACCTGCGAACTATAAAGTTGTCGTCGGTCGTGTGCATACCTGTATCAATAAAGGCGGCGCCTTACTTTGCGCGGGCAACAATGCCTACGGTCAAATCGCGGCGGCCACAGCGACTGGAAATGCCACCTTCACCGGTGTTTCAGGATTTGAATCCAATGTGGATGCCATCGCAGCCGGAGCTCACCACACCTGTGCTGTTTCTAAAACAAGCGGCAAAAAGCAACTCTACTGCTGGGGCTCGAACAGCGTCAGTCAGTTAGGTCTTGGTAAGGTTGGTGGTAACTACACCGCTCCTCAAGCGGTCTCGGGTATGGACAATGTGAGTGCGGTTTCTAGTTTCGGTGGATTCACAACCAACACCGATGGAACTATCGCCGCGAATCTTAGTACAACTTGTGCTATCAATAATGGGGCTGTCTTCTGCTGGGGAAGAAATTCCGAAGGCCAAGCCGGACCTGGTGATGCGAAATATGTAACTCTGAATTCTCCGACGGCAGCGGTGGATCTTTCTAGTGGAGTGACTGATATCAGTGTCGGTTACACTCACACTTGCGCCATCAAAGGCGGCGCTCTTTACTGCTGGGGAGATAATACATACTCGCAGTTAGGTCAGATCCTGCCCCTTGTTGGAAAAACTCAGCCCGTGAAGACCGACAAACCGACGGCGGTTCCGGGTATGTCTTCCGGCGTGACGAGTGTCGCTGCTGGAATTCATTCAACGTGCGCCGTGCAAAACTCTGTTTTAAAATGTTGGGGTTATGCCGCGAACGGACGCTTAGGTTTGGGAACTCCCGACACGAAGGTCACGAATCCAACGACTGTGGGTATCTTCACAGACGCGAAGAAGATCTTCTCGGGTTGGGGGAACTACTTTATGGTTCGCAGCGACTCAAACAGCGCCTACTATTGGGGCTACTCAGATACATATTACCAGCTTGGTAACAAAGCGACTGTTTCAGTGACAGCTCCTGCTGCTCATGCCGACCTTAAACAAGGCGTCGAGGCTGTGGCCGGAAGCCGTTACCATGGTTGTGCCTTTGTGAAGAACTCTTCAAGTCAGATGGAACTTTACTGCTGGGGTCTTAACAGTTCGAAGCAACTGGGGCTTCCTGCTATCAGTGGAAATATTTATTCGACTCCTGCGAAGGTGAGCTTCTAAGGAAAGATTGAAGTCAGGCCGTCTCGTCATGGACGGCCTCTAAGAAAACCGAGGGGGATCTAACTATGAAGTGCACAATTATGCCCGCCATATTTTTGAGTACCACAACTTCTTTGCTGATCGGCTGTGGCGATTTGACAGCTGGAATGAAGTTTTCTGAAAAAGCTCTCAATGCTGCCTATCCTGAATGTATTGATGATGAATTAAACTCCGTCGAATGTCGCACACAGCTTGATCGTTACGTCACGGCTAAATCTGGAAATAACGTCGTCGTTAGTGCCGGGACGACGATCCCCATTCCAACGGGATATTATGACGGCTCTAAGAATATTGTCGTATCGGATATCCATTTAGATCCCAGCAACATCAAAGCGGGTACGACGATCTTGGGTGTTACGGGGGTTATGACGACAACGGCTTATGATTCATGCGCTGACAATGGATTAAATACCAGTCCTTGTTCGACGGGAGTCAATCGCTATGTCACTTCGACTTTGGGAGCTGACCTAACCATCAGTGGTTCGCTGAGTGCAAATATTCCTCAAGGCTACTATGACGGAACAAAGAAGGCGACCGTCGTTGACGGCAATCTTATTGCCAGCAACATCCGCTCTGGAATTTCCGTTCTTGGTATCTCGGGAACATTAGTCTCATCAGCGCCTGCTTGTTCTGACAACGCCTTTAACTCTTCGGCTTGTACGACCTCTGCAAGTCGCTATGTTGCTTCGGTTCTTGGAAGCAACGTCACAGTGTCTGGAGGATTGAATGCAACAATTCCCGCGGGATATCAGGATGGAACAAAATCCTGTACTGTCACAGACGGTCAGTTGATTGCGGGAAATATTCGTTCGGGAACAACGATCCTTGGAGTGACGGGAACACTTCCGACTGCCGCTTACGCCGCTTGCTCTGATAATTCATTGAATGCCAGTCAGTGTTCGACGGCCGCAAACCGTTATGTCACTGCCACGCTGGGAAGCAATGTCACGCTGAGTGGTTCCACTTCTGCGACGATTCCGGCAGGGTATCAGAATGGAGTGCGAACTTGTTCGGTCAGTGATGGGAATTTAAGTTCGTCCAATATTAAATCCGGAGTAAGTATCTTAGGGGTTTCGGGAAGTTTAACTCCTGCGTACTCGTGGTGTTCGAACTATCAATATAATAGCTCAAATTGTACCGCCCCCGCGGGTTCTTATGTCGCTCCCGTAGATCCCACTCCAGCAAACTGTACGAGCTATGGTCAACGAGGTTGCGTTGTAACCGGAAGCTTCTATGCTGGCTCAGCACCACCAGCCGCAAATTACATTACCATCGGAAATACCATCAACGGCGTAGCCGGCACCTTCGGTCGACTACACATGGCCGAAGACTTGCAGCCCAATAATGTCTGCACAGGGTCGGATCACAACAGTTTATATCCCACCATTATCTTCCCCGCTGGCTTGCCGAACGATTACTCACAGGTCTACTGCGCAAGCCTCTGCATTGGACGAGGTGGCGGTGTAAACTGTGCCCACTTCAACCTCTCCACCAGAGCTTGTAACTGTAAGACAGGATCAAGAACAACAACCGGAGCCACAGCTAATGACACTGCCGCAAACCTCGAATACGTGGGTTACTAGAAGGTACGCCGTACCTTTTTGAAGTGCGGCGCGACAGGAATATAAGGAATTTTTATGAGCGTCAGAAGTAAAATAAACACTCTCTATATTTCCGCATCCCTCTTGGTTGGCTGTGGGGACATGAAGGCGGGCTTGAAGTTCACTGAAGACCTCACAAGCTCCGCCTACCCTGCGTGTGTTGATGACTCTTTAAATGCGATCGAATGCAGAACTCAAAAAGATCGTTACGTTACCGCGTCGGCTGGGAATGACGTTGTAGTTAGTGGCGCCACTTCTATGGCGATTCCCGCCGGATACTATGACGGCAACAAAACGGCTGTCGTCTCTGATATGAACCTCGACCCAAGTAACATCAAGGCTGGCACCACGATCTTAGGTGTCACGGGAGTGATGACCACATCCGCTTACGACGCCTGTTCCGACAACAGCCTCAACGGCAGCCCCTGTTCAACAGGCAGTAATCGTTATGTCACTTCGACCTTGGGTTCCAATGTCACGATCAGCGGTGCCTTAAGTGCTCTGATCCCTCAGGGGTTTTACGATGGGACAAAGTCTGCGAATGTTGTTGATGGAAATATAGTGGCAAGTAATATCCGCACTGGAACTTCCATCTTAGGAGTTTCAGGGTCCCTCGTCCCCTCCGCACCCGCTTGTACCGATAACGGATTAAATGCGTCTTCTTGTACAACGGCAAACAACCGCTACGTCGCCTCTACTCTTGGTGGCAACGTCACTGTCTCTGGAGGATTGAACGCCACAATCCCCGCTGGCTATCAAGACGGCTCGAAGTCTTGTACAATTTCAGATGCACAACTCGTTGCCGGGAACATTCGTTCTGGCACAACGGTCTTAGGCATTACCGGAACGATGACAACGTCAGCTTACGATGCCTGTACTGACAATGTCCTCAACGCCGCCCAATGTTCGACAGCTCCGAATCGTTACGTCAGTTCTGTATTGGGAGGTAACGTCACTGGAGCCAGCGGCGCTCGTGTTATCACCATCCCCGCGGGTTATTACGACGGCAGTAAGACGACGACTGCTAATGACACAAATCTCGTCGCCGCGAATATCAAAAGTGGAGTAACGATTTTTGGAGTGGGTGGATCTCTCACGACCCCTTCGAACTGTACCGGCAATGGGCAGCAAGGTTGTGTCACCACCGGTTCTTATTACGCAGGCGAATGGAAAAACACTGCATGGTTCTCGGCCAATTCCAGCACAACATCTTCTTCGGCCGGATACTACAACGGCGTCGGAGTCGACACGAGTACCATTGATGCCTCAAAAATCCAGATTGGAACTACAATGTTCGGAAAAGCCGGCACACTCA
The DNA here is from genome assembly GCF_047637665.1 of Bdellovibrio sp. NCBI lineage: Bacteria > Pseudomonadati > Bdellovibrionota > Bdellovibrionia > Bdellovibrionales > Pseudobdellovibrionaceae > Bdellovibrio > Bdellovibrio sp. Next base: position 33,105 of record NZ_JBLJBT010000038.1, on the reverse strand, counting down.
GTCGTCCCCGAATCCTGGGGGATTGGTCCGGCGCCAATTGGCCCTATCAAACTCCTTACCAAAACTATAAATGCAACGATTCGGGAACAACCAGCTACATCACTATCTCGGGCGCCAGCTTCCCATACCCCGCCATTGCTTGTGCCTACTATTGCAAAGGCATGTTTGTTGATATGGGTAACAACATGAAAAGCGGTTGTGCGCATTTCAACTCATCAACGACTCAATGTCGTTGCCATGAAAGCCAAGTTGCAACCACATCCGGCGCGACCAGCAACGATTGGGCCATGAATTTCGTCGTCCAAGAATACTAAAAGATGACTGAAGGTACGCCCTCACCACGCCCTCAAACTGTACCGGCGATCTCGCCCCCCTTTGAATGCCTGCGATTCAGCAAACAAAGACATCCTCGCTTGTCTAAAAGTCCTCTTCTTTTTTAAAATATCTCTTTGCCAAAAATTTTTCAGAAATTCGCAAAGGGAGCCGTTCATGCTCGAGTGGACCGAATATCTTAAGGAAGTAAAAAACCGTATCAGTCAAATTGCGAAAATAAATCCAGATATCGTGCGAGGCTATAGCACTATCTCAAATGCAAAAATCGCAGAGCCCACATTAGATGCAAAAACTCGAGAACTGATTGCTCTAGCCGTTTCCGTCACCACTCGCTGTGATGGTTGTATCGCTGTGCATGTCGAAGCGGCGAAAAAACATGGGGCCACCCAAGAAGAAGTCTTAGAGGCCTTGGGAATCGCTGTAGCCATCAACGCTGGAACGACGTTGATTTTTTCAGCAAGAACTCTGGATGCCTATACAAACATCTCAGTCTAAACTTGGGGCACTTTGAAGCACCCCAAATCAACACGATCGAAAGCCGGTGCCTACGAGCTTCGTTTTGTGAGGAACTCGATCAGACATTGTACGGGTTGGCCGTTGCCGCCGCTGGCAAGCAGCGCGCCTTGAGCTTTGTCGGTCCAAGCGTAAACGTCCAAGTGAGCCCATTTTTTTCCGCGCACGAATTTTTGCAAGAACAAAGCTGCCGTGATGGCTCCACCGAAACCACCGCCGGAGTTTTTGAAATCCGCAAACGGAGAGGACATTTCGCCGAAGTACTTATCAAACAATGGCATTCTCCAGTTCAAGTCCCCTGAGCGCTGTCCAGCTAGAGTCAACTCTGACGCCAGCTCATCGTCGTTCGCAAAAAGACCTGCGATCTCGGCACCAAGACCGACCTTGATCGCTCCCGTTAAAGTGGCCACGTCAATCACATATTCAGGCTCGTCGGTGCCTTTTTGAGTGCAAGCCACATCCAAAACATCGGCCAAAACCAGGCGACCTTCCGCATCGGTATTGTCGATTTCAACACGCAGACCGTTGCGCGCGGTGATCACATCACTGGGACGGAACGATTTTCCGTCCACAGAGTTTTCAGCCAAAGCCAAATAGAAATCCAAAGGACCCGGATAATTACTTTCCGCCGCCCATAGAGCCAACCCCATAACACTGGCCGCACCACCCATGTCTTTTTTCATCAAGCGCATGGCCGAAGAGGGTTTGATATCCAATCCGCCGGTGTCAAAAGTGATGCCTTTACCAACAAAAGCAACGGGTTTTAATTTTGATTTCTTCGCAGGGCGGTATTTCAAGTGAACCATGCAAGGTCCGTTTTCAGCTCCCTGCCCGACAGCTGCATGAAGACCCATATTTTCTTGAATCAGTTTTTTTGCATCCCAAATCGATGCCTTGATCGTCTTAGGGAGTGATAATTTTTTAGTCGCGATCTCAGCAAAAGATTTTGGATGAAGTTCATTCGGAGGAAGATTCACCAAGTGACGAGCCACGTTCACGGCTCGCGCGCGGATCATGGCTTCTTTCACAAGGGATTTTTCAAGTCCACCTAAAGATTTTTTCAAACTGACCTGGGGCAGATCCAATAGTTGCTTGCCGTCAATAAATTGGCGGAAATTGTATGAGGCAATATCGAGTCCGACTAAAACTCCCAGATCTTGATTTTCTTCGGTTCCGTGAAGTTCAATTTGCACCGACTTGAGTTGATGCGCTTTAAAGTGACTGACTAAAGAACCAAATTGATCGCGAGCCCAAGTGTAGCTCGCCTCATCAATAAGCCCCCCATGCCCTGAAGAGTTCTTTTTGCGGGAACGCAAAATCCAAACAGGCCCCTGCTGTCCGATAAAATAAACCAAATCCTTATCATTCACCTTCAAAGAGCTTTCTTGCCATTCCAATGCGTGTTCTTCGATAACGGATGTGAACTTATTCGCGTCGTCAACCCCCAGCAAATAGACAAAACCCGTCAGCTCATTCTTTACTTTAAGTTCTTTGCCAAGATTAAAAGTCTCAATCCATGAGTGAAATTGAAGCTTTCCTGAGCTTTTTCCTGCACTTTTCGTCGCTGCCGTTCTTTTCGCCACTTTATTCCTCACTTTTAGTTTGTGATTGGGGTGATAAATTCCGTAAAATCATAATATGACGTGGACAAAGACCACAAATCTAAAATTTTGCTTACTCAATGCAGAGAATCTCTTTTTGATGTTCGATGGGACGCCTGGCAAAGAAATCCTGGATCTGAAGGAAGCTCAGTGGCAACGTCTTTCCACGTCCGTATATGAGAATAAGTCTTTAAAGAAGTGCCATGACATCGCCAAAACTCTTAAAGAGATCGACGCGGATATCATTATGCTCTGCGAAGTCGGCGGTTTTGAGTCGCTTAAAAACTTCAACCTTCTCTTTATGGATGATGCCTATTCACCTTGTTTGATTGAGGGAAACTCAGAACGAAATATCGACGTTGGTTTTTTGATTCGCAAAGGAGTTCCCTTTTACTTTGATCTTCAATCCAACAAGAATCGACCCATCAACTACCTCTATCCACACGAACGACAAAGCCTTCTGCATGGTTACCCCGTCAAGGGAGGCAAGCTTACCAGCAGCCATAAATTTTCTCGCGATGTCGCTGAACTCAGACTATTCACTCAAGACAAGGAAAAGCCCTCCCTCATCATTTTACTGGCGCACTTGAAATCACGCCTTGACCCCGAACGGATTGATCCCAATGGGTTTGAAAGACGGCAGGCTGAACTTAGAACCCTTCTTGAGATCCATAAGGAGCTTGAAACTGTTCACCCCGACTTGCCCTTGATTGTCGCGGGGGACTTCAACGGCAACGCGAGTCTTATTAACACGGATGAGGAGTTTAAAGATCTTTACTCCCTGACAAATCTTAAAGATGTTCTCGAAATCAGCAATCTACCCGCTCCAGAACGCGCTACTTTCTATCAGGTTCGCAATGGCGGAAAGGCGGATGGGCGGCAGATTGATTACGCCTTTTTGTCTCCATCAACAGCGTCCCTTTTGAAAGAGAGATCTGCCCATGTGCATCGCTACAAAGATGAATTTGGTATGCCACATGACATCCCCCGAAATATGGATGCAAAATTAAATCTTCCTTCGGATCACTATCCTGTCGTGTTCGAAATTGAGAACTTGAAACTGAAATAAATCTATCACTTAGCCAATTGCAAAAAACCCACCTCCTCCCCCGTTGACCTTTTTTTAAGACGAACTTATTCTTAATGACACTATGGCAATGCAAAAAACTCAAAATCCTGATTTTCAAATCACTGTGAAAGTGGTGTACATCCCCTCAGAGTCGCGCCCTGAGCAGAACTACCACTTCTTCGCTTACAAAGTTGCCATTAAAAATATAGGAACCTCCCCCGCTCAACTTATGAGTCGTCACTGGGTCATCACGGATTCTCGTGGACACAAAGAAGAAGTTCGCGGCCCTGGAGTTGTCGGAATACAACCGAAAATCCAACCTGGACAAACTTTTGAATATGACAGCGCCTGCCCCCTCAATGCCTCGACCGGAAGCATGCAAGGGCGCTACCACTTTGTCGCCGAAAGTGGCGAAAGCTTTAGCGTCGAAATCCCAGAGTTCTATTTGATCTCTCCCCAGGCGCTTCACTAGGCGATGAATGGGTTTTTTTAAGTTAATTTAAGATTGGCCTCTGTGGTCTAGTTTTTTATCAATTCGCTAGAAAACCCCAAGAAAGCTGTGCTAAACCCTTCTCCGACTTGGAGGAGGCTTTATGACTTGGTTCAAAAATCTTCGTGAACTTTTAGGCATACAAAAAAATGAAATGTGCCTCTGCATGGTCGTTTCCGAACAAGAGGGCGCTGAAATCTGGATTGATGGCAAAAAAACCAACTATGTCACTCCGAAGCTCGTCGCACTCCCTAAAGATACGGAAGTCAAAATCACCGTAAAACTGATCGCTCATAAAGATCACACCGCCTTCGTGAGAAGTTCACACAATCTCACGTATTATCATTGCAACCTCGAGCGCATTCCTCTTAGACTGATTCACAATGAAATCTACAAATCTGCCGCTCTTTAAGAACACCAAACGTCTTGTCCTGCGCCCTCTTGAACTCACAGACTACGAAAATTGGGTGCAAGCTTATTCTTGCCTGAAGCCCGCTCAAAACGAGTGGGATGAAACCAACTGGGTCGATAGCGAACTGACGAAAAAGAAATTCAAAGAACTTCTTAAATTGCAAAACAAGCAGAGCCAGCAAGATCACAATTATGATTTCGGCATCTTTCGCAAGGACGACGGGGTTTTAGTAGGAACCGTACGACTGATGGATGTTTCCCGCGGAATTTTTCAAAACGCCTACCTGGGTTACCGCATTTTCAACATCTACTGGGGGCAAGGTTACGCCCAAGAAGCCTGCAAAGCTGCGATGTCGATCGCATTTAAAGACCTCAAACTTCACCGCCTCGAAGCTGGCATCTCCCCTGCCAACAAAAGATCTATTAAAACAGCCAAAGCCATCGGCCTCAGAAAAGAGAGCTTGAGCAAACGCCGCTTGTTCGTAAATAAAAAGTGGGTCGACGTCCTGCTTTTCGCCATCACCAAAGAAGAGCTCTAAACTCCCCCGACGCGCCATAGACAGAATAAGTCACCAGGCACCTTTTTTTAGGGGCTGCGCATGAAGGTTTTCCAGGTGGTGTTTTCGCGCTGGAAAATGTAGCGGTGGTGCAGGCGGCCGGTGAGGCCGAACCAGAATTCGATTTCTTGAGGGATGACGCGCCAGCCGCCCCAATGGGGAGGACGTGGAACTGATTGTCCGTCGAATTGTTTTTCGTACTCTTGCACGCGACGAGAAAGCCAATCGATATCAGGAATGACTTCGCTTTGATGCGAAGCCCAGGCTCCGATTTGGCTCAAGCGCGGGCGCGTGGCAAAATAGGCATCGCTTTCAGCGGCACTGATCTTTTCTGCTTTTCCCGTGATACGAACTTGTTGCCAGATGGCGGGCCAATAGAAATTCAAACAGACGTTTGAGTTTTGTTCGATACTTTGTCCCTTATGACTGTTGTAGTTGCCATAAAAAACAAAGCCCCCCTGCGAGACTTCCTTGAGATAGCAAACTCGCACGGAGGGCACACCCTTTTCGTCCACAGTGGCCACCGACATCGCGTTGGCCTCTGGGATTTGCTTTTCTGTCGCCTCTTTTAAAAGACGATCAAATTGCTCAAAAGGGTCTTTGTTAAAGTCGATCATTACTTCTTCTTTTTGTCTTGCTTCACGATATCCATCAACTCAACTTCGAAAACAAGAACTGAGTTTGGTGGGATACCAGGACGACCAGAAGGACCGTATGCCAATTCAGGTGGAATGAAAAGTTTTGCTTTACCGCCCACTTTCATCAACTGAAGAGCTTCTGTCCAACCAGGGATCACGCCGCCCACTGGGAATTCAGCAGGTTGTCCTCTGTCATAAGAAGAGTCGAACTGCTCACCATTAGTCAAAGTTCCTTTGTAGTGAACTTTTACAACATCTTCTTTATGAGGAGTCGCGCCAGTTCCTTCTTTTTCAACGATGTACTGAAGACCAGAAGCTGTTGTTTTAACTCCGGCTGCAGATTTATTTTTCTCCAAGAAGTCTTTACCTGCTTTTGCATTTGAGTCAGCAGTTTCTTGTTGTTTCTTCATCGCCATTTCTTGAAGTTTCATCATCGCTGCTTGCATGTCTTCTTTAGACATTTCGTTTTTACCCGCAGCTGCATCTTTCAATGCCATTGCCAAAGCATCCGCATCGAAATCGATGTTTTGTTGTTTCAAGTTGCCACCGATTTGTTGACCGATTGCATAGCTCGCTTTTTTCATATCTGTATCGAGCTTCACTTTCTTTTGGCATGCTGTTGTGAAGGCCATCGCCGCAACAACAAGACCACCAAGAACTAACTTATTCATGCTGTCTCCTCTAAATGAGTTTGTTTAATAATACGAACGACTTATCTTGCGACGATTTATTGGATTTTCAAATAGATAACGCAGAGGGAAAATAGACTTCTTTCTAACAAGGCGACCCAAAGGGGTTACCTGGAAACAGCTTCCTGAAGGTACTCCAAAGCCTGTTTCTTAGTGCCTTTAAAGCAAACACTCACCTGGCGCCGTTCCAACGAGCCCAGATAAAGAGGGTCATAGTAATAATTCAAAAGCTTTTCAATCCACACCTTATTGCTCAAGACTTCATTGCTGTTCAGAAAATTGTGCTCTGAAGTTTCAAGATCCGCCATGATCTCTTGAGTCCTTAAGCCGCCCAGCTTTCTATGAATCGACATTAAAGATTTTTTATACTTCTCAAAGACCCGCAGCGCCTGACTGCGCAGAATCTGAAGCTCTTCGGCACAGCGAGCCGTCTGCGAATGGGCCATCCCCAAGTCGGTATTTTCGATATAATCCTTAAAGATATTCTCGACCCGAACCTCTAAAGGCTCATCAATCCACAGCACCTCGGAAGTACGAAGTCGTTCAAAAAAAATCATGGGCTGAGTCACACGACCGATCAATCGACTTTCATCTTCAACGATTGGGCGAAGTTGGAGGTCATTTTTGTCCTCAACCTTGATAAGGGTCACGGCCAAACGGTTCTCAAAATCAATCTGCGAGGGTTGAGCACTATCCAAAGAGCCAAAAGCAGACCCCCGATGATGGGCCAACCCCTCTAAGTCGATGGACGGATAGAAGGCCGCGGCCTCCTTCAACAGATCCGTCTTCCCGCTCCCCGTCGGCCCCGAGACCACCAACAGAGACTTCTTCTTCGCAAAGGCCTCAATCTCATTCATCAAGAACTGCCGAGTGGCTTTGTAGCCCCCCACAATCAGCGGTCTTTCAACGCCGATGTCCTTCAGCCATTGTTGGGTGATTTGCGAACGTTTTCCCCCGCGAAAACAATAAAGCACCGTCTGCGGATGGGCCGAGATAAAACTTTGCCACCTCTGAACCCGCTCCTCTTTGACGGCCCCTGAGATCAACTGATAACCCAAACGAACGGCCGCATCTTGCCCGGACTGCTTGTAGGTCGTCCCGATCAAAGCCCGCTCTTCATCATTTAAAATTGGAAGGTTCACGGCCCCTGGCAAACTGCCTTGAGCAAACTCGACCGGCGCCCGCACATCGATGAATGGCGTATCCTGAAGAAACAGATTTTTTAGTTCAGTTACTGGAATATTGGCATTACTCAAAAATCACCGCTTTGTCTTGAAGAGGCAAAACCTCTCCAATGATCTCAGCAGATTTAAACTTGGCGCGCAAGGCCTGAACCATATCCTGGCTCACATTGGAAGACACAGAAAGAAGCAAGCCCCCGCTGGTTTGGGGGTCATGAATAAGAAGTTTATAAAGAGCATCCAGCTTGGCCACATCGATGTCCTGCTCTGTGTACTGAGCGTTGGTGCGATGGGCCTTCGTCAGATAGGATTTTTCCAAACAAGAAAATGCCTTGGAAAAACGAGGCAACTTTTCAGAGTGCACTTTAAGACTGATTCCACTGGCCTTCGCCAACTGCATCGCGTGACCAGAAAAACCAAAACCGGTGATATCCGTCGCCGCATGAACCTGATCCTTTAAGATCGGGGTCATATAATCAACAGCATTATTCACGGTGGCCATGCTCAGCAGAGCCTCCATGATGTCTTCCTCTTGGGCCTCTTGCCTTTTTAAGGCGGCCGTCATCGTGCCCGTCCCCAAGGGTTTGGTCAGAATCAAATGATCGCCGACTTGAGCGCCGGCATTGGACCACACCTTCTGAGGATGCACAAAACCCGTCACGGAAAGTCCGAATTTCAAGGTGTCGTCATCAATGGAGTGCCCGCCAACGAAATTCGCATCGGCTTCCGCCACCTTATCACAGGCCCCTTGCATGACGTCGACAATAACGGATTCAGGCATTGTCGCCAGAGGGAAGGCTAAAATTCCCAGAGCTGTTTTGGGTTTTCCTCCCATCGCATAGACATCGCTCAACGCATTGGCCGCAGCGATTTCACCAAAAAGTTTCGGCGTATCAACGATCGGGGTAAAAAAGTCGAGGGTTTGAACAAGGGCGATCTCCTCGTTCACTTTGTAAATCGCAGCATCATCAAAAAGCCCCCCGTCCACCATCAAGGCGGGATGGGCCGCCGGGAACTTTACTTGCTGTAAAATTCGGCGCAATTCCGAGGCCGCCACTTTGGCAGCGCAGCCTCCTTTTTGAACAGTCTGAGTCAGTGCGATTTTTTCAGAACTCATGATTGTTTATGAGTGTCTTTTTCTTCTTGAGTCTGAGTCTGATTCAGCGGCTTTTCCGCATTTTGCGAAATCTGCTTATTGGTCTCGCGCTCTGGAGTGGGATCTTCGTTCAAAGCTTTTTTAAAGCCACGGATCGACTCCCCCAACGAACGTCCCAAATTGGGAAGCTTGCTAGGTCCAAATAGAAGTAATGCAATACCGCCAATCAAAAGTATTTCAGTCCAGCCAAGATTCATAAGATCTCCTCGTTACAAGCCCAAGACCCTACTATAAGCCCTATTGCATGGCAATAGAAGGCCAGGCATTATATCAAAAAGGGGGGACAATGCTGAGTCTCATCATGACACTCTTCCTAATGGGTGATGCGCAGGCCCAAACAGGTAAAATCAATACCAACCTCTATGAACAAGAGGCGGAACCCGAAAAAGAGTCTAATAAAAGCTTCACCGCAAAAGTGAAAGTTGTCCGAGAAGAAAGTGACGGCGTGGAAGTCTTTTTTGAGGGGGACAAGCAAAAAGGCGCCTACTCTTTAAATCGCTCTGTGGAGCACTATGGCAAACTTCTAAAAATCCTCGAAGACAGCCGAAAACCCAAAGGCTCCGCCGTCAGCGTGACCATCGATGGGGATAAACGCATAAAGAAAGTCGAAAAAGCCGCCGCTCCAGGTGGGGCTGATCCCGGAAAATCCTGGGGTTTGGGCGAAGCGCCCGAGTGATTTCCTGATGGATTCTCTTGCGAAAGGGCTAAGGAAGTGAGATTTTCTGGCCCTACATGGAAACTTCGCGCGCTCGCTGGCTGAATCAATCTTGGCTGTACCTTAAACGCATCTTGATCGTGAATGCGGTTTTTCTTTTTATCGGTTTTCTATGGAGAGCCGCCTTTCTTCTGACTTACGGAAAAACTCAAGAACTTACGCAAGTTCAAAGTGACGTCCCTAAAGCTTTTTTCCTGGGAGCTCGCTTTGATGGCACGGTATTATTTTATATTAACTCCATTCCGTTTTTAATTTTATTGTTCCTCAGCGTGCTCGCCGTCGCAAAACTGCTTGAGCCCTTCCTTGATAAGATTTTTTCCCGATTCACACGTTTTCTCATCCCCTACTACACCGTCATGCTTTTGATCGTGACATTTATTTCGGCGGTGGATTTCGGCTTTTATAGTTTCTATCAAGATCGCATCAATGTCCTGATTTTTGGTTTCTTCACAGATGACACGATGGCCTTGATTAAAACCATCTGGAGAAATTATCCCATCGTATGGATCTTTGTGGGACTGGGCGCTTTCACTTACAGTTTGTGGAAGGGCTTAAAAATCAACTTCACCCAAGGGCGCGAGTGGCTCCCTTTGCGGGCACAAAAAGTTTCTTATCCCGTTTTTCTCCTGTTCTTTTTTGTCTTGTTTGTTTTAAACGGCGTGGGGGCCCGAGGCTCTTTAGCCCTTTTCCCTTTAAGTGAAATGGACACGGGAATTTCTAAGAGCATCTTCGTCAACCATCTTTGTTTCAACGGAACCCGCGCCTTCGCCAGAGCGATTGAACTGAAATCACTGCAAACCTCCAAATGGGATAGCAACCTTCGGCACTACGGCTATGGCGAAAACTATCGCCAAGCATTTGCCGACTACTATCAAATTCCCGTGGAAAAAGTTCCTGAGGATCCCCTGGAGTTGCTTCGCCACCGAACTCCTAAGAATGAATGGGCCGAAAAAACACGCCCCCATGTCATCCTTTTAACGATGGAGTCCTTAGGGGCTTATTGGTTTCACTATCAGCACGAAAATTTCGACCTTCTTGGAGATTTCAAAAAACACCTCCAAGAAGACACTTTCTTGACACATTTTCTTTCCAGCACCAACGCCACTATCGGCAGCCTCAGTTGTCTGATGATCGGAGCTCCCCAAAGACCGATCAGCGAGTTTCTAACGGAAAGCGATTATCTGCAAGTTCCCTTCCGCTCAAGCCCCGCGCGCACTTTCAAAAAGGCCGGCTACAAAGCCCGCTTTTTATACGGCGGAAATCCCGGCTGGAGAGAAGTGAACAAGTTCGCCCTGATGCAAGATTTCGATACTGTTGAAGGCGAAAGCGAAATGAGTGACGGCTTGGGAGGACTTAAAGAAAAACACGACTGGGGTGTTTACGACGAAGATCTTTTTGATTACCTCTTTAAGACTTTATCAGAGTCCAAAGAACCCCAATTTGTCTTGGCGATGACCACGGCCAACCATCCCCCTTATCAGCTCCCCACCACTTACAAAACTCCGACCTTGCAAGTGCCTGACGAACTTAAGGCGCGTTTGATTGTCGATGCCGAGCTAGCACAAAAACGTTTTGCAACTTATCGCTACTCGACCGACAAACTGGCCGAGTTTTTGACCAAAGTGAAAAACTCTTCCCTAAAAGACAAAGTGATTATTGCGGTCACCGGGGATCACACCTTCTGGATCGTCAACTTCACTGAACAAGAGCTTCTGCAAAAAGGCTCTGTGCCATTTTACATTTATTTACCAGCAGCAATCCGTCAAAAAATGGACACAGAAAGTTTTGGCTCCCAAGCTGATATTGCACCCACTCTGTATAATAAAGCCCTTTCAAATCAAGAATACTACTCTTTGGGACGGGATCTGTTTTCGACTTCCGGTGACTTTGCGGTGAATGCTTCTAATTTTATTGTCGATCGCAGTGGCGGCATTTTGGCCGCAGGCTCCGCCTCTGAGGACACCGCACTGAACTGGGAAGGGACTTATGATCGCCTGATTCCCGGTGAAAATACGGATCATAAAAAATCTTTGTCCGTGAAATATAAATCCTTGATGGGAGTCTTGGATTACTATTTTATGAAAGAGAAAAAGGACAAGAAAGGATCTTTGCAAAATGCGGATTCTGGTCGTTGAAGATCAAGTCAAAATGGCGAATTTTCTTAAGCAAGGCCTTAATGAGGTCGGTTATGCCGTGGATATTGCCGAGTGTGGAGCCACGGCAGAGTCCTATATGGCTCAAGGGGACTATGATCTTGTGATCTTGGACGTGATGCTGCCGGATCAAAGCGGCATCGATACGGCTCGACATATCCGTCGCGATGGCTACGAGGGCCCGATCCTGATGCTGACGGCTCTTTCAACAACCAAGGACAAAGTTCATGGACTTGACGCTGGTGCTGACGATTATTTGACGAAGCCCTACTCCTTCGATGAACTGCATGCCCGGGTTCGCGCTTTGCTTCGCCGAAAGACTCCGGCATCCAACGGGGTGAATTCGAATATTCTCAAATACGCCGACTTGGAGCTTGATCTAATCCAACGTAAAGCCCGTCGGGCCGGGCAAGAAATTTCTTTAACGACCAAAGAGTTTGCTCTGCTAGAATACTTCATGAGAAACCCAGAAAGACCCCTGGGACGCGTCTCGATCGCGGAGCATGTGTGGGACATTCATTTTGACTCTGAAAGCAACGTCATTGATGTTTATATCAATTTGCTTCGCAAAAAAATTGACGCCCCTTTTGCAAAAAGGCTGCTCCACACTGTGGTAGGCACAGGTTATGTTCTTAAAGAAAATCTATAACTTCTTTTCAAGTTTCAGCATTCGACTTCGCCTTTCGCTGATCTTTGTCTTGATTTTCGGGGCCACAACCATCTTCTTTAATATGTTCCTCTATAAGATGATGATCGATACTCTTCAGCAGGATTTCGACGACGCCCTCTTTAACTATTCCGTCGACGTTTCGGAAGGCATCGAGATCGGCGTCAAAGGGGACCTGAGTTTTCCTCCGCTGCGATTAGATCATGGGAAAATTCTGCCCTTCCCTCTGGGGACCGCGTTGATTCAGGTTCGCCATAGTTCGGGCGCTGTCTTGGCCCGCGTGGGAAACTTTGGAGAGTTCAATCCGCCTTATAAAAAAGACTTTGAACGGATCTGGGCCGGAGAAGAGGCCACGTATCGAACCATTGAACACATTCGCAATATCCCCTCGGCGGAAGCCGACTCGTATCGCCTGATTTCTTTTCCTCTGGATAACGCCGCCAAACCGCAGCTGCTTTTGCAAATTGCCGTTCCGATGACGTTGTTAGAAACACAAATCAGTCAGCGTTTGACCTTGCTGCAAATCGGGATTCCCGTGGTTCTGCTGATAGCGACCTTGGGCGGACTCTTCTTGTCGGCGCGGGCTTTGAATCCCGTGAATAACATGATCAATATCGCCAAAGAAATCAAAGCCAGTGAACTTTCTCAGCGCGTTCCGATTCCTCACGCCAATGACGAGATCAAAAAGCTGGCGTTGACTCTGAATGAAATGCTCGACCGGATTCAACAGGCGTTTCATAGTCAGGAACGTTTCGTCGCGGATGCGTCTCATCAACTGTTGACCCCGCTGACCATCATGCGTGGCGAGTTGGAACTTTTAAAGAAGTCTGAAAAGCGAGACGTCGATCAGTTTATTAAAAGTGCCCTTCAGGAAGTGGACAACCTTTCGGGCATTGTGCAAGAGATGCTTCTTTTATCTCGTGTCGATGCGGGCATCGGAGCCCTGAATATGCAAGAGATCGCTTTGGACGAAATGATTTTCGAAGTGATTGCTCGGTGTGAGAAATTGGCACTCTCCAAAGAGATCAAACTGAAATTCGATATTAATAACGAAACGTCCGAAGATCGCAAGCTGGTCCGTGGAGACAACGACCTTTTGCAAAATCTGATAATCAATGTGATTGAGAATGCGATTAAATATTCTCCGAACAAGGAAGTGGTCACGGTCACCTTGAACTGGAAACAAGAGGTCAGTGAACTTATCGTTGAAGACAACGGCCCGGGAATTCCCGAAGATCAACTGCCCTTTATTTTTGATCGATTCTCTCGCGGTTCTAATATGGAAACACGAGTCAAAGGCTTTGGTCTGGGCTTGGCGATTGCTCAAAAAATAGCTGTTCTTCATAATGCCAAGCTAAGTGCGCAGAACCACTCAGGACACGGCGCGCGATTTACCTTCGAAATTAAAAACATTTAATCTGCTTTTAATCAGAGTTTTAACCTCCTCTGCTAATCTGAGTTCGTTCCATTAACGAAGCTAACTAAGAACCATTAGGAGGTTACTATGAAAATCGCTTCTGTTTTGATGACTCTTGTTTTCGCTGGTGTTGTTGCTCAAGCTAACGAACCTGCTCACACTGCAACTACAGCTCCTGCTGCTCCTGCAACTGCAGAAGTAAAAGCTGAAGTTAAAGCTGAGAAAAAAGCTGCTAAGAAAAAGCACGCTAAAAAAGAAGACAAAAAAGAAGAAGCTGCTGCTCCTGCAGGTCACTAATCCCCGCTTTGCGGAGAGTGATGCTTCACTTTTCTTAAAAGGGAACCGTTCGCGGTTCCCTTTTTTTGTTGGGGTCTTTTAGTGATGAGAACTTTCTTTCGCGTAGTCCATCATTCCCTGAAAGTCCACGATCACAACAGGTTCATTGCCAATCACCCAAGCATCGTGTCCCTGCGGTATAAGAGAAATATCTCCAGGACGGCATTCATATTCTTTGCCATTGTCCATATGAACCATCAGCCTTCCCGACACATGATATTGAAAGTGTGCTGCTTCACAGCTTGTGGTTTTGGCCAACGGCTGGACCGACGTGGACCAGCGCCAGCCCGGCTCCAACGTTGCCCGTCCTATTACGATACCGCCCATTTTTAGAAGCTCCAACTTCCCATAGGGAAAAGTTCTCACTTCCTCGGCCCGGGCGAAGTTGCGTAGTTCCACCTGATCGATGGCAACGGCAATCTGTTGTTTGTTTTTCGGTTCGCTGCTTTTTTGACGGCTCACTTCCATGGTGCCTCCTGCTTTCATCGGAATGGCTTTCACTTTCCGTTGAAAACACTTCAGCGCCAAGGAGGAAACGTGTGTATTTTAACTGAGTTCAAAATCATTCGACAAAATAGTGGTCCTGGATTTTTTCTAGATATTTATTTTTGATAATTAAAAACAAATCTTCTTTTTTTGAATTCACATATTCCATGGCGGAGCTCTCCTTGGACTTCCCGGAGAGATGCCGCGTTCTTTCAGAAACCGCGATTCTTTTTGCCAGCGCTGCCATATTAGCGGATCTGAGACTTTCCCTATACAAAACCTCTCGCGGCCATCTTTTTTGCATCACGCCGATTTGTTTTCGATCTGTCAGAATCTTCTGAACTGGGACGTTCTTTTCATGATTCAGATTCTCCGCCACCAGAGTGCTAAAGAATGGTTCTTGAAGTTGCAGAATATATTTTTCGCGAATCAACAAAGAGTCATTCTTAATGCAGATCTTTGCCTCAGCACCAGTTCCCTTGCACAGCGACTGAAGGACCGGCTTTCCCGCCGAGTCTTTGAGATAGTCCCAAGAGCCATTTTTGCACAGACACTGAAAGCAGTATGTTTGATTTTCAGTCTCAGTCGTAACGGCCTCACACTGTTCTGAGAACTGCACCAAAAGACTTTCGGGAGAGTGTTTGGAGTTTTTATGATTTCGCAAGAAGCTCTTTGGATCGCCAAGGAAACAACTGTCTGAACAGTAGTTTCGACATTCTTTTGAAAAGCCAGACGCCGCCTTTCGACAGTTTTTTTCTACACAAGCAGAAATGCATTGCGGCTCTGCGTGCGCAATCGACAGGAATAAAAGAATAGGAAGCCCTATTTTACCAATACGCATTCATGCTGCCCGAATAGCCTGCCCCGCCACCCGACGCCCAGGCGGTCATACCGGGCTGCTTGTAATAACAAGGAGCGCAAGCAGCTCCCAAGGAAACGCAAGCTGTTCCTGAAAGGGTGAGGAGTCCTCCGCCTCCCCAAGGCGACCCCGCGATGAATCCCGCACTGGGGACATTGGCAGGGAGTGTATCCACTCCACTTTGCAGGGTTCGATAGATGCTGAAGTCTCCGACATAGGTTGTACACGTTGAATTAGAATATCCTCGAACAACCACAGCGCCGATGTCCCAATTGTACGAGTTCCAGGGAACTCCAGTCCAAGAACGAACATATCCTTCCGCCACACCACAGGTTCCCGTCGCCGGTAAGGTCACCCCAAAAGTCAACGGAGCTGCCTTCCCACAAGACACATTAAAACTCGCAAGAATATAGTTATTAAAAACCCCATTACAGTCAGCATCCACTGCATTTGCTGCGGCTAATGATGCTTGCGATGGTTCATAACCGGCACAGGCCAATCCTGAAGGGAATTTCGCTATGACCACATCTTCCACGGCACTGCCCGCGCTGGCCGCAACCAATCTTAGAGGAATCGAGGTCCAAGCGTGTCCTAAAAAACTGGCTCCCAAAGTCGTCATAACATTCAACGAGGCCGTCACGTCCGCATCGCAGTTATAAGTCGTGGCCCCAAAGTTAGTCCATGTTGTTCCGTTGTCTCCCGAATATTGAAGAAGGCAGTTCCCATTTCCCACGCCTCCCGTCCAAGACACACTGAAAGCTGCTCCGCCTGTGATTGTCTGCGTGACTGCCAGATTTGTCGGACGAATAAATCTTGTATCCCACTTCGGAACTCCCGTTGAATCCATAATCAAAGTCTGATCCTTTGTCCCCGCAGGCAAGCGCACATTGTTGGCGCCATCAAAATAGATAATATCCCCTTTAGTGGTATTGGGAGAAAGGGCATTAAAGGCGGTCGCCTTCGTCGCGGCCCCCGTTCCCCCACGAGAAATCGCCAGTTGTGCTTCACTGGAAAGAGCTCCCGTTCCACTGTTGATCACAACATGGTTTGCCGTTCCCAGTGCCAATTTTGTTCGCGCCAAATTTGAAATGCTCGTTGTGGTCGTGCCCACCGTCGATGTCACGTCTCCTGACAATGCTGGCATTCGCCCCGCAGCTAAGGTTCCCGTTGCCTCGGTCGTTGATAAATCCACAGACGACTTCCCTGCCAAAGAACCCAAGGTCGGGAAATCACTCACTTGAGATTTTGTAATCGAAATGCTTTGACAAGAAAAACTGTCCGAAGCCGAAGACCACACAAGAACTTGTGCTCCTGAACACGTCGGAGGATTCACCGCCTCCCAACGAGTCAACGTCGTATTCCATGTCAGAAGGCCATCTGCGGGAACCCCTGAAGCCACCGCGTTGCCTTGCAGTTTTTCTACTTTGGTGACGCCTTGAGTGCCCGTGACATCACCGACCAAAGATCCTGAAAAGCTGGTCGCCGTCGTCGCCGTTGCCGCATTCCCGGTGATATGAATGCCCCAAGTCCCTGTTGCATTCAGACGCACATCATTCATCTTTACTTGCAAATTACTTCCTGCAACTTCAAGCCCTGCGCCTGGAGCATTTTTGGCAAACGTCTGAACGGTGGGATCACTCTCAAGCCCCACGCCACTTTCATAAGCACAGGCCCACTGGCCGGACACCTTCTTCAGAATTTCACCGTTGGCGCAAGAAAGGGCTCCGATCTCGGAAACCGGTGTCGGCACACTCGTCAACTTGCTATAAGACAACCCTCCGATGGCGGAATCTGGAATAGAATTGCTCGCAACCGGATCATAAGTCACAAAACTTGAACCGTTCCACATCACGGAACTTCCCGAAGCCGAAGTGATCGCACTGATAAAATCCTCAAGACGGGCCTGAGTCAAAGATCCCGAAGCCTGAATGAAATCACTTTTCGTTTTACCATCAAGGCTTTCGGCGTTCACCGCGAAAGCCATAGAGCGCATATTGAAATCTGCATCAACCGGTGTTGAATCAATCACCAGGCTCACGCGAAGTTTGCGGGCTCCACTGGTCATAGTCGGATCAAAGTTCGTCACCAGATTGTTGACGCTGCCATCTGCATGCAGACACGTCAGATTTGCGATGCTCGCGGAGTTGTCCATGATCTTCTTCATTGAAAATCCGGGATCATACCCACTCGCCACCCCGGTTCCGATCGCCAGATTAATATAACCATTGGAAAGATTCACACCGCTAAAGCGCTCTTCACGCAGAATACAATCATTCGGAGAAAGAATTCGTGCCGTCACCGTCAAACCCGCTCGCGTGGGATATTCGCCGGAAGGCAACTTAATAACACCTTGAAAGCTGATACCCTTATGAGCCTGTGCCATCGCTTTGGGGGACACCAGAAAACTCAACATCGCCAGGGTTAATAGAAATGACCTATTCATAGAAGGCTCCCTCAATGGTCACACCATTGGACAATGTCTTTTTTTCTGAAATCTCGCCAAAGATTCCCATCATGACCACGCCGTTTCCGGTGGTCACAACTTCCCCTGAAATGAAATCAGGAGAGGTTCGTTGTATTTTTAAACTTGGGTCTGTTTGATCTTGCGGGGAGGTTAAGGAGCGAGGCTCTATCAAGCTTGCATCCAGCGAACAGCCGGTCAGTAGAAATGCCAAGAACAACGCACCAGTCCTCATAAGGGACTTATCGGAGTCCCGCAATTCCCACTAAAGACGAATGTACGTTTGATTTTAAATAAGACAACATTCTGTAGCGCCTATATCAGTCTTGGAAGCTACAGGCTCAGTATTGGAGCCCATGCAAGCTCCACCCCAAGTTCACTCTTGGCTCGACCACCAACGGGCTCGATAGCTCTCAAGGGCCTGGGCCAGATTCAAGTTCCAGGAATAGCTGGCCTCATAGATGTCCTGCTGACTGATCCAAATCGGTGACCGAGAAGAAGCGCTAATGATCTTCCACAGAGCCACCACCCTGTCGAATCGCTGAAGATCATTTTGGACAGCGAGGTACGCAACAACACGGACTTCCACCTCAGGACTTAAAACAAAAGAGGCATTGAAATCATTCTGGAACTGCAAGGCGTCCTTGAAGTAACTCAGTTTCTCTGAGTACTCAGGTCGGGGGGACTTTAAAAGACGCTCTATCATCCACAACAGATAACTTTGCCCCTCGATCTCTTGGGCCAAAGGATTCGTTTCACGAAGACTGAGCTTTTCTAAGACCGCGGCGCAACCCACTTCATAGGAGCGCCGAAAAAAATACTCGCGCTTCTCTCGTGCCTGGTGAGTAACTTGAAGCAAACGATAAATCGCTTCCCCGCTGGCCGGTGAACACTCTTTGAGAGAGTACTCCATCTCTTCTTTCCAACGAGGCCCCTCATTCAAAAAAGAAAAGATCTTCTGAGCCAAATCCATGGACAGATGATAATCCAAATCGGTCAAGCCCAACGCCGGAAGAGCTTCGTGAATCACCAACGTCATACGTGCCTGTTCACTCATCAAAGGCCAGCGTGACAATGAAATTTCGATTCGCACCGGAGATTCATGAGGGTAGTTGATGGCGTCCACTTCATGACCATCCAAGATCGTCCGCTCAACGGCAACAACCTGCATATGCTCTGACAAGGTCTTGAGTTGATTCACAAAATCGGGGGTCGGCATTTCCTCCGCGGGCCCCACTTTTCCCAGAATGCGAATGACATCCTTCAGGATCAGTTGAAACTCCAGCACAGCTCCGCTGCCCCCGAAAGCCTCGTGTCCCTGAGGAATCACGACGTTTTCTGCTCGCCCTGCCACACTCCAAAAACAAACCAATAGACAGAATAAATATCTCATTTTTTCACCACACACTATTTTGTCAGAGGAACCACGGAGAGGCTGATGCAATAAACCTGATCGGCCCGTCCCTTCGTTTGATTACTTTGGTCATTCAATTTTTTTCTCAAGACCCGAAGATGTTCCGCGATGACCGGAAGGTCGGAGGAGCGGAATGAAAAAATCAACGAGCTATGGTGACGCTCTTCCAGAGGCACATTCATAAGCGCCTCCTTAGACACGTCCAAAAGATCTCCCTGCATTTTCATCATTGCTTCGTCTGATTTTCGCAAATGGAAGATGCTGGTATTTCCGCTAAGAAGCTCATACCGACCGTCCTCAAACTTTAAAAACTCCAATTGAATCAATCGCGCCAAAGCCTCTTCGACGACCTCAACCGGCGTACAAAGACGGCGGGCAATGTACTCGACCGTGTGATCAAAATCTTTAAGATTCAGACACTCCAGGATTGCAAAATGGATCCAATCCGAAATCAATTTGAATTCATCACGGGAAATAGTTCTTAAGGCGCTCTGTTTTAAAGAGGCCAACTCCCTTTCATGCAGCCTTGAGACCTTACAGTCTCGGACAAACATCTCCAGTTCTTTATCCGTAAACTTCAGCTTTCGGGAGATCTCGCGAATGACCTTTTCTGAAGGAATGCGAGTTCCTTGCATAATTCGATTCAAGGAGGAGGGGTCTTTTTGAGCGTCCTTTGCGAAAGCTCTTAAAGAGTATCGCTTATTCTTTTTCCTACGATCTTCAAATAAATTTACCAGTGCCGTTTGAAAAGCATTTGCCATGGCGTGTGAGTAGCACTGCCGCATAACAGTATCAACAGAAAGCAAACCCCTTTTTTAAACGAATGTTGCATTAACTCCCTGCGCTATGGCCACATCAGCAAGAAATTAAGCGCTTTCTAGAGCAACCAGAGGCAGGCAATGGCGACGACCGTGGGGGCCAGAGCAGCAATAAGCAAATTAAGAGGTTTGATACCGCCGGGAAACTTGTGGCTGAGGATCGAGTACCCCGCGGCATTAGGAGCATTGGCGATGATCGTCAATCCCCCCCCGGCGATAGCCCCCGCCACCAGAGCGTATTTGCTGGATTCACTTAAAGTTTCCACTTGCGATCCCAGATAGGTTAAGGCCGCATTGTCGGTGATCGCCGTAAGCCCCACGGCGCCCTTAAAGAGAAGAAGATCACTCATGCCTCCCAAGAGGGGCGCCAGCCACCATTTTTGAAAAGCACCAAACTGAATAATGCCTCCCAAAAACATCGACACCAGCAAACTTTCTTTCAGACGAAGTGAGTCCTGGTATCTTTGAGTCACACTGGCGACACCCAAGAACAGCAAGAAGAGGCCCAGGAAGGCATTTTGATGGTGTCCCGTCACGACAATCGCCGCCAAAAAAACCAAATGAACCCAAGTCACCGGACCTGGAATCTGCGCTTGGGAGCCCGACAAACGTGTTTCCACCTCCCGCAAGGTGATACAGTTTTGCGAAAGCTCCCGTCGGAAGATCCACACAAGAAAAGCTGTGTTGATGAAAATCGCCACGGCACTTTTCCAACCAAAATGGGTCAGAACAAAGGCGAAGTCCCAATTCCACTTATGAGCCACCATTAAAATCGGAGGCGCGGCAAAGGGAGTCAAAGCTCCACCAATGGAAACGTTCACAAAAAGAACCGCTATCAAAGCGTAAATCAATTTACTGGATTCTTTTTGCAACATCGAGTTCAGCATAAAAGCCGTCACTGTCATGGCGGCGGGCTCGGTGATAAAACTTCCACTTAAAGGTCCCAAAACCAGAACCACAAAAAGATCTGTCAGCACCGCAGGCGTTCGTAAAACTTTTTGAATCGCCGTACTGATAACTAAAATTCCTTGCCGAGCCGCCGTCAAAATGGGCCGAGTCGAACACACCACCATGATCGCAAAAATAAAGAAGGGTTCTACAAAGTTCAGTGAGGTTTGATAGGAGATCGCAGCTCCCCACCCTTCCAAGGCAATGTAAATGACCATGAACAACGAAGCCCAAATGGCAAAAACCGCCTCGATTTCACTCAAAAGATGAAGCACGTTGCTCCATAACGAATCTTTGGGAAAGTGATGGGACCATTGCAAAATTCTTCCCACCATAAAAGTGTGGATGACTGCAAGACCAAAAAATATCGTTCCAAGAAGTTCTATCGTTGTGTACGTCATAAGAACATCCTAATCAAACTCGGAAGAAGCTGCCAATGAGAACCGAAACAAGGGGCTCGTTTTTGCGTCGAGTCCACTTATCGCTATTCCTTGACACCGCAAGCTAACAAAACAGTTTTTTCGCCTTCAAGAGAGACTCAATTTCATGACGAAATTCCAGCGTCTTAAGCCAACGCTCCGGAATCGCGGAGCTTCCGTAATAAGCTCCACACAAAGCTCCCGCCACAGCACCGCAGGAATCTGAATCATCTCCACGATTGACGATCGCCACCAGGGAATCCTGCAAATTATCATAATTCAGAAATGTCCAAAGCCCCGCACACAAAGTGTCAAAACAAAATCCCGAAGTCGGGAGTGTCTCCCAAGAAAAGGCCGGAACGTCTTGCACTCTTTGCCAAAGCAGCCGAGACTGTTTTTGCGCCTCTTGCAAAGCCGCTTGGTAAATTTCGGACTTTGAGGTTCCTTGTAACGCAGCTTTCAGCGCGGCGATCAAAACACGATCCGCCTCCACACAATAAGAATGACCATGAGTCATTTTCGTCTGCGTCTCTAACACCTCTTGCAAAGACACGATGGACTGTCCCTGATAGACACCCTCCACCTGTTCATCCAAAAGACTCAAAGGGGCCACTCGCATGATGGAACCATTTCCTTGAAATTTCTCATCGACAAAACCACATTCCCTCAATGGCAGACCCGCCTTGAGATTGCGCAGCCCCTTGATGGTGGTCGTCCCGATATCCGGCGGTTCGCTTGCAAACCACACCAACATCTCTTGTTTTAAAATATCAAAAGAAAATGTCTGAGGATTTTCAATCGAGCGAAGCACACAAAGCATCAGATCCGTGTCATCCGTCGCCTCCCCGGCCTTCCAATTGAATTTTCCACCGCCGACAATTTCGGTGTGTTGGTTCCACACCGCAGACGGCGGCAAAAACTCCAAGGGCGCCCCTAAGGAATCCCCGGCATGAAGTCCCCACAACATTCCTAATACTTTTTCTTGAGAGTAGATCATGACCTCTGCTTACTGGCAGAGGTTCATATTGTCAGCAATAAAACGTCTTTGTTGGTCTAATTCTTGAGACGTATAACTTAATTCAGTTTTATTGCAGTGATTGTCGCGAACCAAAGAAAGGATCGCTTCTTTTTCTGGCGGCGTCAGCCCTAATGACCAAATCAATTTCACCTTCAGCCACTGCGCCAAATACTGGCAGTTGTAGGCTCGGTTCAAAGGCATATATTCTTCGGGAGTTCTATCCCCCTTGCGGCTATTTTCATTGCCAAAGACCGGCAGAAGATGAAAGTCATTCCCTAAAAAGTTAGCATAAAGACAACGCTTCACCTTGTCCCATTTATAAGCACCGCTGATGTAAGCATTTTTTAGTGGGACGAAGTGATCAATCTGAATATCACTGGCGCGAGTATAATCCCTTCCAGAATAAGGGTCCGCCCACTTTCCCGAAGCCACCGTGCAACCGCTGCTGTTGAAATTCACATTCACTGCGGAGTCACGGATAAGAACTTTAGCTCGCGTGTTGTAACATTTAGTATCTCGGCGATCTCGAATCCAGGTTCCAAAATGTTTTTTGCGACTGTAGGGTTCGTTGACGTTTCCGTATTTCTCATTATGGTTATCAAAATCAAGCAAGGAGTAGATTTTAGCAGTGAGTTCTTGAAGGTTTTCACTGAGATCCCAAAAATTTTCGGCGGCGTCCACGGGATTTATTGAAACGGAAGGTTCACTGGAAAGAGAAGACTGTTCTTTGACGGTATAATAGTTATCAAACTGCGCATTTCCCGATGTTTCCTGAGCTTGCACCCGATCCGTCGGCGCAAACAAAGCCACCAGCAACAGCATCATAAGAAGCGAGGTCTTCATGAAGTCTCCAATCCATTAGAGATTTGTTGTTTCCCCATTAGATTCGGCCTTACCACACTTTGGCAACGAGTAATTTGTTAGACTTCCGTTAGGTATTTAAATAGAACAGAGATTATGTTACGTGCCGGTCGTTTTCGTCATCGTCTTTTGGATGATGAGTTTCTCAAAAATCAAAGCCTTTTGGCACATCAATGCCTGCAAAGTTATATCGAACTCTGGCGCCAAGGTCTGCTCACTGATGTGGAGATGGCCGCCACTTATATTTTCGTGTTTTCATTTCTTCGTCGGCCCAAAGATTTCTTAGGTGGCCCGCACAACCAAGAGTTTTCCAGGCCTGTTGAAGGTCACAACTCGATCTCCTCCGCGCAGATTGTGGAAGTCCTGCGCAAAAATCTTCCCCCGCCTTTGCGCCACGCCAAGTCTTTGACCAGGCTTGAAAGCCCCCACGCTTTTGTAGATCATTTCTGTTCTTTGAGTTGGCGTTCGATCCCCTTACTCCCGGAGATTCAAAAGATGTTTCTTCAAGACCCCACATTCGCCGGGGAGTTCCATTACCTTATGTCTGACATGAACTCCGTCCCTCTCCATCTCCTGAAAACCCTCAAGGCGATTTTGCTGGGATATTTCAAACGGCGGGACCACCTTCCGATGCTGTCCTCTTTGTCCGCACCGGCAGAATATGAGTTTATGCGCCTTTTTGAAGCCGTTTTAGTCCCCTGGAATCTCTCTCCGGAGGCCCTTTTCGCGACTCAGAGGCTTAATACCCCCCTCTACAAAGGTCCCCAAGACGACGAATTGTTGCACCTGGCTCTATCGTTAAACTTTCATGACGAAAGATTTCTTCTCTGATAGTATATACGTACTATGCCAAGTAAAAAAGAGTCCACCCTCTCGGTCCATAATCTGTCTTCTTGCCAAACCTGCGGTATGCGCAATGAAAGTCTCTTATGCTCTTCTCCTGACGTTTTGCTCATGGTGGAAAAGGCGCGCGTCACTTGTCGTTTCAAAGCGGGACAAGTTATTTTTTATTCTGGCAACGATCCCTTGGGAATTTTCACGATTCAAGAAGGCCTTGTGAAGTTGGAAGTGATGTCTCCGTCAGGAGCTGCTCACACGCTTCGTCTTGTTGGACCGGGCGGCGCTTTGGGCTATCGTTCTCTTTTCGCGCAAGAACCTTATCACGCTTCGGCTGTGGCGGTTGAAGACTGCGAACTTTGTTTTATTCCTAAGGCCGATATCATGAACATCTTCAAAAGTTATCCTCACTTGGCGATGAAACTTTTGTCGCACATCTCAAAAGATTTGCGCATGGCTGAAGAAAAATGGATGGACCAAATGGACAAAGGAGCTTCCGAGCGTATTGCGGAAGCTTTGCTTTTCCTTCAAGAGCATTTTGCACATCAGAACTGGACACGTCGTGAAATCGCGCAGTGGGCGGGAACAACACCTGAGACTGTCATTCGCACTCTTTCTCAGTTTGAAAAAGAAGGTTTGATCGACCAGACGGATGGCCGTAGCATTCGTATTCTCTCAAGAGATCTTTTGCGCGAACGCACTGAGATTCGCTAAGAAACATGAGCTTGTTTTTCATGCGCAACTTTTCGTTGCGCATCTTGCCTTTTGAATCCGACTAAAACTTGCCTTTCGTCTGTTTCCCAATAAAAATTGATCAGAATCAAGAAATTCCAAGCGACATGATTTGGATCATATACTTGATTATTGCTTGTCCACATACTTTGGGCATTTGGAGTGATGTATGGAGGTCTTGTCTCAACATAATTGTGGTTATTGTGGAGTACCCACCACCGGGGCAGCTTACTGCTGTAGTGCTTGCGAAGTTTTGGCGTTGCGAGTAGGCCCCCTGCCGGTACTCAAAGCGGGCGTAAACCCTTACTCTTATTTTGATCAAAAAGAGTTTCGCGATCTTTATCGCCACGATCAAGATGCAGAGTATGATTATCTTTTCTTCGCCGAAGGTCTGCACTGTTCTTCCTGTGTTCACCTTCTAGAAAAGCTTCCCGAGTTTTATCCCGAGATCCTCAGTGCACGAGTGAACTTTGCGCAGTCCACGGTGGCAGTGAAGCTTTCTGACTCTGCCTCTTTGGCGCAAGTCGCTCACGTCATCAAAGAACTTGGCTACAACCCCACTCTTCTTTCTAAGCAAGACAACTTGGCGGAAAGATATAAAATTGAAAATAGAGCTTTCTTAAACCGCATCGCGGTCGCGGGTTTTTGCGCCGGCAATACCATGCTTTTTGTGATCCCGGTTTATGCGGGCTTGGCAGGATCTTGGGCTCAGATTTTCAACTGGCTGAGTTTTTTTCTATTCCTTCCCATACTTTTTTATAGCGCCATTCCTTTTTATCGCGGTGCTTGGAACTCTCTTAAATACAAAGTTATCAATGTCGATCTTCCGATTGTCATCGCCATGCTTTCGGGATTCTTCCTTTCCTCCTACAACCTGATCATCGGCAACGAAGCTATTTACTTTGATAGTACGGCCAGCTTCATGTTCTTCATCTTGTCGGCTCGCTACATTTTAAAGCGCGTGCAACAGAACTACTTGTCCCCTTCACGCATTAAGTCCTTCTTCCAAACGGCGAAGTACCGCCGTATTCAAAACGAGACCGAACAAGACATCCCGTGGAGTTCCGTCCAAACCGGTGACACTCTAAAAATCCAGCGCAGCCAAACCCTGCCTTCTGACTGCGAACTTCTTTCGGCCCATGCAACCGTGGATATGTCTTTGTTTAACGGTGAGTCCATGCCGAAGGTTTTTTCTCAAGGCATGACGATTTTTGCGGGAACTCAAGTCCTTGACCAAGAGATCTTAGTCAAAGTGAAAATCCCCTTTACGGAAAGTAAGCTCGGCCAACTTCTTCGTCAGCTCGACAATAGCGCCTTGGCAAAAAGTAAGTTCATTGCGTTGACCGATCGACTTGCGCAAAAGTTGATTGTTGTCGTCTTTTCAATCGCCGCCCTTTTCTTCCTTATCTATATGAACATCAATGCCACCGAAGCGTTCAATCGCTCTTTGGCGTTGATTGTGTTGGCTTGCCCTTGTGCTTTAGCCTTTGGGTCGCCTTTGACCTTTGGTCTTGCTCTTAAAAAGGCGCAGAAAGGCGGCATCCTTCTGAAGGACGCCACCAGCCTTGAAAGAATGCTGCAAATTAAAAATGTCTTCTTTGATAAGACCGGGACTTTGACCGAGGGCAGTTTGCAATTCTCTCACTCGGAGCCCTCCATGGTTCCTCAGGATATTCAAAAGATCATCCTCAGCCTGGAAGCTCCGTCCTATCACCCGATCGCTTTTGCTCTTCGTAAAGCCTGGCCTCACCCCGCAGCCCTCTATGAAGTGCAAGACGCGCAAGAGATCCTGGGGCGCGGTGTGCGCGGCACGATTGACGGGGTTCAATACGAGATTCGTCATTTGGCTGAAAGCACTCATGAAGCCGAAACAGCGATTGAAGTGATTCGCGGTCACGATAGCATCTGCCGCCTTTACTTCATGGATACATTGCGCCCCGACTCGCCTTCGGCCGTAAAGAAGCTGCAAGAAAAAGGGATCCAATGTTATCTGCTTTCTGGCGACAAAAAATCCCGCGTTTATCAAGTGGCGGACATCTGTGGCATCCCAAGAGAGAACTCTCATGGGGAACTCTTCCCTGAAGACAAAAAGGAAATCGTCGATCAGTACCGCAATACATGCATGATTGGGGACGGTGCGAATGATTCTCTCAGTTTGAAGTCGGCGGACGTGGGTATTGCCGTCAAAGGCAGTGTGGACTTAAGCCTGAACAGTGCGGATGTCTATTTCACTCGTGGAGGCCTGACTCCCCTGTTTGATCTGATTCAACTTTCAGAACAAACACGTCGCGTACTGGTTCGCAACCTGACTATCTCGTTGGTGTACAACACCTTAGGCGGTGGCCTTGCATTGCTGGGCTTTATCAACCCGATGATGGCCGCTATCCTAATGCCCATTAGTTCCGTGGCGATTATTCTATCGACCTTGTGGGGGTTCCGATGAATATTATTGTGATTATGATTCCAATGGCTCTTTTGCTGGGAATAGGCTTTGTCTCCGCCTTTCTCTGGGCCACTTCCAAAGGTCAATTTGATGACCTAGAGACTCCTGCGCATAGAATTCTAAATGATGACAACGAAAGGAAACAATTGTGAAAACAACAGGAAATCTCATCGAGAAGATTTTTTACGATGATGACATCGTCAAAAAGTTTACTCTTGCGACTATGGTTTGGGCGGGTGCGGCCTTCTTATTTGGTCTTATCGCAGCCCTTCAACTGGCGTATTGGCCTCTGAACGCGAACCTTGAATGGATCACGTTTGGTCGTCTGCGCCCGCTGCATACCAATGCGGCAATCTTTGCGTTCGCGGGGAACGCGATCTTTGCGGGGATCTATCACTCCTCTCAAAGACTTTTAAAAACACGCATGTTCTCAGACTTGCTTTCAAAAATGCACTTCTGGGGATGGCAGCTTATCATCGTTGCTGCAGCGATCACACTTCCTTTGGGCTATTCTCACGGGAAAGAGTACGCTGAACTTGAATGGCCGATTGATATCGCTATCGCGGTTGTGTGGGTGATCTTTGGTCTGAACTTCTTTATGACCATCCGTCAACGTCGTGAAAAACACATGTACGTGGCGATCTGGTTCTATATTGCGACCATCATCACGGTAGCAGTTCTGCACATCGTGAACTCTATCGCAATCCCTGTTTCCTTCTTGCACTCTTATCCAGTGTACGCAGGGATCCAGGATGCCTTGGTTCAATGGTGGTACGGACATAACGCCGTGGCGTTCTTCCTGACAACTCCCTTCCTTGGTTTGATGTATTACTACGTACCTAAAGCAGCGAATCGTCCGGTGTATTCTTACCGCCTTTCGATCATTCACTTCTGGGCGTTGGTTTTCATCTATATCTGGGCAGGACCTCACCATCTTCTTTACACTTCCATGCCTGAATGGGCACAAACTCTGGGAATGATCTTCTCCGTGATGTTGTGGGCTCCTTCTTGGGGTGGTATGATCAACGGTCTTTTGACTTTGAAAGGTTCTTGGCATCTTTTGAAAACAGAACCTTTGATCAAGTTCTTTGTCGCCGCCATCACGTTCTACGGTATGTCGACTTTCGAAGGACCTCTTCTTTCCATCAAGTCTGTGAACTCTTTGGGTCACTACACTGACTGGATCATCGGACACGTTCACGCCGGTGCGCTTGGATGGAACGGTTTCTTGGGCTTTGGAATGATCTACTATCTCGTTCCCCGCCTTTGGAAAACTCAGCTTTACTCTAAAAAGCTTCTTGAAAACCACTTCTGGTTGGGTCTGACTGGTATCCTTCTTTACTACATCTCCATGGTTGTAGCGGGTATCACTCAAGGTCTTATGTGGCGTGCAATCGACGGACAAGGGAACCTCGTTTACCCTGACTTCGTTGAAACTGTGATCCGCATCGTGCCTCTTTACTGGGTTCGTGCATTGGGTGGATTGTTGTTCCTCATCGGCTTTATCTTGATGTGTTACAATATCTACAAAACCATTCAGTTGGCTCCAAAAGCTCAGGAAGAAAAAGCCGTCGAAGTGGCTCGTTCTGGTTACGACGAAGTGGGCGGCACTGCTCACCGTAAGTTGGAAGGTATGGGCTTCTTGTTCTCTGTTCTTGCGTTCCTTGCGATCGCAGTCGGCTCGGTCATCGAGATCTATCCAACTCTGTCTTTGCATAAGTATGTCAGACCTGACAGCATCACAGATCCTTACACTCCACTTGAGCTTGCGGGCCGTGATGTGTACGTAAAAGAAGGCTGTTACGTTTGCCACTCTCAACAAATTCGCCCGATCGCTGCGGAAGTTCTTCGTTACGGAAAACCTTCAACTATTGAAGAGTCTATGCACGATCATCCGTTCCAATGGGGTTCTAAGCGTACGGGACCGGATCTGGCTCGCGTTGGTAAGAAGTATCCGAACCTATGGCACTATAGCCACATGGTCGACCCTCGTGCGGTGACTCCGAAGTCTATCATGCCTAGCTATCCTTGGTTGGCTGAAAAAGACGCGGACTTCTTGTCTCTTCGTAAAAAACTCTCTGTCATGAAAATGGTGGGTGTTCCTTACGCTGACGACGTGGTCGCAAACGCTGACATCCATGCTCAAAAGCAAGCGCAACAAATCGCTGCGGACCTGGAATCCAATGGGGCTCCAAAAGGTCTTGAGAAGAAAGAGATCATCGCTTTGATCGCTTATCTGCAAGCCCTAGGTCAGAAAGGGAAAGCGCAATGAAACAAGAAGGATTGAAGTACTTTACCGACACACATTTGACAGGTATGGGCCTTCTGATTTTCTTCATCTTCTTCGTGGGAGTTCTGTTCTGGGTTTATCGCAAATCCAGCACAGAAATTTATCACAAGATGGAGCAGATACCATTGCAGGACGGAGAATAACATGAGCGACAAACAAGAAAAATTTCACGAATACGACGGCATCATTGAACACGACAATCCGCTTCCTACCTGGTGGCTGGCGACGTTCTTTATCACGATCATCTTTGCCTTTATTTACTACATCCATTACGAAATGGGTGGCGGAGGCAAAACTTTGACTGAAGAGTTGAACGTGGCCATGCAGGAAATCGACAAGACCAAAGCGACTGCGACTTCCGCAGCTCCTATGGAAACCGAGGAGTCCTTGCAAGCCGCTTTTGCCAAAGACGGTGTTGTCGCCCTGGGCGCTGAGCAGTATACTGCTAAGTGTGCTTCTTGCCACGGACCCGAGTTGGGTGGTCTAATCGGTCCTGATCTAGTGGATAAATACTGGATCCACGGAAAAGGAACTCGCATGGACATCGTCAAGGTGATCCGCGAAGGTGTTGCTGAAAAAGGAATGCCACCATGGGGACCGGTAATGAAGAAAGAAGAAATCTACGCCGTAGCAGCGTTCATTCTTTCTAAAAAAGGCACTCAGCCTGCTGGAGCAAAAGCCCCTCAAGGAGAACCCGTTGAGGACTACTTGACAAAGTAAAGGTAAGATATGAGCAATCTGGATCCAAGCAAACTCACAAGCGTCGACAAAAATGGGGACCGTATCTATATCATCCCCGCCGAAGTAACCGGATTTTTTCGACGACATAGGACTTGGACTCAGATTGTTCTTCTGATCATCTTCTTGGCCATTCCCTGGACAACCATCAATGGCTATCAAACAGTTCTACTAAACATCCCCCAAAGAGAATTCTCTCTCTTTGGGGCCATGTTCCACGCCCACGATACTCCCCTTCTCTTTTTCATTTTAGGTGCGCTGACTTTAGGGTTGGCTTTTGTCACCTCTATTTGGGGACGTGTTTGGTGCGGTTGGGCTTGCCCACAAACCGTTTTTATCGATGCTGTCTTCCGTCGTATTGAACAATGGGTGGAAGGCTCTTATATCAAAAGACGCCAACTTCGTGACGGACCCCTGACCTCTGAGAAGTTTTTTAAAACCACTTCGAAATGGATCCTCTTTACTCTTGTTTCCTCTTTGATCGCTCACAGTTTTATGGCGTACTTCATCGGTGCCAAAGAGCTTTTGGAGATGGTTCAAAACTCTCCTTCTGAAAATCTCACCTACTTCACATTGGTGGTTTTCTTTACCGCCGCTGTTCTTTTTGACTTTGGCTGGTTCCGCGAGCAGTTCTGCGTGATCATGTGTCCTTATGGACGTATTCAATCCGTTCTTCTTGATCAAAAATCTTTAGCTGTCGTCTATGACGTACAACGCGGAGAACCCCGTAAAGGCACGGCTCAGCCGGGCGAAAAAACCGGAGACTGCGTTGCCTGCAATCGCTGCGTGCAAGTGTGCCCAACTGGAATTGATATTCGCAATGGTCTGCAAATGGAGTGCATCGCTTGTACTTCTTGTATTGATGCCTGCGACGAAATCATGACGAAAGTGAAAAAACCCACAGGGCTTATTCGCTATGACACCTTGGATGGCAGCAAGATCTCTCTTTTTAAACCTCGCTCGATTCTCTATATGATTGCGATTCTGGCTCTGATCGGTGGCCTCACTTATGCCATTGTCACCCGCGAGCCGGCTGACTTTACAATTCTTCGTGGTCGTGGACTTCCCTACTCCTTCGTTAAAGGTGCCAATAACGAAGAGTTGGTATTGAATCAATTCCGAGTTCACATTCAAAATCAGGGACAAGCCCCGGCCCTTTACTTCCTGACACTTCCCCCTGAATTCATTGAAACAGGTGTCGAACTCACCGTCGCTGAAAATCCGGTCTCTTTGAAGCCCGGCGAGTTCCGAGAGTGGTATTTCTTTATCAGAGTAAAACCAAGTTTGTTCGACCCCAAAGGGCAGATTAAAGCCAAACTCCAAATTCGCGATCTCCTAAGCGAAAAAGGTTACACCTCACAAAGAGATCTGATCTTGGTAGGACCGAAACAGTGATCTCAACCACTTTTCTCGCATTGGGCATTCTTTCCTCAAGTTTTTTTGGAAGCTGGCACTGTGCGGGAATGTGTGGTCCGATCGCCACCCTGATGAGCACCCGAAAAAGTCTTTGGTCCTACAATCTGGGGCGCCTTATTTCTTACACCTTGCTAGGCACCATCGCTGGAGGTGTGGGTCAGGTTTTTTTAAATAGTGATTTTGTGGCCCTTCGTTGGATCTCTAGCGGACTCTTGGCGCTGATCCTCTTGGGCACAGGCCTTTCGATGATCTTTCCAAAACTTCTTTCTGAAAAAGTAAACCAATGGTCCTGGGGGCATCGCGCCTTGGGTTACATCAAAAAAGCGCAGGCTTTTCACATCGGGCGTTCTGGTTTTAGCGTGGGACTCCTTACCGCCTTTCTTCCTTGCGGTTGGCTTTACACTTACGTCCTTGCCGCTATCGCCACAAAAAGTCCCTGGGCGGGCGCACTGACGCTTTTTCTTTTCTGGCTGGGGGGACTCCCCACTCTGAGTGCTGTTCCATTTATGGTTCGCAAAACCGTCCAATCTGCAGGGCTTCGACAACAGAAGATTGCCGGTCTGGTTTTGGTCGTCTCTGGACTCTACTCTCTGGCCAGCTTCATGTTTTTCCATTGAAAATAAGTCCTCATTGTTTAGACTTTAAAGTCTATGAAACACACTCTTTTATTTTCATCATTTGTCGCTCTTACTTTATCAACCACCGCCTGGGCTCAGGAAGAGTCTTCTGAGGCTGCACCAACAGAAATGGCCCAGGAAGCAGTCACGCCAAGTTCTACTCGCGAATGGCCTCGCAGCCTTTGGGGAGTTTATGGCGGATTCGGAGCCCCTCATGTTCTTAATGGCGGCATTGAATACCTGGATCAATCGCGCACGTGGTCTATGGCGTTGGATTTTGGTGCCTTTGGGTATCGCCCCAAGGATGAATTGAATGACAAAGAGGAAGTCTCCTTAGGAAGTGTTGCGATCGAAGGACGCTATCACCCTTTCACAAGCTCCTTTTATATCGCGGGCGCTTTGGGGTCCCAAGGCGTGACGGCGAAGAAAACGGCTGTGTATTCTGGGGAAACGGCAACGGCAGAGATTCGCGTAGGCAATACCTTTGCAACTCCCAAAGTCGGATGGTTTTGGCAATTCAATTCAGGTCTTAATTTCGGCGTTGAAGTCGGAGCCCAAATTCCTCTTTCAACGAAAGTGGAAGTCGATGATAGCAATCTCAACGCCATCGTCTTAAATGATCCCGAATATATTAAAAACAAAAAAGATGTCACGGACCTGGCTGAAAAATTAGGGAAGCAGGTTCTTCCTCACGCCGTCATCCGACTTGGTTACGCATTCTAGTTCATTGACAATCAACAAGGTTATTTAAAGAAGGAGAGTTCATATGATCTGTACCCCAAAAAGTGGACTTTTAAATAAAAGGGAATACCCTGAGTTTAG